>JBKHFZ010000129.1:0-7490 GCA_046539925.1 Spirochaetaceae bacterium
GCTGCAGACTCCCGGGAAGGAGCATCGCTCCGGTCGGTCTGCATCCACTTCTCCAGCATGGGGAGGAGGTCTTTCTTTTTAAAGGGTTTTACAAGAAAGTCGTTCATCCCCACCTCCAGGCTTTTGGCCTCCTCTCCGCGGAGGGCGCTGGCGGTAACGGCAATAATCGGTGTGTCCACCCCTCTCCTGCGTATCTCCTCGGTAGCCTCGTACCCGTTCATCTCGGGCATCTGTACATCCATAAATATTATGTTGTAGGTAATCCCCTTTACCGCGTTAACCGCCTCTTTTCCGTTGTTGGCAATATGCACCTCATGGCCCAAATTCTGCAGGATAGTCTTGAACAGCTGCTGGTTTACCTCGTGGTCCTCCGCCACAAGAATACGGCCCCCGGTAATCTCTTCTACAAGCTCGACGAGCTCTTCGGCCTCTTCGAGCTCCTCCTCCTCCTGTTCCAGTTTTTTCGACTCCTCCTCGGTGGTAAACATTTTAAAGAGGAGCTCGAATAATTTACCCTTCTTAACGGGTTTACTCAAATATCCCTCGAACCAATGGAGGAGCTTCATCTTCGCCTCATCACCGCTCTTGCCTGTGGGGCTCATCAACAGGAGCTTGGTATCGGAGATGGTTTCGTCGGAGTTTACCTCGCTTGCAAACTGCCAACCATCCATACCGGGCAGAAGGAGATCCACCAGACAGGCATCGTAGCCCGCTCCCTTCCCCTTGCTTTCCCTCAACAAGCGAAGCCCTTCGCTCCCGTTCGAGACATCGTCTACCTCAAGCCCCCACTCGCGAAGATAGTTGAGCAGCATCTCTCGGACCGTGGAGTTGTCGTCTACCACCAGCACTTTCCCGGAAAAGTAGTGCTCCGGCAGGGAGTGATAAAAACTCGTCTCCTCCTGTTTTCCGAAATGCGCGGTAAACCAGAAGGTCGAGCCTTTGTCCTCCTCACTCTCCACTCCGATCTCTCCGCCCATCATCTCGGAAAGATTCTTGGAAATAGAGAGTCCCAAACCTGTACCGCCGTACTTTCTCGTGGTAGAGGAGTCGACTTGGCTGAAGACCTGGAAGAGTTTGGACTTTTTCTCCTGGGAGATCCCGATACCGGTGTCTTTTACGTAGAATTTCAGATACACGTCGTCGTCGGTCTCTTTGAGCTTTTCGACCCTCACCATAACCTCTCCGCTTTTGGTAAATTTAACCGCGTTGTTAAAGAGGTTTACGATAATCTGGCGGAGCCTTACGGGATCTCCCTGCAGCTGGTGGGGTACATCGTTCTCTATAAACACCGCAGTTTCCAGCCCCTTCTTGTGTGCCTCGAGAGCAACAAGGTCTACCGCATCCTCCGTAGTTTTATAGAGATCAAATTCGATATCCTCCATGCTCAGCTTGCCCGCCTCGATCTTGCTAAAGTCGAGGATATCGTTTATCAGGCTCAGCAGGACATCCGCGGAGAATTGAACCTGGTCCACGTACTCCTGCTGCTCCGCGTCTAGAGCCGTATCTATTAGAAGCTCCGTCATTCCGATTATAGTGTGAATTGGGGTTCGTATTTCGTGGCTCATATTGGCAAGAAAATCGGATTTTGTTCTTGTCTCCTCCTCGGCTACGGCCTGGGCTTTTTCCGAATTTTCTTTGGCTATTTTCAGTTTTTTTTCATAATCCTTTTGGGTGGTCACATCCTCAATAAAGGCGACAAATATTCTGCCTCCCTTCCGCATCATAAGAGAAAGGTTAACCCACCACCATCTCACATCCCCTGAATCCGTTATGTGACGGACCTCCCGGGTAATACCGGCATCACCCCCCTCCTGAAGCAGCCTGTCGAGGTGGCTGCGGTAGTCCTCTGCATCATCTCTCTGCAGGTAGGAGCAAAAGGTGGTGTGGGTAACACTCTCTTTGCCGGAGAGCCTTATAAAGGCCTTGTTTGCCGAGAGAATCTTCCCCTCCATATCGAGGAGAACCATGCCCACGGGGGCATTTACAAAAATGGACTGAAACATCCCGTCTTTTCCCATTTCTCTCTCCGGGACTAAAAAGAACTGCTCAAAACTTCCGCAGCTTTTCTCAGCAGCTGTTCCGGTTTAAGGGGCTTGATTAGATAGGTCATAATTCCAAACCCGACGGCCTTTACTACCGTCTCTTTTTTGGAGAGGGCGGAGAACACTATTACCGGAATGTCGATATTTTTTTTGGTAAAGTACTCGAGTACCTGAAACCCGTTCATCTCGGGCATCATCAAGTCGAGAAAAACGAGGTCGTAGTTCAATCCCTCAGGATTATCGACAAACTCCTTGCCGTTGTTAAAGGTATATAGGGTCCAGGAGGTGTCGGAAAAGACGGTTTTTACGAGTTCCTGGATAACCGGGTCGTCGTCGACAATCGCAACCCTTGCTTCGCTCTTGAATACACTCTCCCGCTGATCTTCCTCCTGCCGGGCCTCCGCGCTGTCGAAACGCATCTGTATAGCCTCGGCCTTCTCCTTTTTGGGTGCCGAGCTTTTTAATAGCCGCTCGCTCACCACCTCATCGTGGGCAAGCTGGTCGGCTTTTAGTCCGAGGAGGGAATCCATAGCGGTATCGAGACTCTTGTGCACATTTATATGCTCGTAACTCTTGGTCTCGCTTACAATTTTTATTACATCCTCGTTTGTGGTAAGTATCTTTATGAGCTTGCCGTTAGGCTGCGCATGATCCATAACCGTATCCAACAGCATCTTGAGTTTTCTGTAATCCTCCTTCGGCAGATCCAAACTGCTCATCATGAGGAGGATTTTTGGCCTTTTTACCTGGTAGAGCTCGAGGAGCTCGGCAATCTTGTACTGCAGTTGTTCTATCTTTTCTATATTCAGCCCCTGGGCTATCTCTATAAAGAGTATATCTTCGTTAAAGTGTGCCTCTATTACACAGGGAGTTTCGTCTATGGAGATATCCACGCCGAGAATCGACGATATTCCCTGGAGAAACTTCTCCATCTTTATAGGTTTTGAAAAGATCTTTTTTACGTTGTAGCCCGCGAGCTCTACTACCTTGTTTTTATCTATTTTTGAGGAAACCATAATAACGGGGATATCCGCGGTGTTTCTATTCCGCTTTTTCTCCTCGAGGAGTTCTCCGCTGCTCTTGCGGGAGAGATAGTAATCCATAATGACTAAATCGGGGACTTCGTTCCGGGTTTTGACCCATCCGTCCAGACCGTTTGCCCCCTGAATCATTTCAAAACCGTAAGTCTCCAGTTTCTGGGTAAGGTACTTCCTGAAAAGCGGGGATTCGTCTATAACGAGGATCTTCTTCATTTTACGGCTCCCTCCATCTATCCTTTACTTTTGCCATGCAGTATCTATTATGGTGGATAAACTTTCCGGAGGCAACCAAAAAAACGGGCAGGGTGGGGCATAAACGTTAAGAAGATGATCTTTCTAGAACTTGTACCCTATGGTGCGAAGCAGCTCTTTCCGGTCTTTTCTCTCTCCGTCTCCCTCAATACCCTTGGGAGAGACTCCGTCTACCACTCCGACAATCCCCGCGCCCTGCTCGGTGCGGGCTACGAGTACCTGCAGGGGGTTGGCCGTTGCGGCGTACACCCTGGTAACCTCCTGGCAGTTCTTTATCTGGTTGAGCACATTGATGGGATAGGAGTTACGGATTATGAGGAAAAAGCTGTGCCCGGCGCCGGTCTTCTCGGCGCACTCCACCGCCTGGGCAATAAGAGTCTGGTCGTTCCCCTCCGTCCGTATAAGCGCGGGACCGGAGGCTTCGCAAAAGGCAAGCCCGTATTCGATTCCCGGAACCGAGGTGAGGAGTATTTCGGGTATGTCCTCCACCGTCTTTATAAAATGGCTCTGCCCGACAATAATGTTCGCGTCCTCCTCCCAGGAGAGCTGTACGGCTTCCGTCTTTACTTCCATAACTAATCCTCCTTTCCTCGCAGCAGATCGAGATTTACCTCACATGCGGTGCAGGGCATCTGTATCCCCCAGTTCTCCAGGACCTGGGGATGAACTTCTCCACACACTCCTGCCCGCTCTCCGCCGCTTACAATGGCGGCAACCCTGCCGCTAATAAACCTCGGGTCCTGTATCTCCTCCAGCTCGTAGTCGAGACCGACGTAGTAAAACAGAGCAGATACATGCGCGGAGGCTTCGTTGAACCCGACTTCCCTGTCGGAGAGGAGAAATCCCAGGGTATTGTGGGTGGCGGTTCCGGAGTTGTTTTCCGGTTTGAGCACGGCGGTTTTTCCCACCTCGAATATCCTGTGGGGGTAAACGGCGTGGGCGGAGACCGCCTCGGATTGGAGCATATTCGGGATAATCGAAGCCCTCACATACTCGTAATTTTCCGACATGGGGTTGGCTATCCGCACAAACTCCCCTCCGCTTATCTCCATTTTATCTATGTAGTCTCTCTTCGAGCCGAGGTAGTTGTACATCATCTCCTGGTAACCGAGGCCTATCATTACCTCCTTTACCTTCCGGCTAAACTCCTCTTCTGCCGTTAAACGGCCTACGGTAAAATCGTGGGGCATAACCGGTTCGAAGGTCTCCATGCCCCTGCCCATAATAATATCCTCTATTACGTCTACCGGGTGGAGAAAGTCGTTCCGGTAGGGGGGCACCTCAACGTGAAGGGTATTCCCTTCAATATCGCTGCGAACCCCCATGCGGCGGAGATACTCCTGTGCCTCTTCTCCGGCAAGCTCTGTTCCCAGGAGTTTACGTGCGTCCTCGAGGTCCACATCTAACGGTTCCTGAAAATAGAAGGGTGCAACGATCTCCCGGCCAAACTCCGTATCGAAGGGGTACACCATCTTTACCGGCAGTACGGTAAAACCTGCGTCGGCAAGGTCGCAGGCTACAATATTTGCAGTAAGAATAAGGTCTTTCAGCTCCGTCCCCGTCATCTCGATAAAGAGGTTTTCGTCTCCCACCTGCACGGCCCCTGTATAGGCGCTGTTTATAACCGGTGGAAAGCTGAGGGCGTAGCCCTTTGTGTCCTCGAGATAGGGAAAACGGTCAAAATCTTTTACGATATAGCCGTACTCCCTGCCCTTCGGTATGTCGGTAATCATCTGCCGCAGGGACATTTCGGTCTCCGTCTGGAGTGGTACAAATCTTGTGGTATCGGGATCCGCCCCAAGGTATTTTATGGGAAAGGTAAGGAGGTCGCTCCGGAAAACACCGATAGCTATTGAGCGTCTCTTTCGGCCGAAGTTCCAACAGAGCTTCTCCTGGGTCTGGATAATGTCTTTGAGGGTTGCCTCGTCTATCTCCTTTCCCTTTACCGCTATGGCTATCTCGTAGGGACGGATATCCTCTACCGAGGGATCTATGTTGACGATTCTCTCGCCGCAGTCTTTCTGTTCTTTGGGGGTGGAGAAAAAATCGTAGGAGGGGATCTCCCCCGTCTCGTGCACTCTCAGCTGTCGTCCAAGCCCGGCGGTAGACCAGAGGTCGGGCCGGTTGGTATCGTTCAGCTCAACCTTTAAAAGATCCTTCTCCGGCTCCTTCCCGTCCAGCTCGGCCTTTGCCGTCTCCAGGGCTGCTTCGAACTCCTCGTCGGTGTAGCTTCTGCCCGTGTAGGAGAAGAGGCTTTTTCCGTAGACTTCTATTTTAGTCATACTTATCGGCTCCTTCTCAGACGTACGTTCTCTATGTTCGGGGTAAAGAGCTCACGAAGATCGTTGAGCCCCAGGTGCATCAGGGCCATCCTGTCTATTCCGAGTCCCCAGGCAAGTACCGGCACATCGACCCCAAGTGCCTGGGAAACCTCCGGGCGGAAAATCCCGCTGCCCCCCAGCTCGAACCAGCCGAGCTCGGGATGTTTTATATGGACCTCGATGGAGGGTTCGGTAAAGGGAAAGTATCCCGGCACGTACTTTACATCCTCCGCCCCGGCGATCTCCTCGGCAAACATTTTGAGTATTCCCAGGAGGGTTCGCAGATTCACCTCCTCTCCCAGTACTATCCCCTCGGTCTGATAGAAATCGGCACCGTGGGTAGCATCTACCTGATCGTACCGAAAACACCTTACAATGCCGAAGTACTTCCCCGGCACCTTCGCCCTGGTCAGCTGCTTTGCAGAGAGGACCGTTCCCTGGCTCCTCAGAATCTGTCGGCGGGTAAAATCGCGGTCGAAGGTGTAACCCCATCCCCGACTGCCGGTCTTCCACCCGTCTTCGTGGGCGGAGGCGACCTGATCGAGATAGGGCTGTTCTATGCTCTTTGCGTGGCTCGGCTCTTCCACGTAGTACACGTCGTGAATATCCCGTGCACTGTGGAACTGGGGCATAAAGAGGGCATCCCCGTTCCAGAACTCCGTCTCTACCAGAGGGCCGTCAAATTCCTCGAAACCGAGGGCGGTGAGCTTGTCCTTTACCCAGTGGAGGTACTCGCTGTACGGGTTGCGTCTTCCCAGGAGTACCCTGTGCGGGGGCAGATGGATTTGATACGCTCGAAAACTCTTACCCTTCCACGTTCCATCTCCCAACATCTCCGGGGTTATCTGACCAATCTCCTCGCCTGTCATACCGGCCTCTATTAGCGCCTTCTTTGCCTGCTCACCCTCTTTGGTAAGGGTGTAGATTACCTCTTCCCTGTCCGTCGCCTTAAAGGGAACCCCGGAGGCACCCCGTTTTTTACTAATTCCCGCTACGGCCTTCTGCTCTTCCGGAGAGAGATCTCCGTGGACCAGTTCGCCTCCCGCTGCGGCCTTCTCGAGGAGGCTGCGGACAGCCCTCATGCGACCCGGAGAGCCGACGTCCTGGACAAGAGAAACCCTTTTGTCTCCGTCCATCCTGAGTACGCCCTCCTTAGAGAGCTTTCCGAAGGAGGAGCCCACATCGCTGTTCTCGAGGCCAAGAGCCTCTCCTATCTCCTTCATTGTGTGAGGGCCTTTCTCCCGCAGGAGAGCGACAATCCGCTCCTCCGGGGTTCCCTCTTCTGCATAGCTGCGGCCGAGGTCGGTGAGCTCGTACACCGTACGGGGAATTCTCTCTTTCTCCCCGATAAAACCCTTTGCCTCGAGCCAGCTGAAAGCCTGGTTGCACTGGCCTATCTTAAAAGAGAGCTCCTGGACGAGTCTCCCGGTACTTATTTCCTCTTCCGGCTGTACATGCAGCAGGGTCTTTACCTCCAGAGGGTGAAGGCTTTTGATGTCGATATTCATGGTCTGCTCCCGTTTGTGGGTATTACTCTACATTGGTACCGATAAATGGGCTTATTGTAAAGGGGCCGAGCTTATCGACAGGCCTTTATAAAGTCCCGGTACCAGTACCCGCTGTCCTTTATTATCCTGCGCTGGGTCTCGTAATCTACATACACGAGGCCGAAGCGCTTATTATACCCCTCGGCCCACTCAAAATTATCGAGAAGAGACCAGACAAAGTATCCTCTCACCTCCGCCCCTTCGTCTATTGCCTGGGCCACCTTTGCGGTGTACTCCTCGAGGTAGGAGATTCTCTTCTTGTCGTGAACCCGCGGCACATTTCCCTCG
>JBKHFZ010000130.1:0-7464 GCA_046539925.1 Spirochaetaceae bacterium
GTAAGGGCGTTTGCCTTCCTGGTTCCAACCTTGCGGAAAAAGGATACCTCCGCCGGGGTCTCCCCGGAGGAGTAAGACCCGTCACTCCCTTTATCGAGCATCCAGTTATCTCCAGCCGGCGGTTTGAGGGGAACCGCCACCGCCGCGACGAGCTCATCCTCCCGGAGCACAGTCTTTCCCGGACCTGTAATAAATTCCTCTATGGGAAGGGTCCTTTCGGTCTCCCCCCGGGCAAGTTCTACCTGAGCATCGAGGGCGTAGAGGGCGAGGATAGAATCTCCCGCCGGGGAGGCGTTGCAGAGGTTCCCCGCGAGGGTAGCGGTATTTCTCAGGCCCGGAGCGGCTATACTCCGGACCGCCTTGCGCAGAATGTCCGGGGTTTCCGGGTGGTTCAAAACTTGGGTAAGAGTCGCCCCTCCGCCTATGAGCAGAAGATCCCCCTCCCGCTCGACACAGTGTATCTCCTCGATTTTATCGAGAAAGAGCACCGGCCTGCCGAAATCGGGGACAACACCGCTCTCGTACCTGTACTTAACCATGAGGTCCGTACCGCCGGCAAAGGGAACAGCCCCTTTCTCCGCCCTTATTCTGCATGCCTCGGCAAGTGTTTTCGGTCTGTAGGCCTCTACCATAGTCCTTTTCCCCCTTCCGCCGCCTTGAGCACACCCTCTACAATCATATCGTAGCCGGTGCAGCGGCATAAATTACCGGAGAGGGCTTCCCGCACCTCCTCCTCGCCAGGATTCGCGTTCTGCCGAAGGAGCGCCTCGGTGGCCATCATCATTCCGGGGGTGCAAAAACCGCACTGCACCGCTCCCGACTCGGCAAAGGAGTCGATAATTTTCTTCCCCTGCTCGCTCTCGCGCACGCCCTCGGGAGTTTCTACCGTCGAGCCGTCGCACATTCCAATGGGAACCATGCAGGAGTTGACCAAAAGCCCGTCCTTGAACACCGAGCAGGCTCCGCACTCTCCCTCTCCACAGCCCTCTTTTACTCCCGTCATACCGCACTCCTCCCGGAGCACGTCCAGGAGCCTGCGCATCGGGTCGCTCTCTATCTCTATCTTCTTCCCGTTAAGGGTAAAGCTGATTTTCTTAATCGTCTCCATTTTCGACGACCTCCATAATATACTCGGGGCTTACGGGAATACGCCGTATATCCCTGTCGAGGGCCATTTGCACTGCATCGGCAAAGGCAGGCGCCGCACCGTCAAAGACCAGCTCTCCAGCGCCTTTTGCACCGAAGGGTCCGTACTCGTAGGGATTGTCCACCAGATCAAAATTTACCGAAGGAAAATCCATACTCGTGGGTATAGTGTAATCGGCCATGGTGTTCTGGAGGAACCTGCCGCCGGAGGTCTCGAGTTTTTCCAGGCTCGCGTATCCCAGGGCCTGGATAATTCCGCCCTCCGCCTGGCCTTCCACTATCCTCTCGTCTATAGCCACGCCTACATCGAAGACGCTCCAGATGCCGGTGGTGGTTACCTCGTAGGTAACGGGGTCCACTTCCACCTCTATAACGTTTGCCCCCCAACCGTAGGAGGGGTACGCATCTCCCTGGAGGGACTCCTGGTCCCACTCGAGAAAATCCGGATGCTCATACTGATGGCTCACTTCCACGTTCTCTCCCTCGTTCCAGCGCTCTTTGAGCTTCTTTGCAGCCTCCTGAACAAGGTATCCCACTATCGCAATCGATCTCGAGGCACAGGTGGGCCCGGAGTCGGGCACTTCGTCGGTATCCGGATTGTCGTAGACTATTTTCTCTACGGGCAGGTCGAGAACCGCCGCGGCGATTTTACAGAAAGTCGTTTGTACACCCTGTCCCATCTCCACGCTGCTTACCCGCAGGTCTGCCCCGCCGTCGCTGCGCCGCTTCATTTTTACAACGCCGCGGATAATTGCCTGCTCCCCGTTGCCGGTAAAACCGCTGCCGTGCATAAAGAAACTCATGCCTATGCCCTTGTATGCCTCTCTTCGGTCGGCCGCGCTTTGGCCTCCGGATTTTTGTGATTTTTTGCTCCGGTACTCGGCGGCCTTCTCTGCATACCCGGAGCTCTTCGTTATCCTGTCTATCATCTCCGGAAGCTTTACCTCTTCGTGGATGGTGCCGTTTGTAACGGTGGTACCGCCTTTTTTAATAAAGTATTCCCCTTTGAACTCCACCTCGTCCCGGCCGAGCCGCCGGGCAAGATGGCTCATGTGCATCTCCGCTGCAAAAAGCCCCTGGGGGGCTCCGAAACCGCGGTACGCGTCGGAGGGCGGGTGGTTTGTAGCCACCGCACGTCCCCTTATCTTTACGTTGGGAATATCGTATACACTGTTTAGCGAAAAGATATCCCTCTGGAGCACCACCAGAGAGCAGGTCTCATAGGCCCCCGCGTTTATCAGCGAGTCTATCTCCATACCGATAATGTTCCCCCTCTCGTCGAGGGCCGTACGAAACCGTGCAACGCTCGGATGCCTCTTGGGGGTATAACTGATATCCTCTATCCGGTCGTAGATAATCTGTACCGGTGCGTGAAGCTTGTTCACAGCGACCGCCACGGCGGTGGAAATTACATCGGGGTAGTGCTCCTTTCCCCCGAAGGCGCCCCCGGTTACCGCCTGTTTTACCCGCACGTCCTTCTCTTCGATCCCGAGAGCCGCGGATACCGCGTGCCGGACGTAGAAGGGACACTGACCGGAGAAGTAGATAGTCAGTTTTCCTTCCTCCCAGGTACCTACAACTCCCTGGGGCTCCATATAAATGTGCTCCTGGTAGCCGGTACTTATCTCGTCCTCTATTATCCGGTCCGCCTTTTCAAAAGCCCCCTCGGGGTCTCCCTTTCTCAGGCTGTAGTCGCTGTAGCAGTTGTCCCGGCCGTGGATAGGCCCGCCCTTGAGGTCGAGAGCCTCGTCTATGGTAAGGGCGGGGGCTAAAGTCTCATACTCCACTTTTACCCTGTCCCGCAGCTCTAAAAGCTTTGCGCGCTCCGGTCCTACCAGCAGACCGAGGGCCTCTCCGTAGAACCTCACCTCCTTGTCTGCAAACACCGGCCAGTCGTCTTTTATCATCTCTATACGGTTCTTTCCTCCCGGAGGAATATCCTTCCCGTCAAAGTAGTAGTACCCCTCGGGCAATTCCGGCACCTCTACTCGCTTTATCCGCCCCCGTGCTTCCGTGGAGCGCACGAACTTTGCGTAGAGCATTCCGGAAAACTCCATATCCGCAATATACCGAGTGTACCCGCCGGTTTTTTGGCGTGCGTCTCTTCGCCTTATGGACGAACTTATCTCTTTTTTCATATACCCTCTCTTCTCTCGTTCTCTCTACTTCTCCTTCGGTTCTCTACTCCTCCATTGTATAGGGGAGCATCGCGTAAAAGGCCGCGCATATCTCGAGATCGTCCACCCTGTTCTCTTCGTTGGGGGCGTGGGCCTGGTTCTCGTCCCCCGGACCAAAGCCGATGAGGGGAATACCGTGTCTCCCGGTAATGGCGACTCCGTTGGTGGAGAAGGTCCACTTATCTACCACCGGTTTTTTGTCCCAGAGCTTCTCGTAGGCTTTTACCCCAAAACCGACAAACTCGTGATCCTCGGGCAGTTTCCAGGTGGGAAAGTAGAGCTCCTGGCTGTAGTCGAGATTCCTCCAGCCCCTTTTGTCGAACATCGGCATCTCTACAGAGACGCTCTCCTCGCTCTCCCCAACCGCTTCCGCCATATACTTCTTTACCTGGCGTATGGCAAGGTCCTTGTCCTCGCCCCAGGTGAGTCTGCGGTCCATGTAGATCATCGCCTGGTCGGGTACCGCGCACTGGCTCGGGCCGTGTACGTCTACCTGGCTTACCACGATAGTACCCTTACCCAGGAAGTTCTCCTCGTCCGGCTGCAGGTCCTCGTTGAGTTTTTCGATTGCAAGAACCGCTCTGGCCGCTTTGTACGCCGCGCTCTTTCCGCGTTCCGGGGCCGAACCGTGGGAGGAGACACCCTTCAGACGGGCTATCATCTCCATCCTGCCCCTCTGCCCCCGGGTTACCCGGCAGCTCGTGGGCTCGGTGGAGACGGCAAAATCCGGTCTAAGCCCCTCCTCCTCTATAAGGTACTTCCAGCACATGCCGTCGCAGTCCTCCTCGAGAACCGTAAAGGTAAAGTATACAGTGTACTGTCCTCCGTAACCGAGATCCTTCAGAATCCTTCCGGCGGTAATCATGCTCGCCGCTCCGCCCTTCTGGTCGCTGCTCCCGCGACCGTAGACTTTTCCGTCCTTTATTTCGCCGGAAAAGGGGTCGAAGCTCCACTGATCCGGGTCGCCTACCTCGACGGTGTCGATGTGGGCGTCGAAGGCGAGTTTTTTAGGGCCGTCTCCCACCCTTCCTATCACGCTGCCCAGGCCGTCTATACGCACTTCGTCAAAGCCTGCCTCTTCGCAGAGCTCTACCAGTTTTTTACACACCTTCTCTTCGTCGCCGCTGTAGGATTTTATCTGCACGATTTTTGAGAGGTTCTTTGCAGTATACTCCCTGTACTCCTTCGCCTTTGCCAGAATATCGTCTTTTAATGCCATTGTGTTACTCCTAATAGGTTTTATCTTCCAGGTTTTCGACCCTTCTCCAGGTTGCCTTTGCCGCTTCCCGGCTCTTTGCAAAAATCTCCTCTATATCTATCGGGAACTCCCGATCCTCGTAGACCGGTTTTCCGTCTATAATAACTGTCCGCACATCGGTGGAGGTCATACCGAAGGCCATGTGGCCGGCGATATTCTCCGCCTGTATCGGTGTGGGGCTCGTGTAATCCGCCACCACGAGGTCCGCCTTTGCCCCCTTCTCGATCCGACCGAAAAGGCCTCCGAAGTAGCGCTGCAAAACATCGTTACCGTGTGCAAGAAAGCCCAGGTAATCCTCGGGCCCGAGGCCGCCGTGCTCGTCCATATGCTTAAAGAAGGCAAAGCGAAACTCCTCGTACATATTAGCCCCTATTCCGTCTGTACCGAGGGCCACGTTTTTGTACTCCCCGAGCCTGCTGTTGTAGCCTACTCCGTTGTTCATGTTGCTCCTTACGTTGTGGATAAGGTAGGCATCGGCTGCGTTTATCCGCTCTACGTCCTCAGACGACAGGTGCACCCCGTGGATAAAGAGGGCTTTGTCGTTCAATAGGCCGTAATCCGAGAGGCGGTCGGTAATATCTCGGTTAAAGTGAAGGTGACTAAAGGAGACGTCGAACTTTCCCTCTCCCACATGGACGTGGAACCCGCGGCCGGTTTTCTCCACCGCATCGCCGAGCAGTTCGAGCCCTTCGTCGGGCAGTGTAAAGGGGGCGTGTCCGCCGATTGCCGCCTCCACCAGATGCGGCTTACCGCTCTGCCTCTCCTTCTCCGCTGCAACGGCAAAGGCGACGTTCTCCTCTACTCCCGCCTTCATGTCCTCGATCCCGTGGCGGTCGGTGGTCTCGTAGCATGTCATCCCCCGGAGGCCGGCCTCTTCGAAGGCCCTTTTAATCGTATCCAGGGAGCCCCTGATATAGGAGGGGCTCGCATGGTGGTCGATTACCGAGGTGGTTCCCATCTTAATGGCCTCTATAGAGTTTATAAGGGCCGAGTAGTAGAGACTCTCCTCGTCGAGAGCGCGGTCTATCCTCCACCATAGATTCCGCAGGGCGGTAACAAAGTCCTTTATGGGTCCCACCCCGCCCATTATGCCCCGGGCAAAGCCGGAGTAGTAGTGGTGGTGGCTGCAGACGAGCCCGGGATAGACCAGTGTGCCCGAGGCGTCTATTGTCTTCTCTATTCTGTCGGAGGCGATTTTGTCCGCCGCGCCCTTTTCGACCTCGGCGATGGTATCGCCGTCTATTACAATATCCACATCCTCCCACGAGCGGGCAGGCTCAAACTGCAGGGCATGGGCGTTTTTAATAACTATCATTCTATAACCTCTCCCAGAAGATAACCGTAGTTTCTGTATATCTCGCCTATTAGTGCGGCGGCCATCGGGTCGGCATCTCCCACCTCCCCTGCAGCTCCCGCGTTCTTTGTATCTCCCATGTTCTTTGTCTCTCCCGCACCGCCGAAGATTTGTCCATGGTCGTCTATCGAGAGCTCCCGCACCTCTCCGTCCAAACGCAGGTAGAGAGTGGCTTCCCCGGAGGTGCCCCCCTCTATAAAGAAGCCCGGATTATCCGATCCCATAAAATCCTTCTTGAGACTAAAAACGGTAAGCTTGTCCTTGTAGGGCTTGCCCTCCCAGGGGCAAAAGATGGCGCAGTTGCCGCACTCGTTGCAGAGGGCGTCGAGGTGGATAATCTGATACTCCTGGCCAAAGCCGATCTTATTGCCCGAAGCTTCCGCTATTTCCACGGGAATTACGATGTTTGCCCGGTTCGGGCATACCTCCACGCATTTGTTGCAGATGTAGGAGCACTCGAGACAGCGCTTCGCTTCGGCCTGGGCAAAGGCGCTGTCGCTGCCTGCGTTCTTTGGGTCTGCCGGCTCTATAATCGCACCCTTGCGGCTCAGCACCTCCTGCCGGATCTTCTCTGGGTTGAACTCGGGAAGGCGGTCTTCTCTACTCTCGCCCCTCTTCTCCTTCCGGGCAATGTCGTCGGCAGCCTTTCTTCCTGCCGCAATACACTGCACCACCGTAGAGGGGCCGCTCTGGGCGTCTCCCCCGAGGTATACATTCTCCTCGCCGGTCTCCAGGGTTTTCTCGTCTACAACCGGCCATCCGTCTTCTCCCAGGGGAACTCCAAAGGCCTCGAGGGCGTCGGTATCCACATGCTCGCCAATGGCGGTAATGAGGTGGTCGATCTTGAGCTCCTCGGTCTTATCGGTCTTTACCGGTCGCGCCCGGCCGCTTGCATCCTTCTCTCCGAGTTCCATTACACGAACGCTGAGCTTACCGTCGGCTTCGAGTTTCTCGGGATTCCGGAGGAATCTGAACTCCACCCCGTCCTTTACCGCGTTCTCGTACTCCTCGAGGTCCGCGGGCATCTGCTCTTTGGCCCTTCGGTAGAGAACCGTTACCTTGCCGACCGCATCGAGACTCATCGCCGCGCGGGCGCTGTCCATTGCGGTGTTTCCGCCGCCTACAACCGCCACGTGGCCACGCAGGTCTGGAGTGTTCGAGTTGCCCCGGTAGGCCCGCAGGAAATCGAGGGACTCCCTCACCCTGCCGTCTGCGCCGTCGAGCTCCATCCGGTTATCCTTCTCCGCACCAATTCCCAAAAAAACGTAGGTGTACCCATCATTTTTGAGGTCCTCCGCGGCAAAATCGGGGGAGACGCCGAATTGGAAATCCACCCCCGACTTCTTTATAAACTCTATATCCTTCTCTATGGCCTCCTGGGGAAGCCTGAAGTGGGGAATAACATTACGCACAACTCCCCCCGCATTGGGCTGCTTCTCGAGGACCGTTACATCGAGACCCTCCCGGGCAAGAAAATAGGCCGCGGAGAGCCCCGCAGGCCCCGCTCCTATTACCGCCGCCTTGGCTCC
>JBKHFZ010000131.1:0-7319 GCA_046539925.1 Spirochaetaceae bacterium
TTCTACATACAATGCCTCTTACAACAAAGAGTGGAAAGAAATTCGAGAAGAGGTATGAGCTATAAAGTTGTCCTCATCCCGGAAGCTCAAAAAGATTATAAGAAACTCGATGGAAGCATCAAAAAATATGTGAACAAAAAGATTGATGAATTAGCCGACAATCCTTTTCTAGGGGAACAACTGGGAAACAAGTTTAATATCGATTTAACCGGCTTCTTTAAAATCTATATTGCAAAAAAAAGTTACAGAATTGTATATCGCTTAATTTCTCCGTCACAGATTGAGATCATCGAGATTTGGGGAATTGGAAAGAGAAGTAAAGAAGAAATATACAGAATTATTGGAAAACGGCTTACCCAGCAAAAAGCAACATAAAAAGTGATTTTAAAAAATCGGGCAATCCGATCTGACTCTACCTGCTCAAATCGCTTGAAAAAGAAATGATTGAAAATATTTAGGTGTACTCTGCGCAAGGGGGCGCAGCGGAAACCCTGCAGCCGCCGGAGCGCGGGGATGCGCCCAATTCCCCTCGAACCAATCACAAAAAAAATTTGCATTTACAGAAGGACGGACTTGGAAAGCGACTGTATCCGTGCCGGCGAAATTTTTAAACCATCATTGATTTATGCCGGCTCCAAGGGTAAAATATCCTACAGCTTGGGGTTTGAAGAGTAGAAGAGAGCAGAAAGTATGTACGAAAAAATAAAAACGGCGATTCGCAGCCACACCGACGCACATCGTCTTGTATTCTGGTACGACCCGCAGCTCGCCACGATGGCATGAAGTGCTCAAGTACGACCTGGACTCCTTTTTCAGGGAGGAACTGACGGCCTACATATCCGAAACATCCGAGACGATTACCCCCCTGGGAGCGGTACTGGAGGTTTTCCGCCGTGCATGGGCCCTCGAGACCGGAGGGGAGGCCTCCGCCGCCGGCAGAAGCAGCCGACTCCTCCTGCAGCAGTGGCGGGACAGTTTTTCCGCCGACCGGCGCTATTACGCAATGGCCGAATATGTCCAGAATGCCCTTGGCATATCCGCGCAGATCGCCTCCGTGCATTTTTCCTACACGATAAGCGACGATCCCTCTCTGCATACTCGCTATATCGCAGCGGACACCGGATGGAAGATCATACTCGACCGGGGATTGGACATTTTTCAGCCCTTTGACAGGAGAGACGCCTTCAGCCTGCAGAAAGGGGAGGCCGATACCGGTCCCGTCCGCCCTGCGGAGCGGAGGAGCGGAGCAGGATAAAGCGGACGGGAAAAAACCGGGATCGGCCGCGGGGGAAGGCTTTCCCCCGCACATATATCCCTACAGCCCAACAGCTTCCCTGTACCGCTCGATAAGCTCCGGCTCTATCTCCAGCTGCTCGAGCCGCTCTATAGTGGGGCGGCCCTGCTCGTCCCAGCCGCGGTACTCGTAGTACTGCTTCATACACGCATTAAAGGCCTCTTCGGTCATGGGGATGTCCTTCGGCGGGCCCTCCTTCAGGAGCTCCTTAAAGAAGCGCTGGGGCAGGGTGTCTTCTCTGCTGCCGAAGCCGAGCATTACGTTGTATATTCTCTGGAGGTTGAAAATCCGCTCTCCCGCTCTATCGACCTTTTCGGCGCTCCACCGGCCCCCGTAGGTAACCTCGAAGAGCTTACCCAGGGTGTCGCTCTCCACCGGCCAGAAGTCGCAGACCCCCATGGAGAACTTGGCCGCCTGGGCGTTCTGCATGTCCGCTATAAGCTCGGCCTTGCCATCGAAGGTAAAGGGGTCCATGGTACCCCAGGCCTCGAGCTCTATGGGGTAGGCGCTCATGTGGCAGCCGCCGCGGTTTGCCGTCGCGTAGGCAAGACCCATACCCCACGAGCCTCTAGGGTCGTAGCCGGGCAGTTCCTGCCCCTTTACCTGTATGGCGTACTCGCTTCCGCCGTACTTCTCGGCCATCCGCTTGCTCCCGTCGGCCGCTTCGGCCCCTATTCCCTCCCGGTTGGCTATTTTGTGCAGCAGCTCTATCACTTTATCGGTCTCGCCGAAACGGATGCCGAAATCGTGGAGCCCCTTCTCGGTCATCTCCATCATGTAGGCTATCGTCCCGCCGGCGGAGATGGTATCCAGGCCAAGGTCGTCGCATATCTCGTTGAGCTTTATCACCATCTCTCGGTTCAGATTCTCTATCGAAGAGCCGAGGATGGCGATTGTTTCGTACTCCGGCCCTTCTACCTTGGCATCCCCCTCTGCCACGTAGTTTCCGCAGGCTATACCGCAGGAGAAGCAGGCCTTCTTGTTCTTGCGCACCGCCTTGAAGGACTCTCCGTTTATGTTCTTGTAGTCCTTGTGGGTGCCTACCTGAAAGTTGCGCGTAGGCAGGAGTCCCGCCTCCTGGCTCAGGTTTACCAGCACAGGAGTTCCCTCGTCGTATATCTCGTACTCCTTGTCTATTACCCCATCTTTCTCATGATAGTGGGCCGCCGTCTCCATGCACTTCTCTATATCGGCTACCTGCACGTCCTTCCAGCCTTTTATGGCAACGGCCTTGAGGTTCTTGCTGCCGAAGACCGCTCCTATTCCGCCCCGACCGAGTTGCCGGTAGAGCTCGGAGGAGACGCACGAGTAGAGCACCCGGTTCTCCCCCGCCGGTCCTATTACCAGCAGCTTCAGATCCTCGTCGTTCTCCATTTTACGGAGTTTCTCGTCGGTCTCGAAGGTCTTGCCCCCCTTCAGTTCGGGTACAGCCTTTACCTCGCACCTGTCGGGAGAGACGTACAGATACGAGAGCTCAGGGGCCCTGCCCTTTACCACTAAAGCGTCGTAGCCGGCGTACTTGAGCTCCGCCCCGATGTGCCCGCCTACCGAACCGTCGGTTATGGTTCCGGTAAGGGGAGACTTGGCGCTTATGGCAAGCTTTGCCGAACAGGAGACTATAGTCCCGGTCATTACCCCGGTGGTAAAGACCAGCTCGTTCTCCGGCGAAAAGGGGTCGGTATCCGTCGGCACATCCTCCATGAGGATCTTTGCCCCCAAACCCTTCTGTCCCAGGTACTTCTCCGCGTACGACTCGGCCAGCTCCTCGACCGAACACTTTCCCGTATTAAGGTCCACTACAAGTTTTTTTCCCCAGAAACTCCCTCTCATTTTTTCGCTCCTTTCTGCGCAGGCTCTTTGTAGCTTATAACGTCCTTTGGACACCACTCCACGCACTTGGGCTCACCCCCGCAAAGATCGCAGATAATCGATTTCTTCTTCTCGTTGAGAAAGATTACCCCTGTAGGGCAGTTCTCCACGCAGGTTCCGCAGCCGATACACTTCTCGTGGTCCACTATCATCCACTCTCCGTTGTTGGAGATGGCCCCCTGGGGACACACCTCCTCACATTTCTTACAGAAGGTGCAGCGGGTCGCCTTGATGTGTATATCATTCTCCCGGTAATCGTGGGTAATCTTGAGACGCGCCTTTAAGGGATTAAACACGCCTTCGTGTGCTGCCGAACAGGCCAGCTGACACAGTTGACAGCCGGTGCAGTTTTTAAGTTTGAATAGTAGAGGCATCTATTCCTCCTCCTTTGTGGGGGTCTGAAAAAAGATAAGGTTATTATAAAATCTATACCTTTAACACACAATGAATTGAATAGGGATGTTATCGAGATATCATTCTTAAGTTAGAATCGGTTTTGTTTTGGAATAGACACAAAAAAGCGGGATGAGAAAGTTTTACTTCTCCCATCCCGCTTGTAATATGTAGAACCGCCGAATCACCTCTATCCTGGCTATCCGGCCATAGACAGCAGAACTCCGGCTGCAATTGCCGAACCTATAACTCCGGCCACGTTCGGGCCCATCGCGTTCATCAGCAGGAAGTTCTTCGGATTCTCCTCCTGCCCTACCTTCTGTACTACCCGTGCGGCCATGGGCACCGCGGATACACCCGCGGCTCCTATCATCGGATTGATGGTTTTCCCCGACAGAACGTACATAATCTTTCCGAGGAGAACCCCCGAAGCAGTACCGATTGCAAAGGCTACAAGCCCGAGGACTATAATCATCAATGTCTGGATGTTCAAAAACTCCGCCGCGGACATCTTGGAACCTACAGAGATACCCAGGAATATGGTAACTATATTGATAAGCTCGTTCTGGGCGGCCTTGCTGAGCCTGTCCAGCACTCCGGCTTCTCGGAAGAGGTTGCCGAGCATAAGCATACCGATAAGCGGCGCGGCTTCCGGAATAAGAAGAACCGAAACAATGGTTGTAACAATGGGAAACACGATCTTTGTCCGCTGGGCTACGGGAGCCACCTGGCTCATTACTACCTGCCGTTCTTTTTTGCTCGTCATTGCCCGGATAATCGGCGGCTGGATGATAGGCACGAGCGCCATATACGAGTACGCCGCTACGGCAACAGGTCCGAGGAGATGGTCGGCCAGCTGGCTTGTCAGGTAGATAGCCGTCGGCCCGTCAGCTCCGCCTATTATTGCGATAGATGCCGCCTCGGCAAAGTTAAACCCCAGGGCCTTTGCACCGAGGAGGGTTACGAAAATACCGAACTGTGCAGCCGCTCCCAGAAGGAAGGTCTTCGGTTTTGCCAGCAGAGGACCGAAGTCGGTCATGGCCCCTATTCCCATAAATATAAGCGGAGGGAAGATTCCAGCCTCTATGCCGAAGTAGAAATAGTGTAATAAACCACCCTCGGCCATAAGTCCGGAAAGCGGCAGGTTTACCAGTATGGTACCGAAACCGATGGGCACCAGAAGAAGGGGCTCGTATTTTTTCGATATCCCCAAGTATATGAGTACCAGCCCCACACCGATCATGAGGATCTCCTGCCACGTAATTACACTAAAGCCCGTGCTCATAAAAAATGAGTAAAACAGTTGTGTCATATCTCCTGCCCCTTAACCTATTTTCATCAGAGGCTGTCCCTCTTTGACGCTGTCGTTCGGTTTTACATAGATCTCCTGCACAGACCCCGATGATGTAGCGGAGACTTCTATGTCCATCTTCATCGCTTCCATAACCATAACCTTCTGACCTTCGCTTACCGAGTCTCCCGAAGAAGCAAGTATCTCCTTTATGACCCCGGTCATTGGCGCGGGAACATCGCCGGCAGCTGCCGCTCCGCCGCCCGCGCCCCCTCCGCCGCCGCTTGAAGGCGTGGCAGGGGATGCTGAGGAAGCCGGGGAAGGAGCGCTCGGCCGTGCTCCGGTCTGGGCAGCGCCGGCGGAAGCTCCTCCCGCTTTCGGTATCTCCGGCGCGGCGTTCTCTTCGGGCTTTAAGGTTACCGTATACTCTTTTCCGTCTCTCTCGATAACTACGGTATTGCCCTGTCGTTCCGCCTTGACCTCTATCTCTTCTCCATTATAGTTAAATGTAAAGCTCCGTTTCATCTTTTATACTCCCCCGTTATTTTCCATAGTTGCGGCTGCGTATGCGCTGAGGGCTGCCAGGGCACCGCCGAGCACTCGTTATCCTCTTCTTCCAGCAGCAAAAACAGAGTGACCGCAGCCGGCAGCCAGTCGGACTTGTCACCCCCATTACTCTGAGCCGCTCCGCTCGTCTCGCCGGTCCCGGGCACCACGCCTTCGCTTCTCTGAAGAGCCTTCTCCTCCGCGCTCATGAGAAAAGAGACTCTGGAGAAGAGCACTTTAATGAGCCACATGAGCAGACTCAAGAGTATAAGAAAGCCGAATACAACCGCGGCTCCTATTATCGCCACCATTACACTGTATAACATTGTCTCCTGCATCATATATCTCCGATACTCTAGAGCGGGATGTTCCCGTGTTTTTTGTAGGGATGGGCCTCACGCTTGCCCTGGTTCATCTCCAGGGACCTGATAAGCTCGATCCTCGTATTCGACGGCTCTATAATGTCGTCTACATAACCGTATCCGGCGGCCCGGAAGGGGTTCATCACCTCTTCCTTGAACTCCTTGATCTTCTCCTGCCTCATCGCCTGGGGATCTTCAGCGTCCTTTATATCCCTCCTGTAGATAATATTGGCAGCTCCCTCGGCGCCCATTACCGCAATCTGACTCGTGGGATAGGCGAGGACGCGGTCGTACCCGAGGGATTTGGAGGACATGCTTATAAACGCACCGCCGTAGGACTTCCTCAAAATGAGGGCGACCTTAGGCACTGTTGCCTCGGCTATTGCATAGAGAATTTTTGCCCCATGACGTATAATTCCGCCGTGTTCCTGGGCCACACCCGGAAGGAAGCCGGGTACGTCCACAAAGGTAACAACAGGAATGTTGAAGGAGTCGCAGAACCGGATAAACCGCGCCATTTTGTCGCTGGCGTTTACATCGAGGGCGGCGGCCAAAGTTTTGGGCTGGTTGCCGCAGACCCCCACGGTACGCCCGCCGAGGCGGACAAACCCCACCACTACGTTGGTTGCGTACTCCCTCTGTACCTCGATAAAACTGTCCCGGTCGGCTACTTCCGTTATAAACTCCTTTACATCGTAGACCTGCTTCTCCTCCTCGGGGAGCAGATCGTAGAGCTTGTGGGTCTTCCGGTCTACCGGGTCGCCGGTGTCCACAACCGGAGGCTGCTCCGTGTTGTTGCTCGGAAGATAGGTAAGAAAGCGTCGGAGAAAATCCATGCAGCTCTGCTCGTCGGGAAACCGAAAGTGGGCAACCCCGCTTTTCCCGCAGTGGGCAGATGCCCCTCCGAGCTCTTCGTGGCTTATCTCCTCGCCGGTAACCGCCTTTATTACATCCGGCCCGGTTATGTACATGTGGGAAATCGAATCTACCATACAGACAAAGTCGGTTATTGCAGGGGAGTAGACCGCCCCCCCGGCACAGGGTCCAAGAATTACCGATATCTGCGGTATTACTCCGCTTGCGAGAGTGTTGTTGCGAAATATCTTTGCGTACCCGTCGAGGGAGAGCACTCCCTCCTGTATTCTCGCCCCTCCGGAGTCGTTTATCTGGATAAAGGGCGTACCGTTTTTGAGCGCCAAACCCTGGGCTTGGGCGATGCGGTCGGCGTGCATCTCTCCAAGTGAGCCGCCTAGAACGGTAAAGTCCTGGGAGGAGAGAAAAACCTGCTTTCCCTCGACCTTACCGGTACCGGATACCACCCCATCCCCCAGAAAGCGCTTCTTGTCCATACCAAACTGGTTCGTCCGCCCGGTTATGTAGGGCTGCTGCTCGATAAAGGAGCCGGTATCCAGAAGCTTCTCCAGACGCTCGCGAGCCGTAAGTTTGCCCTTCTCGTGCTGTGCCTTAATTCTCTCTTCTCCACCGCCCTCTTTAGACTGGGCGCGGAATTTTTCAAACCTTTCGTAGGATTCTTTTTTTGTCACTCCTCTCCTCCCTTAGCGGT
>JBKHFZ010000132.1:0-7231 GCA_046539925.1 Spirochaetaceae bacterium
CAACCGAAACGGCGAAAACAGCCGAATACGACTGTTTTTTTAATAGAAATACAGAATACAGTATATACTAGAACATAGGTTCTATGCAAAAGCATTTTGCATTACCGGCGGTAGAATACTTTCGTTAATTTCCATATTCTGCTACATTTACCGGACACACTATATGTATACCCCGCAAAACAAGGAGAAAAGATGAATACGACCTATAGACCCAAGCTGAATTTAATAGACACCGAAAGGGCAATAAAACTGGTAAAGGACACCTTCGAACACCGCTTGGCAGCCCACCTCGATTTGGAGCGGGTAAGCGCTCCGCGATTTCTGGAAGTGGGCAACGGGTTGCAGGACGATCTTGCGGGAACCCAGAAACCCGTAAGCTTCGAAGTAAAGCACCGGGAAAACCCCATAGAGATTGTACACTCCCTGGCAAAGTGGAAAAGAATGGCCCTCAAGCGCTATCGGTTTCCCGTCGACAAGGGTCTTTATACGGATATGGATGCAATAAGAAAAGACGAAGATGTAGACGAGATTCACAGCATCTATGTAGACCAGTGGGACTGGGAGAAGGCTATTACCTACGATCACAGGAATCTATCCTACCTCAAGGAGACGGTTAGAGAGATATACGGTGCCCTTTTGGAGACGGAAGCTGAGGTTGAAAAGCACTTTCCAGTCCTCGAGGGCTGCCTGCCAAAGGAGATACAGTTTATACATACCCAGGAGCTCGAGGACAAATGGCCGGAGCTCTCCATTAAAGAGAGGGAAGATATGGCGGCAAGGGAGCTTGAAGCCTATTTTCTCATCGGTATAGGCGCCAAGCTGAAGTCCGGCATCAGGCACGACGCTCGGGCTGCAGACTACGACGACTGGATAAGCGTAAACGAAGAGGGGACGACAGGGCTTAACGGCGATATTATTGTGCTGGACAAAACCAGGGACAGGGCGCTCGAACTCTCCTCGATGGGTATCCGTGTTTCCCCGGAGTCTCTTGACGTACAGCTCAAAGAGATGGGCCTCGAGGAACGGAAAGAGCTCGAATTCCAGAGAAGCGTTTTAGACGGTTCTCTTCCCCTCTCCGTAGGCGGAGGCATTGGACAATCGAGGCTCTGCATGGTCCTGCTGCAGAAGGCTCACCTCGGAGAGGTGCAGGCAAGTGTATGGCCGGAATCGATGATAGAGGAGTACCGCAAGGCGGGGGTTGAGTTTCTATAGCAGGGTTCATCTGTTTAGTAAAGCGGGGCCGGTCTTTTCGAGAAACTCGGTAAAACGTTCTGAGGCATCTTTTTTGATTCCATTATGCAGACGGCTGTACTCGTCTATGAGGAGCCGTGCTTCTTCGGTAAGGTCGGCCCCCCTGCGGGTGTCCCCTCCGCGCCTTCGGTGAATAAGAGGGGTGTGCAGGCCTTCTTCCGCTTCGCATATTATGCGGTGCGCCTTTGCATAGGAGAGGCCCATCTCTTCGGCCGCTTTTTTAATCGAACCTTTAGACTCAATTTTCTGTAAAAGCCACACGACCCCTATTCCCATGCACTCTCTACCCCGGGCATCGGTTAAGTAGACCTTTGTTTTTAATCCGATAGAACTTTCCGGGGGAGACTCGTCCTCTCTGTTCTGCACACGCCCTCCTCTCTCCCGGCAAAATACACGGCCCAGGGAGAATACCTGGTACTTGAGGTTCTTCAAAATGATAATTTTGAAAGAAGCTCACTTTGTAATTCCCGGCATAATAAGTGCATAGACTTAAAATGCCGGGGCTGTACTTTTCTTTCGAGTTCCCAAAAACGGCTGCTCTTTATTTTACCTCTTGTGCAGCTTTGTACACGGTCTCATAGAGTTCTTCTATATTTTCGAGGGCAACACTCGAAAATGCTATTCTCAGATAGGTGTTTTGGATCGATATCGTTCCTATTCCGTACTCGTCTAAAAGATGGAGTCTGAGCTTTTCCGCGTCGCCGTCATAAAGAAAGGTCATAAAATATCCCGAATTAAAAGGCAGCGGTGTAAGGGGGGTTGTTGTTCCCTCTTTTGCCGCTATCACTTCCCGTACCTTTTCGTACCGTCTCTTTAGCGTCTCGAAGGTCCGCTCTTTTTGCGCTAGATAGGAGGGGTCCTTCATCGCTTTGAGGAGCAGACTCTGGGCCATTTTATTTGCATTGCTAATAGAAGAGCGAATAGCGCCCATGCTCTTTTTCTCAAGCGCGCCGTACTGCTCCTCCGTCATCCCCTTTGCCGCATAGGTAAGAAACCCGACTCTGAATCCCCAGGCGAGTTCCTCTTTAGTGGCACCGTCGGTTTTAACGGCAAGTACCCTCTCGTGGAGGTCTGCGAGTTGCCCAAAGAGAGACTCCTTGTAGGTCTCCTCTTCGTAAAAAAGACCGAAGTACGCGTCATCTATAATACAGAGAAGATCGTTGCCCTCCTCCGCAAGGGTGTGGACCATTTTTACCACATCTTCCGCCTCTTTTGCTGTCGGCGAGTATCCGGTAGGATTATTCGGGAAGTTCAGAATAAATATCTTTTTGTTTCCCTTCGTCCTTCGCAGAGCCTTTTCCAGTTCGTCGATATTGAGCCCCCCCTCTTTTGTAAAGAAGGGAAAAGTTTTTAACTCAGCGCTCTTTCGTTCTTCAAAAATAAGGCGGTAGTTACCCCAAAACATATCCGGCACCACAACCTCGTCTTTTGGATCGACAAAAAGATCGGCGGTTACCATAATTCCGTGGGTAAGCCCGGAGGTAACCATAGGATAAGAGGTGCTTTTACCTCTCAAGGAGGGATTCTTTTTGTCCATCTCCGTCCGCCACACGTCCCTCAGACCGGGAAGTCCTCCTCCCGGAGCGTAGGGAAATATCTCTTCTTCCGTAAGGCCGGGAACCAGCTTCTGTATGCTGTCTAAAAAGAGGGGTTTTTTCCCGTCTGTCGCCATCCCTACGGTGGCGTTGAATTTATGGGCTTTCTTTTTTGCTTCGGCGGACTGGGAGACTATTCCCTTCGGGAAGAAATAACGTGTTCCAAAATCAGAAAGCAGCCTTTCCGCCGTGCTTCCCTTCAAAATTGTATTCAGTTCAACCGCTATTGGGTTCATATATATGCTCCTTTTAATTAAAAAATCAAGCTACGATGTGGGTTCCCGTTTTGCCCGCCAGCGCGTCTACCGCTTTATCGAGAGAGGTTATTATCGCCTCTTTCTTGCTCCACTTCGCAAAACGAACCGCCGCCTGAACTTTTGGCCCCATGCTTCCCGCAAGAAAGTGGCCCTCATTCATATACGCCTCCGCTTCGGCAACTGTAAGCTTATCCAGCCCCTTCTGGTCGGGTTTGTTAAAATTTATATAGACCTTCTCTACATCCGTAAGAATAACAAACTTATCCGCATTCACCGCCTGGGCCAGTTTAAAACCGGCTCTGTCCTTGTCAATAACCGCGTCTATGCCTGAGTATTCTCCGTTGTCTTCTTTTTTTACGGGAATTCCGCCACCCCCGGAAGCGATAATTAACACACCGTGTTTTACAAGATCCTGAAGAGCTTCCTCCTCTACAATACCGATTGGTTCGGGGCTGGGTACAACCCGCCGCCACGCTTTTTCCGTGCCGGGTTTTGCCTCTTTTACTACATACCCCTTCTCCTCTTTGAGTTTTTTTGCCTCTTCTTCGGTATAAAAGGGTCCCACCGGTTTGCTGGGATTTTGAAAATCGGGATCGTCTTCGCTTACTTCTACCTGGGTTATAACGGAACATACGGCTTTTTTGATTTCCATCTCTTTTAATCTGAAATCGATTCTGTTCTGCATCATCCAGCCTATCTGCCCCTGGGTCATTGCTCCGCATACGGCAAGTGACTGAGCCGGTACAAGGTCGCGAGCCTCTTCCTGCTGAATCAAAAGAGACCCCGCCTGCGGCCCGTTACCGTGGGTTATCACCGGCCGGTACCCAGCTTTAACAATATGAGCAAGCTGTTTAGCCGTCTTGTCTACGTTGAGAAACTGCTCTTCCGTAGTTCCCTCCTGATCTCCCTGCTTTATAGCGTTACCGCCTAATGCAATTACTACCAATTCTCCTGACATGCACGCCTCCATAACGTCATTTTTTTTACTCCAATTAGGGTATGAGTACTGTACGATGTTATAGGTTTTTAATCAAGAGATCAACAAAAATGGAACAATTATGCCATATAGTGGTACAAAAGACGAATATCCCGAGCCATGGAGGCTATGCTCGTATGCTCTCTTTTTTCTCCGTCCCTACTCTCCACTCTCCACCTCAACATTGTGCGGTTGGGGCTTTCAGGACCATCTAAATGGATAATTTTCAAGAGGACCCGCAGCTGCCGGTTTTTATTCTGCCGGTTTTTATTATCCCTCTCCGGCTCCCGATGAGTCTCCCGGGGAGGCCTTTGGCGAGTCTCCCGAAGCCCCTCCCCGGCGGGGAGGACGGTAAATCCCATACGCTCCAGTGCCCGTTGTGTCCATCTGCCGGCAAGCTCCCTCTGCCCGGAAACGGGCACTGAATGGGCAGATGCCTTCACGTCAAAGTGCTCCTCCGCTACAGCAAAATGAACCACCGGTCTGTGGTTTTCGGATATATGGCGGAAGCTTCCGCTGTAGCTGTCAAAGGAGACATGGGAGGAGCGGAAGACCCGTTTTAGAGTTCCCTCGAGAACATGATCCTCCGGAGCTCCGTCGTGGAGCTCTCCCCCTCCATCCATAAGCCATATTCTGTCGGATACCGACATTACCATCTCCAGGTCGTGGGAAGCGACAATAAAGGAGGCGGAGGACTCACGGCTTATCTTTCTTAATAGATGCATAATTTCGACCCGTTTCATTATATCCAGAAAGGCCGCGGGTTCGTCGAGAAAAACAATTCCAGGCTGCTGTGCCAGAGCGCGGGCAATCATTATCCGCTGATACTCTCCATCGCTCAGCTCGTCCACGTATCGGTCTCTCAACTCCTCCCCGCCTACAGATGCAAGCGCCCAGGAAATTGTCTCCCTGTCCCGCTTTCCCAGTGTGCCGAACCTTCCCGTATAGGCGTACCGTCCAAGGGATACCAGTTTTTCTACAGAGAGATGCCCGGTCTCTACCCTTCCGGCCAGTACCACCGCCACCTCACGAGCTCTGCTTCGAGGGTCGAACTGATGCAGGCGGCCGTTCTTTAATAGAACCTCTCCGGAGAGGGGAGGCAGGATCCCGCAGAGAGTCTTGAGAAGGGTAGACTTTCCGCTTCCGTTAGGCCCTACCACCGACACGACCTCCCCTTGGGTCATTTCGATATTTACGCCCTCCGAGACTCTCCGCCCTCTGCTTCCGGCATAGCCGATGGAAAGCTCCTTCGACTGTAAAATGGCCGTGCTCATACGCTGTACCTGCCGCTTCTCGATCGTACCAGAACCCACACCACCACCGGCGCGCCGATGAGGGCGGTTACCGCGTTTAGAGGCAAAACAGAGGGCCCACCGGGAAGATGGCTTAGAATATCCGCGGCAAGAGCAGTGGAGGCACCTGCGGCGGCTACCGTCGGTATAAGCGGCCCATGGTCGGAAGTGCCCAAGACACCTCTGGCAAGGTGGGGAACCGCCACCCCCAGAAAAGTTACAGGACCGCAGAAGGCGTGCACCACCCCCGCCGAAAGTGCAGCAACCAACACGAGGAGAGTCCGCGTACGGCGCACCGATACACCCATACTCCCCGCATACTCCTCTCCCAGAAGGAATGCGTTGAGGGGTTTTGCAAGGAAAACCGCACAAAGAAACACAGCTGCAACCACCGGCACCAGAATACGTATATCCGACCATACCGCCGCGTCGAAACTGCCGAAACTCCACTGTATATAGGATTGCACCCGCTCTGCCGAGGAAAAGTGTATAAAAATTGAGACAAGACTGTTGGCTACATACCCAAACATTATTCCAAAGAGGAGTACAACCGTTATAGAGCCTACAAGCCGGGCCACCGCAAGAATGATAAGCAATACAACCGCCGCTCCCGCCACCGAGGAAGCTGCAACCAGCAGCCTGCCGGATAGGGGAATCCCCGCCGCAAAACCGGCTCCGGCCCCTGAGCCCAGGGCCATAACGGTAAGTGCCACTCCCAGGTTCGCCCCCGCTGTAATACCCAAAACCGAAGGACCGGCAAGGGGATTACGAAAGAGGGTCTGCATAAAGAGGCCGGAGATGGAGAGAGCGGCTCCCGCCGCTGCGGCGGTAATAGCCCTGGGAAGCCTGAAGTGGAAAAGGATATAGCGCAGACTCGCCTCTCCCTCCTCCATACCCATGATGATCCGGACTATTTTAGATGCCGGAATATAAACCGAACCGCTGGCTATGTCGAGAAGAAAGAGCAACAGAGCAGAACCGGTTATAAGCCCCACGAGCAGGCCGATTTTTTTATTCATTCCAGATACCGATAGTAATGAAGACTGTGTTCCGGAAGCAGAGAGGGGTGAAATATTTTTACCAGGTCCGCCAAAATTATATGGGGTCTGTAGGGCCCGCTCTCGTAAAAATCGTTCCCCCCCCCTTTGTTGACCCGAGCATCGTTGTTAACCAGGTTTTCCTCCCGAAACGATCGCAGTTCCGTAAGCCTCGGATCGTTTTGACGTACATCCTCCAGGCGTTCCCACCCGTATTGATGCAGCCAAAACTCCTCCTCCAATGCCTCTTTGTATACCCATTCGACATCCCTTGTTACCGAGGCATCACTTTTATCGGAAGAGAGCATGTAGTCCGCCCCCGCGTCTTCGAGAAAATGGGCCATGTAACTCTCCCCTCCGGGGAGAACCCATCGCCCCTGCATGGGACGGTTAAGCAGTACCGAGGGTCTGTCCTCCTTGTCGGCGGCCTGTTTTTTCAGCTCCCCATACTCTTTCTCTATACGGTCAAACGCACGGGCAGCCTGTTCCCCCTTCTCAAAAAAGAGGGAGATAAACTTTATCCACTCCGCCCTTGCCAGGGGAGTCTTTTCCAGATAGTCCGCATTTACCACAACCGGCACATCCGCCTTTTCGAGCCTTTCGGCGGTATTCCACTCCCCGGCTACTCCGGTGGCCATAACCAACTCCGGGTCAAGGGCAACTATTTTTTCCAGATCGATAGTGGGACCGTCGCCTACCTCCGCCACATCTCCCCCCTCGATTAACCCACGCACCTCCCGGTTGTACACATAATCGTGCTTGTCCACGGCAACGAGTGAGTCGACCTCACCCAGTTCTGCAAGGGGATAGAGATATGTAGTGG
>JBKHFZ010000133.1:0-7194 GCA_046539925.1 Spirochaetaceae bacterium
CCCTCTCTCTCAAGGATATTGGGGAGAAGTACAATCTTACCAAGGAGAGAATTCGGCAGATAGAGAAAAAAGCCATAAAGAGACTGCAGCATCCCTCCAGAAGCGTTCAGCTCGAAGCGTATACCGCCTAGACAAGCGCTTCTGTTCTTATAGATACAAAGCCCGGCGGGAATCAACCATGGGTATCGATTCCCGTCGGGCTCTTTTATTGACATACACCGGTATATATTTTACCATCGTGTAAATTATTAGGGAGGAAACATAAGCTAATGAGTAACGAAAAGAAGGTCTACTTTTTTGGAAAAGGAAAAACCGAAGGAAACAGGGATATGAAGAATATCCTTGGCGGCAAGGGCGCAAATCTTGCAGAGATGACAAACCTCGGAGTTCCGGTACCTCCGGGTTTTACCATCTCCGCGGAGGTGTGCCAAATTTACTACGAAAATAACCAGAAATATCCTGAGGGTCTTGAAAAAGAGATAACCGACAATCTAAAGAAACTCGAGAATGAGATGGGCAAGAAACTCGGGGATCACGATGATCCTCTACTCGTTTCGGTAAGGTCCGGAGCCGCAATTTCCATGCCGGGGATGATGGACACCATCCTCAACCTCGGGATAAACGACAAGGCGGTTGTCGGCTTGTCGAAAAAAACGGGAAATGAGAGATTTGCCTGGGATGCCTATCGAAGGTTTATCCAGATGTTCTCGGATGTGGCTATGGGAATGGAGCTGAGTGTATTCGAGGACCGTCTTGCAGAAGCAAAGAGAGAGAAAGGCGTGGATCTCGATACGGATCTCGATACGGAAGATCTCAAGAAGCTGGTCGAATGGTATAAAAACGCCTATAAAGAGGAACAGGGAGAAGATTTTCCCCAGGACCCGATGGATCAGCTCTGGAAGGCGATTAATGCGGTATTCGGCAGTTGGATGAACGAGAAGGCCATTAAGTACCGGAAAATCAACAACATTACCGGCATTCTGGGAACGGCGGTAAATGTTCAGTCTATGGTGTACGGAAATTTTGGAGAAGATTCCGGCACGGGAGTTGCATTTACCCGCGACCCCTCTACGGGAGAGAAAATCTTTTTTGGTGAGTTCCTTATGAACGCCCAGGGAGAGGATGTAGTTGCCGGTATTCGTACCCCCGAACCCCTTATCGCCCTCAAGGATATAAACCCGAAGATATACGACGAACTGGTAAACATGAAGGACCGCCTCGAAGAACACTATAGAGATATGCAGGATATCGAGTTTACCATCCAGCAGGGAAAACTCTTCTTTCTGCAGACGAGAAACGGCAAGAGAACCGGTGCTGCGGCGGTAAAAGTTGCTGCGGATATGGTGGAAGAGGGGCTCATAGACAAGGAAGAGGCTGTAGGACGGGTTACTCCCGCGCAGCTCGATCAACTGTTTCACCCCCGTATAGATGCAAAAACTAAAAAGACCCTCAAGATGCTCACTACAGGGCTCAACGCTTCTCCCGGAGCAGCAACCGGCCAAGTGGTATTTACCGCGGATGAAGCGGAGGAGTTGGTAAAGAAGGGCAAGAAGGTACTCCTCGTGCGCAAAGAGACCTCTCCGGAGGACATTGGCGGAATGGCAGTGGCCGAGGGAGTGCTTACCTCTACAGGTGGGATGACCAGCCATGCGGCTGTTGTAGGCCGTGGAATGGGCAAACCCTGCGTTGTAGGATGCAAAGGCGCCGTGGTAACCAAGGATAAATTGCAGATCGGCGACAAAGTTTTCAAAGAGGGAGACTGGATTACCATCGACGGAACCGACGGAGAAGTATATGAAGGCGAGGTGGAACTGGTAAGCCCCAAGATTACCGATGAGGTTTCCAAGTTCTTGCTCTGGGCGGATGAGATTAGAAACAAAGCCGACCGAAAAGAGTTAAAAGAGAAGGGCTTCGGTATAAGAACCAACGCGGATACTCCCGAAGATGCAACGACAGCCAGGAACTTCGGCGCCGAGGGAATCGGTCTGTGCCGTACCGAGCATATGTTTTTTGGCGAGGGAAAACTCGTGAACTTTCAGCATATGATTGTAGCCGAAGACAAGGCAGCTCGTGAAAAAGCCCTGGCAAAACTGATGCCCCTGCAGAAGGAAGATTTTAAGGGTATCTTCAAGGCTATGGACGGTTTTCCGGTAACTATACGTCTTCTCGACCCGCCGCTCCACGAGTTTATTCCCAAGGACGACGCGGGTTTTAAGGAGTTGTCCAGTAAGATCGATGTATCTGTAGAAAAACTCAAGGCGAAGGCGGCTGAACTGCACGAGCTTAACCCGATGCTGGGACACCGTGGATGTAGACTCGGTATTACCTACCCCGAAATTTACAATATGCAGGTAGAGGCTATTATGAGCGCGGCGTGTGAGGCTCAAAAGGAAGGGGTAAAGGTCATTCCTGAAATAATGATTCCGCTTATCGCAACCAAGCCGGAGCTCACCCTCCTCAGAAAAAATGCAGAGAAGATTGTTCAGGATATTATGAAGCGCGAGGGAGAGAAGGTCGACTACAAGATAGGTACGATGATCGAGATTCCTCGGGCAGCCCTTACGGCAGACGAAATTGCCGAGGAGGCTGACTTCTTCTCCTTCGGCACCAACGACCTTACCCAGATGACTCTTGGGTTTTCAAGGGACGATATAGGAAGTTTTATTGCTCACTACCTTGACCAGGCTATATTTGAGAAAGATCCCTTTAACTCCCTCGATCAGACAGGTGTTGGTCAGCTCGTAACCATGGCTGTGGAGAAGGGGCGAAAAACCAAGCCCGATCTCAAAATGGGTATTTGCGGTGAACACGGTGGAGACCCGGATTCAATAGAGTTTTGTTACAATAACAATCTCCACTATGTATCCTGTTCGCCCTATCGTGTTCCCATAGCAAGGCTCGCAGCTGCCCAAGCTGTTGCTAAATCGTAGTGGTTCAAAACATGGGGGAAGGGCAATCGGCACTCGCCGAGAGCTAAGCCCTTCCCCTTTTTGACTATTCATCTACCAACTGAGAGATAATCTCCACAAGACGCTCGGCTGCCCTGAAATCATCAGAAAAAGGTATATGATACCTTCTCCCCTGTTTTGAGAAAACCTGCATTCCACTTCCAATTCGGTCGAGGGCAACTATATCAGCCTTTGTCTCGAAGGCATCCCTGCTGTGGGCAGGCCTCTCTTCGAGTTCTGCGAGTTCCCTTTCCGCGTTTTCAGAATTTGTTGGAAGTGTGCGAAATGAGACAATATAGGAAGCAGGAAACTTCTTCCTGATACGGTCTATTACTCTTGCTGCAGGAACAAGATCAAGAGAAAAAGATTCTTCAGATCTGTTTTGTTCGGTTGAACTGTGTGTAGAAATATCCGAGGGCTTCCATTTTCCCACCGCAGCCGCTGCAATAAAGCAGTCTGCGTTTTTTTCGGCTATAAGTTTCTCAATCTCTTCGCTCATCTGTTCGGCAGTATCCACATACTTTGTGGGAACACCAGCAAGAGGAGATGCAGCACCTTCACCGTAGACAAGGTAGACGTGTGCGCCTGCGAGAAGCAGTGCTTTTGTCAGCTCGACTCCCATCCTTCCTGTCTCTGCGGCGTTGCCGCCGGCAATTATACCCAAAGAATCTGCATACTCTACAGTCCTCCCTGCAGATACAACTATTGTTTTTCCGGCAAGGGGCCCGTTGGAAGAGAGGAGGGGAATAGTAGACCATAGAACAGTCTCGCTCTTCGGAAGTTTTGCTGGTCCTTCGGATATTTCCGAAACTATAAAGTGAACTCCCCGCTTTTTTAGTATCTCTATATTGGAGTCTGTAATTGAATCGATAGATAAGGAAGTATGCATTGCAGGAACCATGCAGACCGGCACTCCCTCACCAAGTGCTGCACCGGCCAGTGCGGTAACGGAAGTATCTGCTATGCCCGTGGCGGTTTTGGCGATGGTGTTTGCCGTGGCGGGGCATACGAGAACGAGGTCAGCCCTCTCTCGAACATTTCCGCCGAGCTGGACGTGTTCAACAGCCCCGCTAAAATCTACAAAGGGAGAGTTTCCACATGCCCAGTGGAGAAGATCAGGGCTTATCAGTTTTGCGGCGGCTTTACTCATAACCGGGTACACCTCTGCTCCATAGCGCATAAGCAGACGGGCGATATCTACAGATTTATAAGCAGCTGCACTTCCCGTAACACCGAGGGCAACCTTCTTCCCTTTCAAGCCGGAAGAGAAAGTTCCGAGAATATCCTTTGAGGGATGCCGAGAATCGAAAACTTGATCGGGCAACTCATGAGAGTGCATGTACAACCTCCTTATATTGAGAAAACAGCCGTATCCGGCTATTCTTGTCGTTTTTTTTGCCGCTGCGCGGCATGCGAGACAGTTTTATTATAACATACCGTAAAGAGAAAATGTGTGGTATGGTCTGAAAAGGGATGAAGAGAAAAAGACAACATAGAGTATTATTTTCAATTCTCGTATTGCTAATAGTGCAGTGGCTGACTCCTTTTGTTTATACCCTGTATGCCCAGGCCGACGGAGCCGAAGAGGGGGAGGGTGCTGCCCTCACGAAGGGGGAGTATACTTTCGAGACTCTGTGGAGGTACCCGGCGGGAGGCAAAACAGCGGCACTTACCTACGATGCAGCTCGAAATATATACTACGCTGTGGCGGAAGACCGCTACCTTCATTCGGTTACCGGCCTGGGCAAGGAGATATGGCGGAGCTATATCAATACGGGAAAGGTGTCTCAACTACAGACAGGCTGTGACGGTACGGTCTATCTTGCAATGGAGAACGAGCTTTCCGCGGTAAACAGGTCGGGAGGAGTAATTTGGACGATCTCTCCTTTTAGAGCAGCAGAGGATGTAGTAGCAGCTCTTATCCCCCTTGCCGACGGAACGCTTATTTCCATAGGAGAGAAGGGTAATATTTCCGCCCATAGTCACGCTTCTACGCTGCGCTGGCGGGCAAAGGTCTTTGGTCCAGGTACGGCGGGAGGGGTAAGTTCCTGCGCGGAATCTCTTCGGCGGGATGGTGCGTTCCTTCTCGGTTTTTCCGGAGGGGACCTGGTGTGCCTGTCGGAAAATGGTGTTGAACAATGGTACCGGAGAGAAGCGGAGGCGGTCGATTTTATACTCCCCTTCAGCGAGGGGTACGGAGTAATAAGCGGAGATTCGCTGGTATTCTACAGTTTTGAGGGGGAGGAGTTGTGGAGGAGAAAAACCGGCGAGACAGATGCCGCTACATCCTCTCCCTCCGGCAAATTTGCGGTTATAAGAGACTCGAATGGGTTTTTGAGAGCTTTCAATAACTCTGGAGAGGAGATCTGGAGAACTTCGTCTCCCGTCGAGAAAGGAGACCTTGCTATAGGAGGAGGGGTTGTCTCTTTTTTGGGAGAAGAGGGAAGGAGTGTAATGTACTCGTACCACGGTGAGCTTCTTTCCCGACAGCAGCTGCCCCCGCCTATTTCAAATCCCGTAATGAGTTCTGCGGGCACACTGGTATACGGCGGAAGAGACTGGCTTATCAGCGGTTTCGGTTACCAATTAAGCGAAAGAGCACCGGGGGAGAGGAATAATAAAGACGGATGTAGCGCAATCCGCAGCGGCGGTATAGACTCTTTTCCCGTTATAAAAGAGGAGTTGGAGTGGGGTACAAGAGAACGCAGGGCAACTATTCTAAGACGGATAGAAGGGGAACTCCTCTCTAAGGAGCCGAAAGAAAATAAAAAAGCCTATATCTCCGTTTTAGAGACACTCGCGGGGGAGGGGGTGCTGGCTCCTGAATACAGGCACGCTGCTGTGGAGAACGATTTCCCCGAGATCCGCACGCGCGCGGTGGAGCTTTTGGGAAAATACGGTGACCACGGTACAGCTCCTTTTATAAGGTCACTCTTGAGTAATGAGTGGGATTCCACGGTCACACTCCACTGTATAGAGGCGCTCGGTAAGCTTGGTGGGGCAGAAGACGGCAGTGGTCTCTCCTTGATGGAACAGATGGTATCTTCGGCAGCCTATAACGGAAACGACCCGGGCCGTTTTGCCTTAACGGTACTGGAGGCGGTAAAAGAGATTTCCCGCTACAGGGGAAGAGTTTCCGGGGAGGTGATGGAGATCCTTCGTCATATATATCTTGGTTCTTTCCCCGGTTCGGTGAGAAATGAGGCAATTTCAACTCTGCGGGGTTTAAAAGGGAGTGTACATTTGCATTTCAGTGATTATACTGAAGGAGAAAGAGATCGGAGGAGAGAATGATGAGAAAAACCGGATTTTTTAGTCTCGGGTTATTCGTTTTATTGCTGTTTGCTTTTGCAGCGCTCCCGGGGGGCTTTGCTCAAGAGCTTGCAGAGGAGGAGATACGGGGGGTTACAGGGGGCGATATAAGTTTTACCAACTACGAGGGGCCCTACGATAAGATCGAGACTGACGAAGAGATACGTTCTATAGGCAGGATACTCTCCTCCCGTATAGATGCTGCCGAGGAGCAGAGGGCTGCTTTTTTTGATAAATACAGCATAGTGCGCATTGCCCCCAGGGTCGATGCCGAAGGTTACGGAGCCGATATCTTCAGGATTAACCGGGAGGCCCGGGTCGATCATATAGACAATGTAAGAAGGATGATATCCGGATATGTGCAGAATGTATTCGGGTATAGCAGGGACGAGGCGGATGTAATTGCGGTGTTCCTTACTTTCTACAACGCTGTACATCGCGGGGATATGGAGTATTTCGAAGAGAACTACCACGAAGGGGTAACAGACCAAATCGACCCGGAAAAGGCGGGTATTGCAACAAGGTACACGGATTGGCCGGGTAACACCGAGCTTTTAATACCTCTGCGGACTGTGGGAGAGGAGACGGCCCTTTCTACCGACACGGTTGGAGAAGATGAGATAATAGAGAGAATAAGAGAAGATGAAGAAGACCGGGGAGTGGAAGAGAGAAAGGAGATGGTCGAAATCCGCGAGAGGGAACTGGAAGAAGAGGAAGAGGAGACCGAAAGAGCCCGGGAAGAACTCGAAGAGCGAGAGAGAGAGATAGAAGAGAGAGATGAGGAGACTGAGGGCACCCAGGAAGAAGAGGAAGAAGAGCAAGAAGAGGAGGCGGAACGAGAAGGGGAGCAAGAGGAGGTAGAAGAGGAAAGAGAGAGGATTGAAGAGGAGGAGGAAGAGCAGCAGGAGCGCCGCGAGTCCATACAGGAAGAGCG
>JBKHFZ010000134.1:0-7113 GCA_046539925.1 Spirochaetaceae bacterium
CAACAGAAATAGTCGTCAAAAAGAGAATATGTTTTAAACCGAGCCAAAAAAATGCAGCCCATCCGTATTTTCCTTGACAAGCGCCTATGTTGGAATCACTATTAATTAACAGTTTCGCACGCCGTGTAGCGGCAACCGGGATGACAAAAAGAGCCCGCGCCGGGTGACTTTCTAACAAAAGGGTAAATAAATAAGGAGAGAAAAAATGAGCGAAGAGAGAAGGTGCCCGGTAACGGGCAGAACAAGTAAACCCGTCGCCGGCGGCGGTACCTCGAACGAAGACTGGTGGCCGAACCAGGTAAATCTCAAAATCCTGCATCCTGCATCAGCACTCTCAGAAAAGCAATCCCATGGGTGGGACCTTCAATTACGCCGAGGAGTTCAAGAAACTGGACCTGAAAGCCCTAAAGCAAGACCTCCATGCGCTAATGACCGATTCCAAGGGCTGGTGGCCCGCAGATTACGGTCACTATGGTCCGTTTTTTATACGAATGGCCTGGCACAGCGCCGGTACCTACCGCATGGGAGACGGCCGGGGAGGTGCTGAATCCGGCTCTCAGCGCCTGGCTCCCTTAAACAGCTGGCCCGACAACGTAAGTAAACCTGGATAAAGCGCGGCGTCTGCTGTGGCCTATAAAACAGAAGTACGGCAAGAAAATCTCCTGGGCCGACCTGATGATTCTCGCCGGCAACTGCGCCATCGAGTCCATGGGCCTGGAGACCTTCGGCTTCGCCGGCGGACGCGTGGATGTCTGGGAGCCGGAAGAGGACATTTACTGGGGTTCAGAGGACGAGTGGCTCGGCGACAACTGTTAATCCGGCGACAGGAGCCTGGAGAATCCCCTGGCCGCCGTTCAGATGGGATTGATCTACGTAAACCCGGAGGGGCCTAACGGCGAACCGGACCCGGTAGCCTCCGGCCATGATGTAAGAGACACCTTTGCCCGGATGGCTATGAACGACGAAGAGACTGTTGCCCTCGTAGCCGGAGGCCACACCTTTGGAAAGTGCCATGGTGCCGGTCCCGCCGATCACGTAGGTCCTCCCCCCGAAGCTGCGAGCATAACGGAACAGGGCCTCGGCTGGAGGAGCAGTTTCGGCAGCGGCAAGGGAGGCGATACCATAGGCAGCGGCATCGAGGGCGCATGGAAACTGAATCCCAGGAAGTGGGATATGGGATATCTCAAAGTGCTGTTCAAATACGAGTGGGAGCTGACCAAGAGCCCCGCCGGAGCCCATCAGTGGCTTGCGAAGGACGTGGAAGAGGAAGACATGGTGGTCGATGCCCACGATCCATCCAAAAAACACCGACCGATGATGACCCCGGCGGACCTCTCTCTACGCTACGACCCGAAGTACGAACCCATCGCCAGGCATTACCTGGAGAACCCGGAGAAATTCGCCGACGCCTTCGCCCGGGCGTGGTTCAAGCTGACCCATCGCGATATGGGACCCCGGTCTCGCTATCTTGGCCCCGAGGTTCCAGCTGAAGAGTTGATCTGGCAGGACCCGGTACCCGAGGTCGATCACGAGCTTGTCGATGAAAAAGACATCCCAGAGCTCAAGGCAAAAATACTTGCTTCGGGCTTATCCGTCTCCCGGCTCGTCTCAACCGCGTGGGCTTCGGCATCCACCTTCCGCGGCTCCGACAAGCGCGGCGGTGCAAACGGCGCCCGCCTCCGTCTTGCTCCCCAGAAGGACTGGGAGGTAAACGAACCGGAAGAACTGCAGAGTGTGCTCAACACCCTTGAGGAAATCAAGAAGGAGTTCGACAGCCGGCAGCAAAGAACGCCGGTTATAAGGTGAGCGTTCCCTTTACTCCGGGACGAACCGACGCATCGCCCGAGCAGACCGACGCGGAATCATTCGCCGTTCTCGAACCATCTGCCGACGGCTTCCGGAATTACCAAAAAAGGAAGTATGCCGTCTCGGCGGAGGACCTTTTAGTCGACCGCGCTCAGCTTTTAACGCTTACCGCGCCTGAGATGACGGTTCTCCTCGGGGGGATGCGTGTGTTGAATACCAACTTTAATGGGTCGAAGCACGGCGTCTTTACCACCCGCCCGGAAGCACTTACCAACGATTTTTTCGAGAACCTCCTCGACATGAACACCGAGTGGAAGGCAGCCACTAAAGAGGAAGAGGAGTTTGAGGGGCGCGATCGGGCAACCGGCGAACTTAAATGGACCGGGACCAGGGTCGACCTCGTATTCGGACACAACTCTCAGCTGCGGGCGGTGGCCGAGGTGTACGGATGCAACGACTCCCAGGAAAAGTTTCTCCACGACTTTGTAGCTGCATGGGACAAGGTAATGAACCTCGATCGTTTCGACCTCGCCTGATAATGGACTGACCGGGGGTTTTCTGTGTGCGCTTTCAAAGATCCTCGATTTTTGAAAGCGCCTCAGATAAAGCTTCCCTTCCTCGAGACCCTATCTCTGCACCTCCGGCATCTTGTAGCGCAACCCCAGCAATATTTTCTCGATTATAAGCGATCCGAGGATGACCAAGGGGAGGGAGACGAGGATTCGTACCGCGGTAAACTTGGGACCCAGAATTGCCGCCTCCATAATGCTCATCGGAATCATCACGAGGGAGGCGGAGGTTACGTAGGTCATTAACATAGAGTAGCGGGCACCCTTGTGGTAGAGGGCGTTGGCCACGGGGAAGGCTACAAAAGTGCCCCCCACTGTGGTAGCGGCCAGAAGTATGGACCAGATATACCCGCGAAAGTCCGCAGCTTCGCCAAAGTGCTTTTCTATAACCTCACGCTTGGCCCATACGTCGAAGAGGCCTATAAGAATAAAAGCCGGCGGAAGAATAAGTACCATATCCTTTGCGAAGATGTAAAAATTGTTTCCCATCTCCATCCCGGGGGCGAACTTGAGGAGGAAGGATATACCGATAAAGGCCACAAACAGAGCAAAGTAGATGTAGTTTCTTGTTCTCTTGTCCATTTTCATTATACAAATACCTCCCCGTAGACCATGCCCATAGCAAGGGCGATAACGACGGCTATTACAAAACTCACACCGTTTCGTATAACCGTAGCTTTTACTCCGAAATACTCCTTTTCAAGAGGGTAGGTAAGTACCCCGACCATCATGAGGGTGGTCACAAATCCCGCCACCACCATGTAGAGAACCCCTCGCTCCACCAATACCCCCGACAGAGGGTAGGCTATAAAGCCGGGCATCATGGTTACCGACCCGAGGAGCATCCCCGCGGCCAAACCGATTAAGCCGTTTTCCTGGCCAAGATAGCGTACTATTAAGCCTTCCGTAAAAAAGAGCACCACCGCAATCAAAATAAGAAGCTTGAGGTAGTTCGGTAGAATCTTGCGAAACTTGCGTGCCCCTATTCTAATTCCCTCGATAGTCTTGTTTTTGTCTATTATAAAAGAGACTGTTACCAGCACTGCGGTAACTGCGTATAGTCCTGCCACATTGCCCTCCAAAATATTAGTATTATAGTAATAATATATATAAAACGTGCGAGACAATCAACCTCAGGTCGGGTTTCTTGTTGACTCCGCCCAGGCGGGGGTGTACTCTCTCTTTTATGATAGAGAGAAAAACATTCGGAAACACCTTTCACAACAGCAGCAGGGTTATCTTCGGCGGCGCTTCACTTTCCAGTGGAGACGAGGAGCAGGCCGCCAGGGCGCTGAGCCATTTACGGTTCTTCGGGGTAAATCACATAGACACCTCCGTGAGTTACGGAGAGGCGGACCGATGTATTGGAGAGTGGCTCGAAGAGGGGAGGGAAGATTTCTTCCTCGGCGGGAAAATAGACGCCCGCACATACAAAGACGCCAGGGAGGAGCTTGATGTAAGCCTTAAAAACCTCGGTACCGACCACTTCGATCTTTTACAGATGCACGAACTGGTACGTCAGGAGGATGTGGATGCGTTTCTCAACGGAGACGGAGCCGCGGGAGTGCTTATGGAAGCCCAGAAGAAGGGGCTTGCCCGTTTTATCGGAGTAACCGGCCACGGCTACGAAGCCCCGCGCTTGTTAAAGCAGTGCGTCGAGAAGCTGCCTTTAGACTCCGTGCTGCTCCCATGGAACTATACCCTCAGCACATACGGGGAGTACAATGACTCTTTTCAGGATTTAAGAGAGCTGTGTCGCAGCAGGGGAATCGCCGTACAGACGATAAAGTCCATAGCCCGCGGTCCCTGGGGTACTCTCCCGCAGACCCGCAGTACCTGGTATCGGCCCCTCGAAGAAAAGAAGGATATAGCCCGGGCCGTCCACTGGGTACTCGGCCACGAGGAGCTCTTTCTCTGTTCGGTGGGAGATGTGGACCTGCTGCCGAAGGTCCTCGGAGGAGCGGACAGTTTTACCTCCGCCCCCTCGAGGGAGGAGATGGAGGAGATGCGCGTGCGTCTGGAGATGACCATGCCGGAGCAGCATCAGTGGCCCCGCCTCGGCTGAGGGCCAGGCTTACTCCAGCTTAACCACCTTCTCGATTTTGCCCATAACGCTCTGCATGTCGTTTATATCTATAGGCAGGATAAGACGGGTCTCCTTTCGGGCCAGGGATTTGAGCCTCTCAATATACTGTTCGGTAAGCTGCAGCGCCGCGGCGTTCTCTCCTCCCTCCTCTTCGATGGCGGAGGAGATTTGGCGAATAGCCGAAGCGGTGGCCCGGGCCATGGAGAGAATCTCCTGGGCCTTTCCCTCTGCTTCGTTTATCTGCCGCTGTTTATCACCCTCGCTCTTGTTTACCGCCTCCTCCTTTGCCGCCTGGGAGTAGTTTATGTTGGACTCCATGTCTCCCTGGCTTCTGGCAATAGCGGCGCGCTTCTCCCTTTCGGCCTTCATCTGCACCTCCATCGCCTCGAGGATAGGCTCCGACACATTGATGTTCTGGATTTCGTAGCGGGAGACCTTTACTCCCCACGGGTCGGAGGCTTCGTCCACCGCCCTTACCACTTCGCCGTTAATCTGCTCGCGCTCCTCAAAGGTTTTGTCCAGCTCCAAACGGCCTATTACAGAACGCATTGTCGTCTGCGCCAGCTGGATAGTGGCGTAGGTGGCGTCGGTAATACCGTAACTCGCGTCTTTCGGGTTAACTACCTTCATGTAGAGCACTCCGTCTACGGTTACCTTTACATTGTCCGCGGTAAAGCACTCCTGCTCCGGCACGTCTATGGCCATCTCTTTCAGGTTGTGTTTGAACTTTACATTATCTATAAAGGGAATAAGCAGATGTATTCCCGCGTCCAGCGTTTTTACGTATTTTCCCAGCCGTTCGACCACCAGGGCAGTTTTTGCGGGGACAATGCGTATACTGCGCACTATAAAAAAGAGAATGAGTAATCCAAAAACGCCGGCAAGAATAAGAAGAGGCAGAAAAGGACTCATGATGCACCTCCTTCAGGTTGATTCGCTCCGGCAGAAGCAGCTCCGGAGGGACTTCCTCCTGGGGGAGTCGCTTTTTCAAAAAACGGCCCCGCTGCTTCTATAATGGATTTGAGCTGCGCCGCTTCGAGGGGCAGCACGGAAGTGTCCGCGGTATCGAGGATATGGCCAAACTGGTTAATGTACTGTTCGGCAAGCCGCAGGGACATGGCGTTTTTGCCTTTCCGATGGCGCAGAGCCTCGGCAATTATCCGCAGCCCCTCGGCGGTAGCCTCGGAGGTAATCTCCACCCCCTGGGCACGCCCCTCCGCCTCGTTTATCCTGCGCTGTCTGTCCCCTTCGGAAACATTAATGGCGTACTGTCGCTGCCCTTTAGAGACGTTTATCCTGGCGGTCTTCTCTCCGTCGCTGCTGAGGATTTCCGCACGCTTCTCCCTTTCGGCGCGCATCTGCTGTTCCATCGCCTTTTGTATCGTGTCGGTGGGGGTAATATCCTTAATTTCGTAGCGGGTAACCTTTATGCCCCAGGGGTCGCTCGCCTCGTCCACCGCCTTGACAATAGACTCGTTTATCTCGTCCCGTTCGCTAAAGGTCTTGTCCAACTCGAGCTTTCCGATCTCCGATCGCATGGTGGTCTTTGCCAGCTGCGCCGTGGCGTAACGGTAGTCTTCTATACCGTAACTCGCCTTTTCCGAGTCCATCACCCTGAGGTAGAGAATACCGTCTACCGACACCTGCACGTTGTCGCTGGTAATACAGACCTGGGGCTCCACATCTATTACCTGTTCCCGCAACTCCACCTTGTAGGCAACCTTCTGCACAAAGGGTACTACCAGATGCAGACCGGAACCGAGGGTGCGCTTGTACTTGCCGAACTGCTCGATAACATAGGTATCCGCCTCCGGCACTATCCGAATCATCTTGAAAAATACAATGATCATCAGCAGCACCAGAGCATACACGAGAATTACATTCATACAACACTCCTTGATAAAACGATCGTACCCAATCTGCTCAGTCGAGCTCGGTATGTTCCCCCTCATCCTGTAGAAAAGGTGCCGATACAACAAGGGTAAGCCCCTCTTCCTGAACAATAGAGACCTTGTCTCCCTTCTCGAAGGTTTCGGAATAGCTTATCCCCCTCCAGCTCGTTCCCCTGTAGCGGATCCTGCCCGGTTCCTCCGGGGTTATCCTCTCGCTTACCACGGCGTTCTTTCCCAGATCCTCAACCCTGTGCGGATTCAGAACGGTACCGTGAAATATTCCGGAGAACCTTCGGCGGAGAAACACGAGAGAAAATATGCTCGAGGCCGCCCACACTATACCCTGCAGCCCCAGGCTGGATCCAACCGGCGGCAGCAGGGCGGAGGCAACTGCGGTAACAAGAGCACCGCTTCCGAAGAAGAAAACGACAAAACCGGGGACCAACACCTCCGAAGCAATTAAGAGGAAACCCGCAAGACCCCATATAAAGGAAGGACTGGTTAACAATTCCATTATCTACTTATCATAGGAAGCACGGAGGGTAATGTCAATATCAACAAAAAGCTGTCCCCTTGGAATCCCATATTCCGGGCGGGGGAGGGCCCCCGCGCTCCATAGGCGCCGGGCTCAGACTGGGGCTCCCCGGCCCTCATCTTGCTCCGCTCCTCCGCTCCGCAAGGCGCCGGTGGCGCCTATTCCGCTCCCCCCTCATCTACGCTCTCTGCTCATATGGAAGGACACGGTTCCTATCAATTTTTT
>JBKHFZ010000135.1:0-7107 GCA_046539925.1 Spirochaetaceae bacterium
GAGGATGCGGCGGAGGAGCTGCTGGAGGAGTTTATAGCGGAAAAACTGGAGGGCTTCGACACCTTCCGCAACGATCCGACAAAAGACTGTGCCTCCGGGCTGAGCCCGTACCTCCATTTCGGACAGATCAGCCCCCTCACCATTGCTCTTGCCGTTATGGAGCACAAAGAGCTGCCTTCGGAGGGTTTTCTGGAAGAGCTGGTGGTGCGAAGGGAACTCTCCTTTAACTTTACCTGGTACAACCCCCGTTACGACTCGCCGGCATCCCTTCCCCGCTGGGCACAGGAAACCCTGAAAGCACACGAGCAGGATATGCGGGAACCCTCCTACAGCATGGGGGAGCTGGAGAGCGGCCTGACCGAGGATCCTTACTGGAACGCGGCGCAGATGGAGATGCTCGTTACCGGGAAGATGCACGGGTATATGAGAATGTATTGGGGAAAAAAGATTCTCGAGTGGACCCCCTCCCTGGAGGAAGCTTTTCGAAGGGCCCTCTACCTCAACAACCGATACGCCCTCGACGGGCGGGATCCCAACAGTTTTGCCGGTGTAGCCTGGTGCTTCGGCAAACACGACCGCCCATGGAAGGAGCGGCGGATATTCGGCAAGGTCCGCTATATGAATGACCGAGGCCTGGAACGAAAGTTCAAAATTGGGAAGTACGTGGAGAGGATACACGCTCTGAGCTCCGGTTTTACTCCTCCCCCGGTTCCTCCAACTTCTCCATTTGGGCAATAATTTGCTGGTACGCGGCGATGGTTGCCTCGCTGCTTATATGACCAACCGCCCCGCGGCCGACCCAGTCGTTGCCCTGGTTGATATACTCGGCCTCCAGCATTCCCCTCAGCCTCTTTAGGGAGAATTCGGGGTCATGCTCCCGCAGCTTCTCTATGTGGTGTATGGTTTGGTCAAAAATCTCGTTAAAACGTGTCTGTTCCCAGTCTGTAAGCGACATAATTATGGGTTGCACTCCTTTCCATCGAATCTCCTCTATAGTATACTCACTCTGCCCTAAAGAAGCAAAACATCGTTATGGATATAACACACGAAACTATCACACGAAAAAAAATACTCCTTCTCTGGTTCCCCCTGGCGGTAATGTGGATTTTTATGGCAGTGGAGCAGCCCGGGGTAAACGCGATAATCGCGAGGCTGAGCAATCCCAAACTGAATCTGGCCGCCTACGGGGTAATGTTTCCCATCGCTCTTATTATAGAAGCGCCAATAATTCAGATGCTCACGGCAGCTACCGCCCTTACCGACGGCCGTCGAAACTACACGACCCTTCTCCATTTTATGCACCGCTGGGCTTTCGGCCTTACGGTAATCCATCTTGTTGTGGCCCTTACTCCGCTGTATACCCTTCTTGTGGGGAGCCTTCTGGGGGTACCGGAGAATGTGGTGGAGATAAGCAGGGTGGCATTTATAATCATGTTTCCCTGGACTCCCACTATCGGCTACAGGAGACTCTGGCAGGGTGTGCTTATCAGATACGGGAAAACAACCCAGATAAGTTATACCATGTTTATCCGTCTTTTTGCGACCCTGGGGACCCTGTTTCTTGCCTACCGCCTGGGATGGGACGAGGGAGCCTATGCGGGGGCGGCCGCTCTAATTGCCGGGGTAATTGCGGGTATGGTTTCCGCCTATCTCTTTGCCCGTCCGGTTATTATGAACCTGGAAGAGGAGGCGCAAGACAAGATTATCTCCCGACAGGATTTGATGAAGTTCTATACTCCGCTTATACTTACCAGTTTGATAACATTTTTGGCGCGTCCAATGCTCAACTTTGGTATAGCCAGGGCGGCCTTTCCCCTGGAATCTCTTGCGGTGTGGCCGGTAGTGCTGAGCATAATGTTTATATTTCGTTCCATGGCGCTGGCCTACCAGGAGGTGGCGGTGGCGCTGCTTAAGGAGAATGCCGACGAAGGGCTTATGCGCTCTTTTGCCGTTATGCTGTCGATAGGCACAGGTGCGGCTTTTCTTGTGTTTGTACTTTCCCCTGCAGGGCCCTTCTGGTTTGACACTGTGGCAGGGCTCTCGGAGGATCTTCTGCCCTTTACCATGCTTCCGGCGCTCCTTCTAGTGTGTATGCCGGTTCTCTCCGGCTTTATCTCCTGGTTTCGCGGCCTTCTTATCTACAGGGGCAAAACTAAAAAAATAGCCCAGGCGGTTGCCATTAACACCGGCTCCCTTGTTATTATGGTAACCGTTTTCCCACTCCTTGTAGATGTCCCCGGGGCGGTGCTCGCCGCCGCTGTGTTCAGCCTCTCTCTCTTCTTCGAGGTAATTTTTTTGGCCTTTGCCAGCCGGGAAACGAAGCTTGTAAAAGCCGGTTTGAAGTCTGTTATTACCGACAAGTAGACGGCCCGGTCCCTCGTCTCTACGCTTGCACATATCCACAATGGTCACTACAATTGGTTGTGTAGGCCGCTATGCGGCAGCGGAAATTGAAAAAACAAGTGGAAATTATCCTCAAGGAGAAGAAGGCATACCATGGTACAATTATCAATCGCGGGAACTGAAGAAAGCTATACGGTTTCACCGTCAAAAATTATCGCCCTCGGCCTCAACTATATGGATCATGTAAACGAGCGTGGGGTTCTCCATTCCGAGCCTAACGCGCAGGAGAAGCCCACAGAGCCTGTTCTTTTTCCCAAGAGTCCTAATGTGCTCATAGGGCCCGGAGAGCCGATAGTAATTCCCTCCTTTCTCAGGGAGTACAATTTTGACGAGCCCAGGGTGGACCACGAGGCGGAACTCGCGGTAATTATTGGAAGGAGGTGCAAAAATGTCTCTGAAGATGAGGCCCTCGGCTGTGTCTATGGGTACACGTGTTTTAACGATGTGAGCCAGCGCAACCTGCAGAGGGCGGATAAATCGGGATGGTTTCGCGGCAAGAGTTTGGACACCTTCGGGCCAATAGGACCGCAGCTGGTAAGGGCAGAAGACATCCCCGACCCGCAGAGTCTGGATATCCGCTGCAGACTCAATGGAAAGGTAGTTCAGGAGTCGAATACCTCAAAGATGATCTTTCCCATAGCCTTTACCATCGCGTTTATCTCAAAACATTTTACCCTCGAACCGGGGGATATTATTGTAACAGGAACTCCCAGCGGCGTAGGTCCCCTGCACCACGGCGATGTAGTGGAAATCGAGATAGAGGGCATAGGGGTGCTGCGGAATCCCGTGGTTGAGGAAGAGTAGAAACCCCCGGCAGCCGCGGGGCGGCGTATGTTGCCGCGAAGCGGCATGCGAAAACTAGAGCAGAAAGCGGGAAATTACGAGGGTGGATCCCATAAAAAAGAGTATCGGCGGGATCATCGATACCATACTCTCTCCGAGTCTGCTGCCGAAATGCTCGTTTGTAACGACTAAACAGACGTGGACGGGGGAGAGCATGGTTCCGCTAAACCCAAAGCCGTAACCCATGGCAAAACCGGCTAGAAGCTGCCACATTGTCGGGTCCGCCCCCAGTAAGCTGAATACTATTGGAAAACTGGCACCTACAAAACCCACCGATACACCTGTGGTAAACCCGCTGATAAAGGGAATAATCATCATGAGAAGAAAAATGGGTATGCCGAAAAGCTCGAGTTCCTGCCTCATCTGCTCCATCAGCAAAGTTCCGCCGGGCAGTCGAGCCTCGATAAAAGCACCGTAGATGCGGACAATTACTATTATTATCACCATATTAAAGGCCTTCTTGTTCAGAATAACCTCTTTCCACTCTCTACGGGAGACAGGCCGCTGAAAGCCAAGGGCAATAATGGCTAAAGCCAGCCCGAGAGCCATGGGGAAATACTTGCTCAAGTTGTGAAGTTCCGGGAAGAAAATGGTAACACCGGCGTAGGTAATAATTACAATCAATATAGGACTGACGAGTTTGAGGATATGGTGCTCCGAGGCAACTCTCTCCACTGGGGAGAGCTCTATCTTCCGAAGAATAAATATGTAACCGGCAAGTATATAGAGAAATACCATCGGCAAACCGACTATAACGATCTGCCAGATATCAAGCCCCGAAATATCCGAAGCGAGAATTACCCCCGGATAGAGGGGCCATGTAAACTCCCAGATATGACGAAACCAGTAGTTTACCCGAGTCTTCTCCAGCGGTGGAAGTTCATTCTTCTCATCCACATCTCCTACAAGAGGTGCGGAGAAGAGGGCCCCTCCCGGCATTGGAAGCAAGCCTATTACCGCAGGCAAAACCGCCATGGCCGTTCTCGGGCTCAGCCGATAGCGTATATTGGCCACCAGGTCTCTCATCATTTCTGTTTTATCCATCAGAGTGGAGAGCCAGATTACAAGAGTAATAATAAGGATCAGCAGCCCGTTATCGAGGCTGAAGAAACGCTCCCAGGCAATATCGGCAATTGCTAATGCGGAGTGGCCGGACCACACGGCCAACAGGAGGGTGGCCGAGAGGATAGAAAGGGGGAGATTCTTTGTCAGCCTGTTGACGGTGAGAATGGTTATTAGAGAAACAAAGATCTTTACAATAATCGGTATGTCCATAGCAGCGAGTATATCCTTTATCTTTTATATTGAAAACATACCGCGCCAAAAAATATGAGCGCCTAAAAATATACGCGCCAAAAAATATGCAGGGCATCACTTGACATGAGGAATCTTGGGGTGTATATTCTAGATGAGAATGATTCTCAATATGAATACGGAGGGGTAATGCAGGAAGATAATTATAGTCCAGGACCAAAGCATCGGCATGGCTACGGGCCTGGAATGGGACCCGGGGCAGGGCGGGGACCAGGAAAAGGACGTGGTCCCGGCCCGGGAAAGCGCTGCCGCTTCGAGGGGCGCTTTAGAGAGCGCGGGATAAAGCTCACCGTTCCCAGACGGGTAATTATCAATCTGCTCGACAGGGAAGATGAGTACCTGAGCGCCGACGAGATATATCTGAGGGTTCACGAAGAGCATCCCCAGATAGGCCTTGCTACGGTGTATAGAACTCTGCAGCTGCTGGAGGATATCGCTCTTATCCACCGGCTGGAGACGGGGGATGGAAAGTCGAGGTATAAGCTCCTCGACGAAAAGGACAGAAACGAGCGTCTGGTATTTGTGTGCGGAGGCTGCGGAAGAACGACGGTTATAGACGATCTAAGCGAAGAGGAGCAAAAAGCCCTCGATAAAATGGAGAATAGAGGAAAGGCTGAAGAGTCTTTTAGAGCGGTTCGAAGGACCGTGCAGTTCTACGGATACTGTACGAGCTGTACGGAGTAGAAATAGAAAGCCGGGTCTGTGAGACCCGCAGGGGTGTGTGTCAGGGTCCAAAGGTCCCGCGCAGCCCCATAGTGTTCAAATTGAAGGAGGCATAATATGCCAAGAGGAGATCATACAGGACCATTTGGAGAAGGACCAATGACGGGAAGAGCAATGGGATACTGCGCCGGGAACAACCGGCCTGGATTTGCAACAGGCCCTGGAGCAGGATTCGGTCCGGGAGCAGGCTTCGGACGCGGAAGAGGCGGCCGGGGACCCGGTTTCGGAGGCCGTGGAATGGCCTGGGGCAGAGGTTACGGAATGGGCTATAGAGCCTACGGCCCCTATGGAGCTCCCTACGGAGAGGCGGGACCAGCCGAGGCACCCCTTTCCAGGGAAAACCGCAAAGAGGCTATTCAGGGTGAGGTAGAAGCGCTGGAAGAGCAGCTTCGCTTTCTAAAGCGCGAGATGGAAGCGCTGGATGAGGAGAAGGAGCAGCAATGAGAATAGCGGTAGCAACAGACAACGGCAGCGTCTCCGAGCACTTCGGGCGCTGCCCCTCATACACATTGGCGGATATCGAAAACGGAGTTATTACCCATAGGGAAGTGGTGGAAAATCCTGGCCATGAGCCCGGCAGAATACCACTTCTCCTAAAAGACCACGGTACAGACGTTATCGTTGCCGGAGGAATGGGCCGCCGCGCGCAGCAGCTGTTTTCGGAGATGGGAATAGAACAGGTTCTCGGGGTAACCGGCCCTGTCGAGGAGGCAATAGAGGGGTGTCGTACAGGCAGCATCGAAGGGGGCGGCAGCCTCTGTGCTCACCCTGAGGGACACGGCGACGGTCACGGACACGAAGGCTCCCACGGCCATGAATGCTCCCACGGGGACGATGCTTCCCACGGTCTCGACCATCAGCAAAATTGAAAAGCAGCACAATTGAACAGTATAACGCATAGAGGAGGATACTCACGATGATAGTGTGCATAACGGCTCAGGGTTCAACGGAAGAGGCGCAAGTAGATCCCCGTTTCGGGAGATGCGGGTATTTCTGCTTCTACGATACAGAGAAGGATACCTACTCATTTGAAGAAAACACCTTTACCCATGCAACAGGAGGGGTAGGCGTTCAGGCAAGTCAGCATCTGGTAACAAAGGGTGTCTCCGCCCTGCTTACCGGGCAGGTAGGACCTAACGCCTATAAAGTGCTGGAAGCTGCGGAAATTCCGGTCTACACGGGAATAAAGGGAACAATTGCCGAGGCCGTTACCCAATACAAAAACGGCAACGTGGAAGCCGCCGCGGGACCGACGAACAAAGGCCACATCGCATAGGGCGCCGTATGACTATAGCAGTGGCAAGCGGAAAGGGCGGAACCGGAAAAACAACAGTTGCCGTGGGCCTTGCAGAGGCCCTAAACAGTGTAGACGGTACACATAGGGCAATCGGCCCACACGGTGTAGACAGTGCAGATGCCCAACAATCCGCAAAGAGGGAAAAGGAAGAAAGAAGTACAGTAGTGAGGCTCCTCGACTGTGACGTGGAGGAGCCCAACGACCATCTTTTTATAAATGCGGAGGAGATAGACCGAAAAACCTTCTCGATGATGGTTCCCAAAATTGACGAGCAGAAGTGCACCGCCTGCGGCGAGTGCGTACAGTTCTGTGAGTTTAACGCGCTGGTAAGAATCGGAAAGAAGGTAATGGTTTTCGACAACCTGTGCCACGGCTGCGGCGGCTGTGCCATTCTCTGTCCCGAAGGGGCGATAGAAGAGGGGCAGCGGCCCGTGGGCGAACTTGTAAGGGGAAAAACGCGGAGTTCCCCGACCACAGAGAGTTCCCCGAGCACCACAGTCTCTGCGGGTACTTCGAGCACCTCTGAT
>JBKHFZ010000136.1:0-7028 GCA_046539925.1 Spirochaetaceae bacterium
TATAAAGCGCTGCGTGATTTTTCCACTGCTGTCACGGAGAAAAACCTCAAAAAGTACCTTGGTCCTGCGCAGTTTGACCAGGACCTGGTGTACCGTGCCGAGAGGCCGGGGCTGGCCCACGGTCTTGCCTGGACGGAGATGGGAGGTAAACTGCTGCCGGTAGAAGCTTCCCTCCTTCCTGGAGAGGGCAAGCTCATCCTTACGGGGAGCCTTGGCGATGTAATGAAGGAGAGCGCCCAGCTCAGTCTCAGTTTTATACGTGCCTATGCGGAAACCTTTGGCATCGATCCGGATTTTCAGAAGAAAAAAGACTTCCATATTCACGTTCCCCAGGGGGCTATACCCAAAGACGGCCCGTCCGCGGGCATTACAATTACCGCCGCAATGCTCTCGGCACTCTCGGGCACTCCGGTACCCTCGAGCATTGCCATGACCGGAGAAATAACCCTTACCGGAAGGCTTCTGGCAATAGGAGGGGTAAAAGAGAAAATACTTGCGGCATACCGAAATAATCTGGATAAAGTTCTTTTACCCGAGGATAACCGAAAAGACATCGAGGAGTTGCCAAAAGAGGTGGCGGACAGACTGAGTTTTACCTTTGCATCTACCGTCCGGGAAGCCCTCCTTGCGCTCTTTCCCGGGTTTGATAAAACTACACCGAGGGATATATACGAAAAAAAAGATGATGAACAGGCATCATGAATGATATTTTAGTAAAATTGCTTGATTTCACCTGTTTCATCCGGCTATAATGGGAGTAGTCTCGCATATTGCCAAGGGGCAGCCGAGACGGTAAAAATAGCTCGATAGGCTATTTTCTTGATAGCATAGACAGGATTTGAGGAGGACGGTCTTGAGAAAACGCAATATTTTTTTCGCCTTAATATTTTTCTTGTTAATTGCAGGTGTGGCGGGAGCCGAAACATCGGAATTTTTTGTAAAGACTGTTCCTATTACAAAAGTATACCAACACCGTCTGGGGTACAGAATTGCATATCCCAAGAGCAACCACACCATGGGTATTATGTACATTCCCCATAGCTGGTTTAGACAGGAAGCGGGCACCGACAACGAGGCAAAAGCGGAGCTCAGTACCGGCAGCGGTCCCGCGTACCCCTACTTTTCCGTATTTTGGAGAGACGGGGAGTTCCACCACATCCGAATATATCTGGAACAGAATCTCCAGGATATAAGCTACGGACAACTCGACAATCCTGCAGCATTTAACGAAAGATTCGATATAGAAACTCTGGAACTCGAATTTTAGATATTCCGCTCCACGAGTACACCCGCTTAGAGCCCGGAGATTTTATGTACACCCCCGTCCCTGAGGAGCTGTTAGCCGCGTTAATGGGCTTCTCCAAATTCGTATTAATAGGCCACGAAGAGCCCGATGGAGACTGCTTGAGCAGCCAGAAAGGGCTTGGCTCTTTTCTCAGACGCCGCGGAGGAGATACCGTGCTCGTGTCTCCCGGCCCTTTTACAAAAAAAGAGATATCCCGTCTCTCGGGAGACTTTTCCTCGCACATTCCGGATACCCACAGAGACAGGGGAACCCTCTCGATAGTACTCGACTGCTCCACCATAGACCGGATAGGTTATCTTGCAGAGGAGCTCGGGGAGACACCTACAGCGGTAATCGATCATCACTCCTCGGGAAGAAGCTTTGGGGACATTAAATATATAGACCAGGAAGCTCCGTCGGTTACCTATATGGTACAGAAAATAATTACCGCTATGGGAGACGTACCCCAGGCCGACGAGGCGGAGACGCTTCTCTTCGGTCTATGTACCGATACCGGCTTTTTCCGCCATTTAGAGAGCGAAAGCGCTCCGGTCTTCGAAAGTGCCGCGGAGCTGGTAAAAGCCGGGGCATCCCCAAAACGAATCCATGCAGCCATGTACGGCGGAAGGACTCTTGCCTCCAGGACCCTTTTGGGTATACTGCTCTCCAGAACAGAGGCGCTGTATAACGGGCGCCTTCTTGTTACCTACGAAACCCTCGAAGAGAAGGAGAAGTACGGCGAAGAGAACCGGGATTCGGATACACTCTACCGGCATCTGCAGGAAGTGGAGGGCTGCCAAGTGGTTCTCCTCATAAGGGAGGAGTCTCCGGGAGAGTGTTCGGCGGGGCTGCGTTCCAACAATCACATAGACGTGGGCAAAATAGCCGGCACCTTTGGGGGAGGGGGCCACGCTAAAGCCGCGGGTTTTATGAGGTACTCAACAATTAAAGAGACCCTGGAAGCGGCAGTAGAATCCATCGGCAGAGTTTTGTAATGTATTGTAAGTGTCCGGGCTCCTCCTTTTAAGCTTAATCTGCTCTCCTTCGGTGTGTGTAAATTAATGTAAAATATTGATTTTTCCGGCTCAAATTATTGCCGAAAAGCCTTCCCCATTGGCACGTCTCTTGCAATGGATATCTTCACCACAAAAAGGAGATGTCCATGAACAAGGAATCATTAACGCAGGCGGTACTCAAATACCAGAGAACGGGAGAAGGCGGAAAAGAGACTATAGACACAATAGCATTGAGGGTCTACCGTATTGCCCATCTTAAAGAGGACTGGGATGCCGACGACGCGGGAGATTTTTTTTGCTACTTTTTCCCAAAGATCCCAAAACTTGTAGAGCAGTACAGGGACACCGGAAGCTCCTTCGAAGTCTATCTGCATGTCCACCTTTTGTGGGCAATTAAAGGCTATGCCAAGAAACTCAAAGCACGCAGGTACGAAGAGACACTTACCACTTACAACACCTTTTGGGAAGTCCACGAAAACCCCGTAGAAATACCGGCGCCCCGTGCCGACGTTCCGGAAAGGTTGCAGTCTCTCTATAAGATAAGCCGGGAAGGAGAGCTTACAAGCACCATGTGGAAACAGAGATTTATCTTCCTCATTCTGAGAGAGGCGGAGTATCTGGACCACTACTATATTGAAAAAATTGTAAACGCCACCGGCTTAAACAGAAAGTGGCTTTTGAACTGTGTAGTTACCCTTAAAGAGAGGATGAAGAAAAGAAAGAGGAGGCTCGAATCCCTCCGTCAAAAGAGAAACCACTGGTTCTATCGGTACTACTTGCTTCAGCTCCGCCTCTCCGATACGTATGACCCGGAAAAAAGGCAATATCTGTTTAGACAACTCTCCCTTTCCCATGACAGGTTTACCCGGGCAACCGAGAGAGTTATGCGGATGCACGCCCACCCCACCAACCAGGACATATCGGAGGTTTTAAACGTGCCAAAGGGTTCTGTAGACTCGGGCATCTATTACGTGCTCAATAAATACCGCACTTCGGAAAATGAGGATTTTTCCCAGGCCGCCTGAGTGGGCGCCGACACACCTCAGCAATTCCAAATGTGAAGTGTGCCGGTACACCCGCAGGAGGTGGACGTACAAGGAGGTTTTCGCTATTCTCTGGATATGGAAATATATCTTGCCACCGAAAACGCACACAAAGTTCGAGAGCTCAAGGCAATCTTTGAGGGCCACCGCGTTATTACACCCAAAGAAGCGGGTGTCGACTACTCCTTTGAAGAGACGGGGACCACCTACTTCGAAAATGCCTACGGAAAAGCCAGGGCTCTGTTCGAAACCGTACAGGCCCCGGTTATTGCAGACGACTCGGGAATCTCTCTGCCGGCCCTCGGCGGCGCCCCCGGCATCTACTCTTCCCGCTACGGGTCTCCGGGAGATGGAGAGATTCTTGAGACTTCCGAACGAAACCGATACCTCCTGGCCAAGATGGCGGAGATGCGGAAGGAAGAGGAGAGAAAGGCCTTTTTCGTCTCCTGTATGGTGCTGATTCTCGAAGACTACCGCTTTTTTGTCGCCCAAGAGACGGTGGAGGGGGTGTTAACAAAAGAACCGCGGGGCAGCGGCGGTTTCGGTTACGACCCGCTCTTCTATCTTTACTCCCACGGCTGCACCGTTGCAGAGCTCCCGGAGGAAGAGAAAAACCGAATAAGCCACAGGGGCAAAGCCGGGGCACGCCTGGCCGTCCTGCTCGAATCGATACACGGCGAAGAATACCGAAACAATAATTAAGGAGAGACTGAACATGAGTACGAACATACCCCTACGGGAGGATATGCCCGAGGAACATACCTGGGACCTTTCCACACTCTTTCCCAATCCGCACGCATGGGAAGAGGGTCTTGCGGAGTTCGAAAACCGAATCCCGCGGTTTAGGGAGTTTTCCGGTACCCTGGGTACTTCCGCCGCCTCCCTTAAAAAGTGTCTCGACTATCTTATGGATACCGAAAGGCTCGACGAAAGGCTGGGCTACTACGCCCACCTTCGCACCACCGAAAACATCGCCGACACTACCCATCAAGACCGTTTTTCCAGGTATATGAGGATAACTACAAAGTTCTCCGCCGAAACGAGTTTTATTATTCCGGAGATCCAGGCACTACCGGAAGAGACGATAAAGAGCTACCTCCATTCACCGGAACTGCAGGAGTACAGGGTAGTACTGCGTAAAATACTCCGTTTTAAACCCCACATCCTGTCGCCTGCCGAGGAGAAGCTCCTGGCCAAACAGGCTGAGGCAAAACAAACCCCGGAGAAGGCTTTCTCCTCCCTCACCAATGTGGATATGGATTTCGGCAGTATTACCACGCCGGAAGGGGAAAAGCCCCTGAGTCAGTCCACCTTCGGCTCGCTCATGATCCATCCGGACAGGGGGGTTCGGGAGCGGACCTACCGGAGTTTGTACGGAGTCTTCGACGGCCATAAACAGACCCTCTCTTCCCTCTTTGAGGGGAGTGTGCAGCAGGATATTTACGAGGCGGATGTGCGGGGTTACTCCTCCACCCGTGCAATGGCACTTTTTCCGGACAAGGTCCCCGAGGAGGTCTACGACAACCTCATCCGCACGGTGCACGAATACCTTCCCGCCCTTCGCCGCTATTACGAGCTCAGACGAAGAGCCCTCGACCTGGATACCCTTGCCCACTGGGATGTGTATGTGCCCATTGTAAAGGATATTAAAACCGACTACCCCTACGAGGATGCGGTGGAAACAGTGTATAACGCCCTTGCACCTCTTGGAGACGAGTACAGAAACACCCTCAAGGAGGGGCTTCTCGGCGGATGGGTGGACAGATACGAGAACAAGGGCAAACGCTCCGGGGCGTTTTCCGCCGGCAGTTACGACGGAGACCCCTACATTCTTCTGAACTATAAATCCGACGTGCTGCGGGATCTCTTTACCCTCGCCCACGAGGGCGGACACTCCATGCACTCCTGGTACAGCAGCCGAAACAACCCCTTCCAGCACTACAACTACACCATATTCGAGGCAGAGGTTGCCTCCACCTTTAACGAGCAGCTTACTGCGCGCTACCTCTTGGAACACGCTGAGGACGATAAGATGAAGGCCTACGTGGTAAACAAAGAGGTGGACGATTTTGCCGCAACCGTTTTTAGGCAAACCATGTTTGCCGAGTTCGAGCATTTGACCCACAAGATGGCCGAGGAGGGAACTCCGCTTACCCTCGATGCGCTCAGAAAAACGTATAGAGGGCTGCTGGAGACCTATTTTGGCCCGGAGGTGCATCTCCCGGAGGAGGGAGACCTGGAGGGGCTGCGTATTCCCCACTTTTACCGCGCCTTCTACGTCTACAAGTACGCCACGGGCCTCTCTGCAGCGGTAAGCCTTGCGGGCAGGGTTTTGGAGGGAGGAGAGGCCGAACGGGAACGGTACCTCTCCTTTCTCAAGTCCGGGGGGAGCCGATTCCCTTTAGAGTCGCTGGAGCTTGCCGGGGTGGATATGTCCTCTCCAGAACCGATACGAAGCGCCCTGGAGACTTTTACCCGAAAGGTGGAGGATTTAGAGAGGTTTTTAGGGGCATAACGATTTTTGCGGGAATAAAGAGAGAAGCAAATCTTCCTCTCTCCACACACCACCCTACTCCTCTTCCTCCTCATCATCATCGAAGAATATCGAGAAGAGGAAGTGCAAGTGTGTATCCTCTACGGAGGTCTTCTCGGCAATATCGAGAAAACGCCGAGCCAGATGCTCGGTCTCATCCCCCGCAAAGAGAGCCGTCTTTTCTATACCTATTCTGCTCGAAGCCGTATTAAAGCGGCCCTTCATCATGTTTGCAATAATGAAGACGGGCACGTATCGGTACATGGAGAGAGAGGAGGGTTCGAGCCTGTATCCGGATGAGCGGACAACGGCGAGGGCCTCTCGAATCCCCTTAATCATAAGTCTTAACAAATCACCCCTCTCTGCCAACGCATCGAGGTTCCCACCTGCCGACAAGAGGGCGGTGGTAATGGGCAGCCTAAGTGCCGCTTGGGACAGATACACTCCGCGCATACCGGAGCTGCGGGTAACGGGAATACCTGCATCCGAGAAGAGCCGGCAGAACCGCCCCGCTTCTTCTGCTTCTTCCGCCTCTTCCGCTTTACCCGCGGCCGCTCCTGTGTCGGCTTCCGTCTCTTCTTCCAGTGTACCCACTGTTACACCTCGAAGCTCGTCGCTTCCGCTCTCTCTGTCGCAGTAGAGCACCCTCCTCTCTTCCCTGTCAAAAACAGCGGAAACGCCGGGATAGGCAAAAACCACCCGCTTTGCGCCTATGTGTGCCGCCCACTTCTCCATACCCGTCACGTATCCTCCAAGAAGCATCACGGGGGTGGAGCCCGGAATACCTGCAAGGGTCGAGATATGGCTCTCCATATAGTGGCTCGGCAGAACCACCAGTACCAGAGAGAAAGTCTCATCCTCGGGAAACTCGGAGACAACTCTCATGAGTTTTGACCTCTCGTCTCCGGAAATACCGTCCTCGAATTGTATCGGCACCTCTCCGGATGTACCGCCGGGATCCAGAAAAGTTACGCCGTAACCCGCTTCTGTAAACTTCAGGCCGTAGTAGAGCCCCACCGCCCCGTATCCATAGATAAGAACCTTCACGCTGAACCTCCCTGCCGGTTACGCTCTTCCTTTAGACAAGCATAGCCGGCCACTATACTCCAGGCCTCCACCTTGTCCTCCATCCTTCTGTAGCTGCGCGAGGG
>JBKHFZ010000137.1:0-7015 GCA_046539925.1 Spirochaetaceae bacterium
TTCGACTCCCCTCACCTCCAATTTCTGAGCTGCTTTCAAAACCACCGTTTTGAAAGCAGCTTTTTTGCAATGTCTCCTTATTTCCAGATTGGAGAGCGGAAAAAGGTCTGCTCTCTGTCCGGACCAACGGAGATAATTCCTACCTCGGTTTCTGTAAAATCCTCAATAAACTTGATGTATTCTTTTGCCTCTTTCGGAATATCCTCGTAACTGCGGGCATTGGAAAGTTTCTCCTTCCAGCCGGTAAAACTTTTCAGTACCGGTTCCGCTCTCTCGAGCCGTCGCGGGGAAGAGGGGAAATCGGTGGTCTCTTTGCCGTCTATGGAGTAAGCTACACAGACCTTTACCTCCTCCATTCCGTCGTATACATCCGGATGTGTGAGCACGAGAGAGTCGATAGAGTTGGTTTTGCAGGCGTATGCAAGGGCTACGAGGTCGAGATAGCCGGTTCTCCTCGGTCTGCCGGTGGTAACCCCGTATTCGTGTCCTATCTCCCTTATAGTGTCGCCGAGTGTTCCATCTCTTTGCGGGGTAAACTCCGAGGGAAAGGGGCCGTTCCCTACCCTCGTGGTATATGCCTTGAAAACACCGTAGATTTTGTCTATGTCCTTTGGGCCGATTGCGCCGCCGGCTGCCGCTCCGGCGGCGGCAGAGCATCCCGAGGATACATAGGGGTAGGTCCCTATATCGAGGTCCAGGAGTACACCCTGTGCCCCCTCATAGAGAACATTTTCTTCGCCCCGGGAGTTCATAAACGCCCTCAGGTTAATACTCATACCGCGAAGCCGGGAAATATAGGGGGAGAGGGAGGAGTATTCATGGGTACGGAGGGTTTCCAGAAAATCGTCATCGTTGATGTCTGCTATTCTTATTCCGTCTCTGTTGGCCTTTTGTGAATATGCCACTCCAATGCCCCTTCCGGTAGTTCCTATAGGGTTACGCCGCTTCTCGTCCATAGCTTTATCGGAGGCTTTGTATTCCGGTAGAACAAGATGTGCCCTGTCGGAGATAAAAACTCTCCCCTGCCAGAGGATTCCCTGCTTTGTAAGTGTATCGAGTTCATTAAAAAGACTTTCGGGGTCTATAACCATCCCGGAGCCGAGGACTACAACAGTATCGGGAGATATTATACCGGAAGGGACAAGGTGCAGTTTGTAGGTTTCACCGTTCCACACAACAGTGTGTCCGGCATTTGCCCCACCGGAGTACCGTACCACGAGCCCCGCTTTTTCGCAGAGGTAATCCACTATTTTTCCTTTTCCTTCGTCTCCCCACTGCGCACCTACAACTACAATATTCACTATTTCCCTCCTGTATAAATCTTCATCCTTGTGTATAATGGATATAGTTACAGAAAGGAGAACCTTTGTCAAAACTTTGTGGAGCTAAATTGCTTTATACAGGAATAATTCTCTTGCCCTATGGAAAAAAAGTCATGTACCCTGTCTGCAGAAACGACGGGGGCGTCGGGAACGGCATGAATCATGGCTGATTACACTACACTTTTCCGGGAAGCGGTAGAATACGGTAGAAGACGAGACTATACAGAGGCGATAAGCCGGCTGCGGTATATAGTTTCCGCCACCGACGATATAGAGGAGGCCTATCTCTATCTGGGACGCAGCTATCATGCCCTTGGTGCGTATCCCCAGGCGGTGGACATGCTCAGGCGTTTTGTGTACCTCAAACCCGATTCCGCGGCAGGATGGTTTTTCCTGGGCAGAACACTCATATCTGCAAAAGAGTATAGACGCGCAGGAGAGGCTTTGTATAAAGCCCTGGAATTGCGCCCTGAGCTGCTCTATGCAAAGAGTTTTCTCGGCTACGCGTATCTAAAAACGGGGAAAACCTCGGAGGCGGTGAGGCTTCTGGGAGAGGCGGTGCAGGAGGATCCGGAAAACAGGACCCTCTACACAGGATACATAAACGCACTGCTTGTAGAGGGAATAAGGAAGTTCAAAAGCGGACTGTACGATGATGCTGAGGAGATTTTCCTCTTTATCAGTTCTTCCGAAGTTATTCACTCCCCAGGAGAGGGGGGTATACTTCCGCATCTCTATCTTGGAATGATACACCGCCTTAAGGGAGAGTTCGATAGAGCCCTTGAAGACTATAGAAGGGCCCTGGCCTACTCTCCCAATGATGAGCTTATCACTTACCGGATTGCTATGCTGTTGCAAAAGACGGGAAAAAGAGAAGAATCCGACGGGCTGTTTCGCAGGCTCTACCATAAAAGCTCAAAAGAGAAGGTCCATGCCCCATCGGATACGGAGGCCGACCGGCACTTGGCAATAAAGTACTTTGAAAGAAAGAACTACCCCCAGGCGCTTCATCACGCTCTGCAGGTATTGCATAAAAGACATAAAGATACGGAGATGCATCTCATTGCCGGAGAGTGTTACCGGGAAACCGGCGATTTCGAGGTTGCTCAAAATCACTTTACACGGATTTTCGACACGGACAAACAACACCTGGGCGGCCACTACGGGCTCGCCCTCGTCTACTGGCAGTGTGACGAGTATGAACAGATGCTCGACAGGTTGAGGAAGATCGAAAGGCTCGATCCTGGAAATGAAACCGTCCATTATTACACTGTCCTGTGTAATTGGAAAATGGATACGGATCCCCAAAAATTGCTGCCGGTGGTTCAGGAGGCTGTTCGCCGCTTCGGACCGGAAACAGGACTGCTCCACGCTCTTGCGGATACCTACGAAAGAATCGGTTATCCGGATCTGGCGGATAAGTGGTATAGGAAAATACTCGGCATAGACGATACCTATATCGATGCATACAGGGGAATTATAGATATTTTCAACAAATATGGAGATTCTATCGACATAGAAGAGGGTTACATTGAAAAGATATTTGACAGATATCTGGAACTCTCACCGGCAGACCGTAAAAGTCGGCGCATATACATTCAGCATCTTTACAAGAGGGGTAAATACAGAGAGACTCTTGGAAAAATTGAGGAGTATCTCTCCTCCCGCAGGGGCGGCGACGACCGTGGGGATGTCTATTTTGAGAGAATGCGGGCAATATGTTACCGCAAAACAGGGCAGTATGAAATTGCTTCGGAACTGTACAGACGGCTGTTGCGGGAGGAGCCCTACAAGGAGGAGTTTCTCCGATCGTACGTCTTTTGCCTCGAAAAATCGAATAAACTCGATCTTGCAGCGGAGACCGTGGAAAGAGCTGTGGAATACCTGGACTCGCCCGGTGCAACCCTCTGTCTAATTGCCGGGGTTTTGAGATTTAAGGAGAAGAAGATGGAGAAAGCCCTTGCCCTTTTTCGCCGTGCCTCGGATATGGATCCTCAAGACTGGAGAGGGTATTATAATATAGGCGAAATTTACCGGAGACAGGGTATGGAAGAGTTTGCCCGGCGCTTTCTGCAGAGAGCGGAAAGCCTTAAAAAAAATAATATCCTTGATTCATAGGTAAAAGTTGTTATAATAATAGGCAGTATAAAGGAGCGTACAAATGGCACCAAAAGCACTAGATCTTTTTCAGGCATATTCCCAGGACAAGTTACCCAAGGAAGGCGGATATATCGTATCCTCTTTTTTTGATGAAAGAAGCGCCTACTCTATCTACGAAGTAGTAGCCTACAGCGGGGTAAAAAGTATATATCTCACCAGTGAAGGGCTTACATTCCAAACAGACGGAAACAAACTTTTTGTACTCGTAGAACCGGCAACTTTTCCAAGAAAATATATCGAACCCTTTAGAAGAGATTCGAACCAGAGTATTCCCCACCGTTTTAATGAGCTCGAGATATATACCGCCAAGAACCAGTCCAGGGTTATGGTAAGCAAAGAACCCATAATCTCCTACTCCAGCTTTACCATTATGAAGCCTACCGGAGTAAATTTTTCTCTTGTTTTCTACAACAACGAAGAGGTGCTCGATACCCTCGAGTTCTTTTTTAACGAAACCTTTAACAAAGAGACAAACATCCCCAAAAGCGACGCGCGGGAAGCTGCAAAACTTGTAAAAGAGGGCGTGAAAAAGTTCGGGCTGTGGTAACGCGACGCGTATGAATTGATAGCACTCCGCCGACGCGCTGCGTCTAAAATGAACGCTTGTTAACGCAGCGCGTCAAATCTAGGTGCTCTCCACTAACTGTTGGGCAACCGCGAGGGCCGCTATAGGTACCGAATACACCGAGCAGGAGACGTAGTTGAGCCCCGCCTGCATGCAGAAGGCAATGTTATCGGGTATTGCACCGTGTTCTCCGCACAGGCCTGTAGCTATGTTGGGGCGGGTCATTTTCCCCCTTCTTACGGCGGTAGAAATAAGTTCCTTTACACTCGGGTCGAGAAGCTGAAAGGGATTGCCCGGCAGAATATCGTAAAGAGTATAGTCCGGCATAAAAGAGGTGTAGTCGTCCCTGGACAGGCCGATGGTGGTCTGGGTAAGGTCGTTTGTTCCGAAGGAGAAAAATTCCGCGTACCTCGCTATATCTCCCGCCGAAAGGGCGGCAACAGGCAGCTCGACCATGGTCCCGAACTTGTAGTCGATGGCTTGCTTCTCCTTCTGTTTTTCTCTTACATCCTGTTCAATTTTTGCCAGGCCCTTGTAGGTTTTTCCCTCAATTTTCTTTCCGTATATAACCAGCTTGAGCTCGTCGGAGTTCATTATAAGGGGTATCATTATCTCCGGGAACACCTTTATTCCCTTTTTGCGGGCCTTATACGCGGCCTCGAAGAGCGCCTCCACCTGCATCTCGTATATTTCCGGATAACTGACGGCAACCCTGCAGCCTCGGTGTCCCAGCATGGGGTTAAACTCTCCCAGGGAGTCGCATATCCGGCGTATCTCCGTACCGTCCACTTTTTTGCCGGAGCTGCCGTTCTGTTCGTTGAGGTATTTAATAAAGGCCTTCATCTGATCTTCGTTGTGGGGCAAGAACTCGTGGAGCGGGGCGTCCAAAAGCCGAATAGTCACTTCGCACCCGTCCATAGCGGTAAAAAGGCCGTAGAAGTCGTCGACCTGCATCTTTTTGAGTTTGGCAAGGACGTTTCGCCGCTTTTCTTCGCTTTCGGATACTATCATTTGCCGGAAGACGTTTATCCGATCTTCCTGAAAGAACATGTGCTCCGTACGGCAGAGGCCGATTCCGTCCGCGCCGAAACGGCGGGCGAGGGCGGCGTCTCTGGGAGAGTCTGCGTTTACCCGTACGTTAAAGCCGTGTATCTCTTTTTTTACCTTGACTACAAACTCGATAAGTCCGGACTCGTCCGGGTCGGGCTCTATAAGTTCGGCTTCGCCGAAATATATATTGGGGTCTCCGTAGTGAGGCACCTGAAGGGTTATCAGATCTCCCTCTTTAAGCACCTTAGCCCCGAGTTTGGCCTTTCCATCGGAGAAAACCAGGTCCTTGTGTACGAGAGAGACCTTGCCGTACTGCCGGGCAACAACCGATGCATGGGCGGAAAACCCGCCCTCCGCCGAGAGTACTCCCTTTGCCACTTCTATTGCCTTTACATCTTCCGCAAAGGTTGAAGGCATACAGAGGATCATTCTCGTATCTTCCCCTCTCTGCTGGGCTGTTTTGTACGCGTCGAGCAGCGAGTCGGTAGAGAAGTACACTTTACCGATAGCGGCTCCCGGTGCGCCGGCTATGCCGCCGGAGACGGATTTGAGGCTTTTTACCGAGTCGGGGTTAATTACAGGGTGGAGTATCTCGTTTAACTGCTCCGGTTTTACCGCGTGAATAAGGTAATTTGTCGATATTTTTTTTCGTCTGTGCAAATCGAGTAGTGTCTGAATATCTGCCTGGGTCGATTTGGTAACAAGGGGCCTCTGGTCTACAAGCCAGAGTTTTTTGTTCTCTATAGTGTAATGGATCGAACGAATTTCAAAAAAATGATCTTCCACGGTTTCCGCCACTTTTTCCAATTCCTTTACATACTTATTGTCTAAAGAGTATATATCCTCTCCTTCCGTCTCCTGTATATCAAATGTGTTGGGAAAGAAAGTGCCCTGAAGCTTTTTCTCTCCGGTTACGATATTTCGAGTAAAAAAATCTCCGCTGCCGCTGTCGCTGCCGTAATTGCCGTAGACCATAGGCTGCACAATAATCGCGGCATCCTCGTCGTCCATCTCGTCTATACTCAAAAGAGTGCTGATTCTCTTGAGAATTATCTCCAGCTGTGTAAATGCGTCGTCGCAGAAGCCCTTCGGCAGTTTGTCTTTAAGTGATGAATAGAGTTTTTTGTAGGCCTCCTTTGCTTTCTTGTCGGTTCTCTCCGTCGCTTCCTGTATGGAATCCAGGTACCGGCTTAACTCCTTCTCTTTTTTGGGGTTTTCTTCGAGTTCCGCAATGCGCTTTTCTATGGAAAAATATCCTCGAAGCAGGAAGAGTATTTCGTGATAGGCAAACTCCTCTCCCACAAAGGAGGTAAAACCGTCGAGGGTTTTATCTGTAAGCCCGAAGTTGTGAAGTGTCGGATAATGGGCTATGGCGAGGTTGGGGCTTATTACAGCCTTTACCAGCATTGGGTTTTCGGTATCGTTAAAAACTTTGCCGGAATCCTTTTCGCATTTTTTTAGATTGCTTTTTAGCACCGGAACAAGATCTTTATCTTCCAGATGGGCCGCTATGCCCGAATCGATAATAAAACCCGGGACAATCGGGAGGTCCAGAGAGGCAAAATCGTTGGCCTGTTTTCCCCGGAGACCGAATCTGTCCCATAGCTCCGTGTCTTTTACGTAATTATTTTTACTAAAAAAATGTATGGAATCTTTCATTATAACTCCTCGACTCATCTAAAATAAATTGAGAATCTTGTTAGCCGGTGCCTTGAGAAAAGCCTCGAACTGGTGGCTGGCGCCCTGTTTGAGGTAGCGCTGAAGTTTTGCAACATCCTTGATCTCTTCTCCGGCAACGGCAAAAAGAATGGCACTGCCGTGTTTTACCTTTCCCCATTTAAAGAGGGAGGCAATGTCGTGTATACGTTCACCTTCGTAGTAGATGTACACCTGCAAGTCGGGATGTTTTGCGTTATAG
>JBKHFZ010000138.1:0-6923 GCA_046539925.1 Spirochaetaceae bacterium
GCGCGAACCACGCTGATCGAACCATTACACATATATTGAAAAAAAAGCATCGGTAATCTAAAATCTCGTAAGGCAAAAGATCCTCAAGAAGAAGGAAACCGTAATATGCAAGATTACAAATCTGACACTGAATATGCATCCACCCACAATGCAGGACAAAAACCCGAACGCCATATCGAAGAAGACGAGATTAATCTGCTCGATCTGTTTGTGGTGCTCTTAAAGTATCGCCGCCTCATCCTCGGCATTACCCTTTTAGCCCTTGTTGCAGCGGTGGGCGGCTATTTTGTCTACCCCCAGTACCAATATAACAAGGCACATGAGGAGAGCTCCGTAGAATCACATATTGTTATAGCGACTAATTCTCTAATAGATATTGCGGAGGTAGATTACTCATTACGCACAGCCTTTGAATCTCCAGTGCTTCTCATCTCCGCGCTGCGCGAGGCCGGCTACGAGAAGTTCGGGTATGAGGAAGAGTCTCAGGTAGATTTAGAGGACCAATCTCAGCGCTCCAGGGCCATCCAGTTTGTGAAGCAGAGAATGGTAGAAAATGAAGATAAAAATGGGGAGACTCTGAATGAAGAGCAACGCCTCTATACTGCAAAAGAGAGCTCCGGCAGAATAGAGCTCAGCTACAAAAACCGGGACCCGGAAAAAGCGGAGGCTTTTCTCCAGGCCCTCTATGAAGGGGGAAACGAAAAAATCAAGGAGCGGATTCTCCCCCGTCTGGAAGTGATAAATACAACCTATGGAAAGTTTTCGGGAGAGCAAGATTTAGATGCAACTGGAATATCGGATATAATGGGTGATCTAGAGCGACGGGAGGCGGCAGAACGGCTGCTTTCTGAAGATGCCGATATGCTGACGATAGAAGAGGAGCCCTATATATCAGAGCCCTTTATTAGTCTGGATTCCTTCCAAAGCAGTTTTAAAGTGAAGGGTGTGGTTTTGGTCATTGCCGCCCTGTTCCTGTCGGTATTCCTCGCCTTTGTGCTCAACGCTATCGATAATGTAAGGTCCGACGATGAGTCGATGACAAAAATCCGGGATGCCCTAAGATCCTCCCGTTCGAGAAGAGCTCACCCTCGGGGCAGAGAGGGCAGCCGCTAAGTGAGCCCCCTCATGCTCCTCTCCCTCGCTTTTCGCAACGTAATCCGCAATCTCCGGCGGCTTGCACCTATGATGGGCACTCTTTCTCTGATTTTTGCACTCCTCGTGCTCGGTAACGCCGTGCTCTCCACAACCGTAGAGGCACTCCATGGACTTTATGCCGATCACGTCTCGGGAGACCTGACGGTAAGCCCCGTTGCAGAGAGCAATTTTACCATTTTCGGTTCCGATCAAATGTTGGTGGGGCAGTATCTTATACCGCCGACCCTTGTGAATTATTCTGCGTTAAAGGATAGTGTCGACTCCTTGCCTGAAGTCAGCTCCTCTGCCGGGCTCGTCTCCTCAGCCGCTCGAGTTGAAGTGGGAGGAGAGAAGAAAGAGTCGGTCGTCTTCGGTGTGCATTTTGATGAGTATGTCAAACTCGCCGAGAACCTGGAATTGACATCTGGCTCTTTTCCCGAGCAGGGAGAGCCGGGAATAGTCGTACAAGGAGAGAGATGGTCCGGTGTGGAGGGCGATGCTGTCGGGCGCAAAGCCCTCCTTACCGCGGCCCTTGGCCGCAGTTTTACGATGAGAGAGGTCCCAGTAACCGGCACTTTTTCCTATCCCCTAGAAGATAAGGCCCTCGATAGAATCGTGTTGGTAGATGTAGATACGGCGAGGGCTTTAAACGGCTACCTCTACGGCACCGGATCCTCCGCCGAGCTCTCCGATGATGACAACGAGGCTCTTTCGGGGAATCTTTCTGATCTCTTTGGGGGTGACACCGAGGATGCCGAACCGACAGAAGAGGCGGAACCCGCGGCCGACACAACAGGCGATACAGATTCCGCTGAAGATGGAGATACTATCGATCCAAACGCACTCTTCTCCGACGACCAAGAGGGTTCTGATGAGGAAGAAGCAAAGGTGCTTACGGAGAAAATCGGTTCCCTGGAAGGTGCGTGGAATTTCCTGCTTGTCTCTCTGCACAATAAGGAGGATGCGGATACGGTAGCCTCTCATCTGGCCTCCGAGGACTACACAAAGGATGAAGGATTTTTGGTACGCGACTGGAGCTCGAGCGTCGGAGGTAATGCGCAGCTATCCTGGTATCTGCAGGTGGTATTCAATATAGGACTTCTTTTTGTTACAGTTGGGGCAATAATTATTGCCGCTAACGCTCTCTTGCTCTCCATTTTAGAGCGCACCAACGAGATCGGCACCCTTCGAGCCGTCGGGGCTACGCGTTTTCGCATAGCCCTTATGGTCTTTTTGGAAACCCTGTGTGTGGTTTTTGCTTCGGCAGTTATCGGGATTATCATCGGGAGTGCGGCAACTTTTATACTCAATGCTTCGGATCTGGTGCTCGATAACCAGTATATTAAAATTCTTTTCGGCGGCAAACCTGTTCGCGGGGATATAACTCCGGAGGCGATTGCAGGGCATCTCGGAACTGCTCTTTTTCTTACAGTAGTGTCTATGCTGTATCCTCTTAAACGGGCTCTCTCCATCTCTCCTGTGGAGGCGATGAGAGAATGACGGAGATAATTACTGCTACTCTTCTTACTGCCTGGCGTAATTTTATACGCAACCTCCACCGTTACAGAGCTCTTCTCTTGGCTCTTGTTCTTATCTCTATGGTGCTTACCTCAGTATTGGGTGTAGTAATGGGTATGAGAGAGAGCTTATACGATAAAGCCGGCCGTTACTTCTCCGGCAACATCGTGGCTCTGGGGTACAATGGCGGCATAGGTTCACGTATAGAGGATCCGGAACAAATTGAAAATGCCTTTAATGCGCTTAAGAGAGAGGGAATTGAGATTAAAACTCTCTCCCGCCGCAGTACCTACTACGAGGGCGACAGTATAGAGCTCTTTTTTGCCGGTTACTGGACGAGGCAGCGGAGGCTTGTAGGAGTTGAATGGGGCCTCGAGCGTCCAGTCCTGGATGGTTTTGACTTTGTAGAGGGGGGGCTGCCGGAAGCGGGAGAGGAGGATAAAGTGCTCATTTCTACCGCCGCTGCACGTGAGCTGCATATAAGCTCCGGGGACGAGCTGCTTATCTCGATAGAAAGCAGAAGAGGCCGTACCAACACTATAGAGCTCGAGGTGGCGGGGATCTATGCAGAGTCTTCCTTTTTTGGCTATACGGCGTACCTCCACAGGCGCGCTCTCAATCGCTTAAAAGAAAGACCCGTGGACCAAGTAGACGAGATTGGAGCCTATCTTGAAAACCCCACAAGAGACCAGGGAAAAGCGGCAAAGCTGCTTGGAGAGAAGATAGAGGAGGATTACCCCTCCTTCGGAGTGCTCCATACACGGGAGGATTACCGTCTGGCCTCGGGGGCTGATTACGAGACCAGACACTACGGGGTAGTTACCGTGGGTGCCCAACTGGAGGAGATAAACGATCTCCTGGCAGCCGTTACCATTATAGCAGGGGCAATACTCCTTATGTTTCTGGGAATTACCGCCGTAGGTGTAAGCAACACCTTTACAATGATTGTCTGGGAGCGCACCCGCGAAATAGGAACCCTCAGAGCCCTCGGTATGCAGCGAAGCCGGGCGGTTGCCTCCTTTCTTATGGAAGCGGCAATGCTGGGCTTGACTGGAGCGGTCCCGGGATTGTTTCTCGGGATCGGCGTGTTGGAAGGGACCCGATTGTGGCTCCAGTTTCCCTATAACTTTGCCACAACGCTTTTTTTTACCCAGGGAAGGCTTTTTTGGCAATTGTCCCTGTCGGCGGGGCTTTTAATTGTTATATTGGTAGCGGGAGCGAGTGTTCTGGGAAGTTTAAGATCTGCCCTAAAAGCGGGTAAAATGCATCCCGCAGAGGCTCTTAGTACACAAAAATAGAGGACTACATTATGAAATTATACACAAAATTCACTATTATATTCTTCGCACTCTTCTTTGCCCTCGAATCCGTGGGTGCGGACGTGGATCTCTCCTGGAATTCGGGAGACGGATTAAGCGACAGCGAGAGCAGAAGAATCCTCGAGAGAGTAGACGATTTGGTGAGTTACAAAAGCCGGGATTTTTCCGGTGAGTATACGGTAGTAGACGAGAAGCCGGGGCAGGGGAGGAGCAGAACAAAGCTTACGCTTTTTCGCCGGGATAAAGAGAATACCTACACTATTATTATTATGGAACCCAAAGAAGATAGAGGCAAGGGCTACTTGCGCAGGGAAAACAAGCTATGGCTCTACGATCCGGTGCCTCGCCGATTCGAGGTGGTAAATGTATCCGACCGCTTTCAGAGCACCAATTTACGGAATTCGGACTTTACTCACTCCACCCTGGCTGAAGATTTTCGTATAGTCGATCGAGACAAAGAAAAGCTCGGATCATACGATACGGACGTGTACGCACTCGAAGCGATGCATGACGATGTAACTTTTCCCCGAAAGAAGATATGGATCGACCAAAACGATCTGGTACGCAAGCTCGAGGATTACAGTCAGTCCGACCGGCACATGCGCACTACGGCTATACCCGAATACAAAAGTATCGAAAACCGGTACGTTCCCATCAGGATGATAATTCAGGATGAACTGAGGGGGCGAGATGTGGATGGAGAGTTCAAGCACGAACGTTCCCTTATATCGGTGGAGAAGCCCTCTTTTCAGGAACTTCCCGATATGGTCTTTACCCGATCCTACATAGAGAGAGTGAGTGAATAAGCCGGTATGAAGTGTTTCCATGCCCCTGTGGCCTTTTGCAGTGTACTTCTGTTTCTGTTGCCTCTGTTTCAACTCCAGCCTCAAGACAACATGGACGATTTCTTCGATACTCCGGATGAAACCCTCGATGTGCAGCCAATAGAAGAAGAGGAAGATGCACTGCAGGAAGAGACCGAGCAGGAGGGGGAACAGGAGGACCCGGAGGATGAGCCAGATGGCCAAGACCAGGAGCAGGGAGACGGCCAGGATCAAGCGGACAAAGATCAAGAGGCTGCCGACTCCGTCGATATAGGCGAACTTACTACCTCTCCCCTCAAGTTCAGCGGCAGTGTAACCGCCGGTGTCGGGGCGGGAGTCGGCCTCGAGTCTTGGCCTGAGGCGCTTGCCTGGAACGATATAAAACGTCAGACCCGGGTCTCGGGATTCTTTACCAACCCCGCCACCTTTAGAATCGATGCCCGGCCCCACTCCTATCTTCGGTTCCATCTGAAGATGGACTTTGCTCTTGACGAAAATGAAATGAGCTATACGGGTCCAAACATAAAAGAGCTGTTTACCGACTACACCCTGGCCGATACGGTCTTCTTTAGGGCGGGAAAACAGAGCCTTACCTGGGGCAGCGGCCGGCTCATAGGCAACCCGGCAAACCTCGTCTCCGATCTCTCCAGCGGAGTCGGCCTCAAGATGAGCCTTCCCGCAGGCCCGGGCACGCTAGACGGGGTTATCTACTCGAAAGAGGCGTGGGTCGATGAACATGTACAGCCCTATGACCCCAAGGCATTTGCCTATGCAGGTTTGTGGGAGTCGACCATGGGCCCCCTTACCATGAATCTTGCAGGCCACTATAGAATCGACGGCGATGGCATAGGCAAGGTAGGAAACAGCCTCTCCCTCTCCTTTGGCCTGGGGGAGGTGGACGTAGATACAGATTTTGTCGGACACTGGGACACCGAGGGCTTTCCAAAGAACTTTCCCGGAGGCAATCCGAGCTGGGAAGCCCTTGGCCGCCTCTTTTGGGAAAACGACGACCGCAGCCTCTCTTTTCTCGGGGAGTACCTCTTCGATTCCAGCGTCGCAGGCTACCTGGGCCATAAAGCCGGTATAGGGGTAAAGTTTCCCAGCCTCGCCTCGGGAGGGTGGCGGCCCTCTTTGAGGTGGAAGCACGCCTTCCAGGACCACTCGGGGGAGGTTGTCCTGGGTACGGAGGGGACAGTTGCCCCAAAACTGAAGCTCTCAGTGGGCATACCCCTGGTCTATGGCGCCCCGGGTAGTGTGTACAGGGAAGAACTTGCCAGCCAGGCGGCCAGCCCCTTTGACGCCGAAGAGGACGACAACGAATATAACATCCCCGTGGAAAACGTGGTAAGTCTCTTGCTTTCTCTCAAATTGAGTTTTTCTTTCTAAAGGTACAGAAACAAAAGAGTGATATATGAGCAGTGTAAAAGAAGCGCACAATAATCCAACTTCCCCTGCCTCGGCAAGTAATCCCGCCGCGGACAAGGCTTCCGACAAGGCAGCCGAGCTATCGGCGGTATGGAAGATCTATCACCTCGGCAAGACCGAGGTTCCGGCGTTAAAGGGGGTGGACCTCAGCATAACCGAGGGGGACTTTGCCACCATCGCCGGGCCGAGCGGCAGCGGCAAATCCACCCTCCTCAACCTTATCGGCTGCATCGACGTGGCCAGCCGCGGCAGCGTCCGTGTAGCCGGCCACGACACGGCCACCCTCAACGACCGTCAGATTACCCGGCTGCGCCACCGGAGCATCGGCTTTATCTTTCAGTCCTTCAACCTCATGCCGGTGCTCAACGTCTTCGAGAACGTGGAGTTTCCCCTCTTGTTAGGCGGCAAGGCCCCACCCAAAGCCGAGCGGCGCGAATACACAAATTATCTTATGGAGCAGGTAGGCCTCTCCGACTGGAGGCGCCACCGCCCCTCGGAGCTCTCCGGGGGCCAGCGCCAGCGCGTGGCCATCGCCCGGGCCCTCGTGACCCGCCCGCGCATCGTCCTCGCCGACGAGCCGACGGCCAACCTCGACTCCAAAACCGGAACCGCCATCATAGAGCTGATGAAAAACATCAACGCCGAGCTCTCCACCACCTTTATCTTCTCGACCCACGACCCGTCTATTGTCGACATTGCCGAC
>JBKHFZ010000139.1:0-6819 GCA_046539925.1 Spirochaetaceae bacterium
TGTGGAAAAAAATATTGAAGGCCCCGTAGAGTCTTTTCTCTCCCTTTAGTACCCCTAATCTCTTATGCAAGCTCCGGTCATCCGGCTTCGCTGTTTCTTTTTCCGGTTGCCCTTTCCCTGCACCATGATTAAAGGCGAAGTTGTCCGCCCGGGCCCGGAGGCTAAAACCTCCGAGGCCGATGTAGGCGGCATCTGCACCGTAGAGATAGGCGTAGGCGAGTTTTTCCTCGTTTCCCGCGGGAGACAGCAGCTCCATTATTGTGTATAGCCCTCAGGGGGAACCGCCCTGCCGCCGTTTCTCCGGGACATACTAATTTGCAAAGACAAGGTCTACCACCTCCTCCATGGTCTCTACCGGTTTAAACTCGATTCCCCTCTTTACGTGTTCGGGAATCTCCTCAACGTCTCTCATGTTGGCCTTGGGAATGATAATAGTCTTTATTTTATTCCTCCTCGCAGCTATAGTCTTCTCCTTTAAGCCTCCTATGGGGAGAACCTTCCCAACCAGGCTCAGCTCTCCCGTCATGGCGAGGTTTTTCTTTATCCTCTTGTCCCTGGCGAGAGAGAGCAGGGAAGTTGCCATGGTTATACCTGCAGAAGGGCCGTCCTTGGGAGTTGCCCCTTCGGGTATATGGAGGTGAATCTGGTTGTTCTCGAAGTATTTACTGGTAATTTTATAGTTTTCCGCAACATGCCGCACATAGGTGTAGGCGATATTTGCCGACTCCTGCATAATGTTGCCCATCTGTCCCGTGAGACGAAAACCCTCTTTGCCCGGATTGCTTACCGCTTCTATAACCAGGGTATCACCTCCCATATTGGTCCACGCAAGTCCTATTGCCATTCCGGGTACGGTAGCCCGCTTTATATCGTCCTTGCGAAAGGCGGGTTGTCCGAGATACTCCTTGAGGTTCTCACTTTTTACGGCAAAGGGAGGCTCCGCTTCGTTTAGTACCATCTTGCGGGCCATTTTGCGATGAATCTTGTCGAGGGATTTTTCGTAGTTCCGGACTCCCGCCTCCCGCGCGTAATCGGTGGCAATGGCCGAGAGGGCGGTCTTATTGTACCGTACGTGTTTTTTGAGCAGCCCCGTCTTGGAGAGAGATTTGGGTATGAGATACTTCTTCGCTATTGCAATTTTCTCCTCCTCCACATAACCGGAGAGATGAATAACCTCCATCCTGTCGAGCAGGGGCCTGGGAACGGTGTCCAGGGTATTGGCGGTGGTTATAAAGAGGATATTGCTAATGTCGAAGGGGAGGTCGAGGTAGTGGTCTCTAAAAGATACATTCTGCTCCGGATCCAGTACCTCCAGGAGTGCCGAAGAGGGGTCTCCCTGGAAACTCGCTCCCATCTTGTCTATTTCGTCTATCATAAAAACAGGGTCCTTCTGTTTTACGATTTTAAGGCCCTGCATTATCTTACCGGGCATCGCTCCCACATAGGTTCTTCGGTGTCCCTTTATCTCCGCCTCGTCTCTCATTCCTCCCACCGAAAAGCGGAAAAACTCCTTGTTTAAAGCCCGGGCTATGGATTTTCCCACAGAGGTTTTTCCGACCCCAGGGGCGCCCACCAGACAGAGTATGGAACCCTTGGTGTCCTGTTTCATCTTTCGAACCGCCAGATACTCGAGAATCCGGTTTTTTACATCCTCCAGTCCGTAGTGGTCCTCGTCCAAAACCTTCTGGGCGGTATCCATCTCGAAGTCCGCCGCCTCCGGATTCTGCCAGGGAAGGGAGATGATAGTATCGAGGTAATTTCGGGTAACGATAAATTCGGAGGAGTTTGGGTCCATAAGGGAGAACTTCTGCAGTTCCTGTTCCACCTGTTCCTTGGCCTCACCTTCGAGCTGCAGTTTTTCTATAGCCTCCTGGAAACGCTTATACTCGCTGCTCTTGGAGTCGGTGGGCATTCCGAGCTCCTCTTTGATAGCCTTGAGCTCCTCCTTGAGAAAATACTCCCGCTGGCTTTTTTCTATCTTCTCGTTAATCTCCTTCTGAATTTTCTTCTGTATTTTGAGCAGCTCCTGCTCCTTTTTAATGTGCATAAGGACGTTTTCCATGCGTTCGTGCACATCGAGGGTTTCGAGTATTTTCTGCTGTTCATCCTTGTGTATGTTCAGCATGCTGGTAATAAAGTCCGCTATCTTTCCGGGGTGGTCTATGTTGACCATATTGAGTCTCATCTCCTCGGAAAAAAGCGGGTTGTTTTCCGAGAGCTGCTTCATCTCCGTAAGAAGAGAACGGGTAAGCGCCTTTACCTCGTTGGAGGAATCGTTGGTGTCGTCCAAGTACTCCACCGCCGCCGAGTAGGGTGACTCTTCGGAGAGAAACTTTTTGATTTTAAACCTCTTGAGGGTGGAGACAAAGATATTGTACCCTCCGTCGGGAAGGTTTATCTTCTTTACAATCTTTGCAACGGTGCCTACTTGGTAAAAATCGCCGGAGCTTTCCTCCGGGCTTGCTCCCTGCAGCTCTCCCCCCGAAGTCTCTCCGTTCTCATCCCCGTTGTGGGTTAGTACCAAACCAATCATGCTGTCGGCGGAGACCGCCTTCTCTATGGCTTCGACATCTTCCCCCGATTGAATCATGATGGGTGTGAAAATACCGGGAAAGATCGGGCGTCCGGTGAGCGGTATTATAAACAGCTTCTGCGGCAGTATCTGATCTGCCGGTATTATCTGTCGGTCGGACATGTAATCCCCCTGTGGTGTAATATGTATCTTGAGTCTGTGTATTGTTTCGCATGCCGCTGTAGGACAACCGAAACAGCGAAGACAGCCGTATTCAGCTATTTTCTTAATAGAAAATAATCATAAAAAGTAAGAGTTTCAACTTCCACAGCCTCTTATTTGCCGCCGGTCTCCAGGTGCGGATTGTCGAGAACCCGTTGTCTGTCGTATAGTGGGGGCAATGGCTCGAAACAGACATACCCCCGGTATTATTCTGACCAGTCGAAGATTTGGGGAATATCACAAAGACCTCCATATACTTACTCCCGAAGAGGGGGTTATACGGGCAACCGCCTTCGGAGCCCTTAAGGGGAAAAGCAGGCTCTCCGGAGTAACGGAACCTTTTACCGAAGGGGAGATGTACCTGTATCACGATCCGGTAAAGGACCGCCTTAAACTCTCCGAGGTGGATACGACGGATGCCCACGAGGGAATAAGGGGGGAACTGCGTCGTTACTACATCGCTTCATTCTGGGTTGAATTTGTGATAAAATCCTACGGTGGAGGGGGAGAGTATTCCTCGCTGTATAGACTGTTGGGCGGGGCTTTTCATACTCTCGAGAACACGGAACTGTTGGATGCGGTTAATATTCATTTTATATGGCGATATCTCGCCCTTATAGGGTTTCGTCCCGACGCGGACTCGTGGGATCTCGATCCCTGGGCAAGGGACTTTCTTAAGCGTTCGGCGGTTACCCCCTTCTCCGTACTGGAAGAGTATCTTGAAGAGGCGGCGCATAGAACCTCCCCGGCGCATGGAGCCTCCGAAGCGGAGAGCCTTATAAAACTCAAGGCGACGGTACTCCGTCTTGTTCAAGAGGTCGTGGAACGCCCTCTCAATACACTTTCTCAGGGGATACTATGAGACTTTTTATCGCCCTTCCCGTGCCCGAAGAGGTAAGGGGCCGGATTATTGCCCGTACCAAGGTGCTCAGGGAAAAATACCCCGAGCTCAAGTGGGTCCGCGGAGAGGCCCTGCATCTTACCATGTCGTTTCTCGGAGAGACGGAGGAGAGTAGAGTGGATCAGATTCGAAGCATTATGGACAAAGCCGCCTCCGGGGTGGATGCCTTCGAGATGGAATTGGGGGGGATAGGTTTTTTCCCGAAAAAGGGCCCCCCTCGAGTGTTGTATACGGCGGTAACTAAAGGAGCCCCGGAAACACGAACCCTCTATTCAGCGCTCCTCGAGGGGCTCGAAAAAATCGGGTTCGAAGGAAGGAAGAAATTTACACCCCATCTAACTCTGGCCAGGGTAAAGGGAAAAGCGGATACCCCCGACCCTGAAGTAGACGGAACGGACATAGAGTTCTCTTTTACTGCCGACAGACTCGTCCTCTATCGATCCCGTCTTACACCTTCCGGAGCTGTATACGAAACATTAGGAGAGGCAAAATTGTAATGTGGAAAAAAGAAGACATAGACAAAGAGACGGTTAAAACTCTTTCCGATAAATACAACACCGATCTCCTCACCGCGTCGATTCTTGTAAGGCGGGGTGTTACCTCCAGCGAACAGATTAAATTTTTTCTGGAGAGGGAGTTGTTTTTTACCCACAACCCTTTCCTCTTCGAGGAGATGGAGGAGGCCGTAGACCGCATAAATATGGCCGCCGAGGAGGAGGAGAAAGTTCTCATTTTCGGCGACAGGGATGTAGACGGGATTACCTCTACCGTATTGCTCCGGGAATCTCTAAAAGAGCTGGGTATAGAGGCCGATTGGGCACTGCCCCAGGGAGACGCTCCCTATGGAATTACCGGAGAAGCGGTTAAGGGTTTTGCCGAGGCAGGGGGAACGCTCATTATTACGGTAGACTGCGGAATTACAAATAATGCGGAGATCGAGCTCGCCCGCGAACTGGGTATAGATACGATAGTGGTGGATCATCACCTGCCCCAGGAGACACTTCCCCCGGCACTGGCAATAATAGACCCAAAACTCTCGGACTCCGGTTATCCCTTCCGACATCTCTCGGCCTGTGGAGTAGCGGCCAAACTTATATGGGCACTTGAGTTCAGCCGTACCGATTTTTACAAGGAGGAGCTCGTTCTGCTAAATACCCGGCCGGGTAACGACACGGTAATACTCGAGGCGGTTAAACTCGTTAACCTTATAGAGACCGACAGAATTACGGAGAACCTGGTTCCCGGCATGGTTCGTCTGGACCAGACCAGGCTGGAAGCTTTTTTAGTGGATACACAGATTCTTGTATACGATAAAGATGTAAATACAAGGCTACTTAAAAAAGTATTCGGCCCCGAGGCGGAGGTCAATCTCATGGATCTGGCTCCGGAGATGTGGAAAACATTTCCTTCTCTAGAGGGGAAGAGCCTTCTTAAAATACGCGATAGAAGCAAGACAAACCGTTATCGTGACGGAGAAACCGGGGAGATAGATATTTTTGTCTCTCTGTTTACCTCCTTTGTTATGAAAAAATTCCCCTCCCTCTCTGAGCATTTTGAAAAAAAACTCGATCTGGTTGCTTTGGGCACGCTTGCCGATATAATGCCCCTGGTCGACGAGAACAGGATCCTGGTAAAACGGGGTGTGGAGCAGCTGAACAGTCTGGAACGGGAGGGTATACACGAGCTCCTGCTGCAGCAAAACCTGCTGGGGAAAAAACTCGGGACTACGGATATAGGTTGGCAGATATCCCCAATAATAAATGCCACAGGCAGGCTTGGCGTGCCGGATAAAGCGGCGGAGATGTTTTTTACCAAAGACCCCGAGGAGAGGCGGCGGCTTGTAACGGAAGTAATTTCTTTGAATAAAGAACGTAAAAAAATCGGTGATTCCGCGTGGAACCTCGTACTGCCCAAGGCGGAGAAGAGTTTTGCCGCCTTAAATGAAAAAATGGTACTTGTCTCGGATTCCCGGGTCCACCGCGGGGTTACCGGAATTATAGCCGCACGGCTGGCCAACTATTTTGCAGTTCCCGCTGCGGTGGTGGCTCATTTGGAAAATCATCTTGTAGGGTCGATACGAAGCGCTAACGGGTTTGAGGTAGAAAATTTCCTGGGCAGGTTCGAAGATCTGTTTATAGACTACGGCGGCCACGATTTTGCAGCCGGTTTCAGCCTTCCCTTCGAGAAGTATGGGGAGTTCGAAAAGCGGTTTACCTCCGAGGTGCTCTCTCTTCTACAAAGGGATAGCGAGGAGAGACCCCTCGAAATAGATGCGGAGCTTCCATCCTCCTATCTCACGCCGGATCTCCACACTGTTGTAGAGCGGCTTGAACCTTACGGGGAAGAGAATCCTCCGTTAATATTCCTCAGCAGAGGTCTTACTATCGAGAACCTCGATCTCGTGGGTAAGGGAAGCCAACAGCATGCAAAGATGCTTCTCAATTCGGGTACATATAAATGGCCTGCCATATACTGGAGAGCGGGAGATAAGGTAAACAGGGAATTCTCCCGGGGCGACAAGGTGGACGTGGTGTTTCGACTGGGAAGAAACTATTTTCAGTATACTGAGACCTCTCAGCTTACGATAATGGAAGTAAGCAGAGTATAACAAGGATGAGACATAAAAGATGAGACATAAAGGCATGTATAAAAGGTTGCTAACAGCAATTGCGATTCTTCTTCTATCGGCGTTACCCTCCGTATCCGCCGAGCCGTTGTATTCTATAGAATATTCTCGGAGGGTAAAACCGGGCAGCATATATTCTGTTCGCTTTCAAGAACAGTGGCGGTACGTATACAGAGAGATGAGGGTAGTCCTTGCCGATTCCGGGGAAGAGACCCTTGTCGAGGGGAGGAGCTTTCTCCTTGATGAGGAGGGGAGCGGTGAGGAGGGAAGCGGTGAGGAGGGTGCTGCCGAGAGCAACAAAGCTCACGCCGTCGTCTTAATGGGCATTCCCAGCACCCTTTCCGAAGGTGAGTATGAGTTGAAGTTTTTCGGTATACCTATGGGCAATTCGGACGAGGAAGAGCTTATTGTGTCGGACACGATAAGCGTGGAGAAAAGCAGCTTCGACAGTATGAATATTGTATTAAAAGAGTCTCTCACCGATCTGCGCAGGAATCCGGACCCCAAAAAAAGGGAACAGGCAAGAGAGATACACCGGGTCTACGGTACCTTTAACCG
>JBKHFZ010000140.1:0-6797 GCA_046539925.1 Spirochaetaceae bacterium
TAACGGCAGAAAAGCTGGTACTCCGGTAAATAACGGTGTCTCTCCCACAAACGGGGCAGAACGACATGGGCCTACCGCAACCATTAACTCCGAGGCTAAACTTCCCAGCAAATGGTTCCAAAAAGGGTCTATATTTAATATGAGACTCACCCCGGAAACACTAAAGAGTCCTGAAGGACGTAAGCGTGCATTGGCTCTGGTAAAAACTCATTTCAAAAACTACCAGTACCATATCCAATTCAACGTGCTCGACAACTCCACGCTAAAGGATGCCCAGGAAAATCCGGAAGAGCATAGCGATCTTATGGTGCGCATCTCCGGTTACAGCGCCTTCTTTACTCCCCTCAACAAAGAACTGCAAAACGATGTAATAAAACGCATGGAATTCAATATGAACAAATGATGAACAAGTAGCAGTTTCAAGTTTTATTGACAAAAGACATAAAGATGCAAGGCGGCCGGCTTCGGCCGCCTTTTTTTATAATTCTTTTAAGATACAAGTCCTATTCCAGCAAATGGCACGCCGCAAAATGGCCGGGGGATATCTCGCGGATCTGCGGGTACTCCCTCGAGCAGATATCCATCGCATAGGGGCAGCGGGGATGAAAATGACAGCCCGCGGGCGGGTCTATTGGAGAGGGAACGTCGCCCATTACCACTCTCTTTTTGTTCTCCCGGGCACGGGGATCGGTGGTGGGAAAAGCGGTAAACAGACTTTTTGTGTAGGGATGTGCATGGTGGGACACCAGCTCTTCCTTTTCCGCGAACTCTACCACCTTTCCAAGATACATCACCATAATCCGGCTGGAGATAAACTCCACTACCCCTAAATCATGGGCAATGAACAGATAGGTGAGGCTGTGTCGGTCCTGCAAGTCCAGCAGCAGGTTCAATATCTGCGCCTGGACAGACACATCCAGGGCGGATACCGCTTCGTCACAGATAATAAACTCGGGGTCCAGGGCAAGTGCTCTGGCAATTCCTATGCGCTGTCGCTGACCGCCGGAAAACTGGTGGGGAAAGCGGTTTTTATAACGCGGATTGAGCCCTATCTCTTTCATAATCGAGTCTATCTTCTCGTGCCTCTCAATGGGCGTCAGGTTTGTATGAATGCGCAGTGGCTGGGACAGCAGACTGCTGATCTTCTTTCGCGGATTAAGAGAGCTGTAGGGGTCCTGAAACACCATCTGAACCTGAGTGCGCAGCTGCTTTATCTCGGCTTCTCCGAGCCCGAATATATCACGGCCCTCGTAGCGCACCTCGCCTTCCGTCTTGTTCTCCAGACGCAGCACCGTGCGGCCAAGGGTAGACTTGCCGCAACCCGATTCTCCTACCACCCCAAGTACTTCCCCCCGGTAGACGTTAAAACTTACATCATCCACCGCTTTTAGCACCGGTTTCGGGAGGCCTATCTTTTTGGAAGGCATAGAAAAGTGGGTCTTCAGGTTCTTCACTTCCAGTAGAGTTTCCATATATTTATGCAGTACCCCTCTCTTTAATTACATCTTCCACCCTGTGGCACCAGGACAGATGATCCTCTTTTATTCGAGTTTCCCCTGGAAAACTGTTCCGGCACTCCTCCACGGCATAGGGACAGCGGTTTTCGTAGGGGCACCAGTCGCCTATAGTCAGCAGATCCGGGACCGTACCGTGTATCGCCTCCAGCCGCTTTGCACCCCGGTACTTTTCGTTCGAAGGAAGCGAATTGAGGAGGCCGAGGGTGTAGGGGTGGGAGGGGTTTTCGAAAATATCGTACACATCCGCCTCTTCCACTCTCCGTCCCGCATACATTACCACCACCCGGTCTGCAGTCTCCGCCACCACCCCCATATCGTGGGTAATGAGGAGCACCGACATCTGTATCTTTTTCTTCAAGTCGGCCAACAGATCCAGTATCTGGGCCTGTATTGTAACGTCGAGGGCCGTAGTCGGCTCATCGGCAATCATCAGCCCCGGTTCCGGCGAAGCGAGGGCCATTGCAATCATAACCCTCTGCCGCATTCCTCCGGAGAGCTGGTGGGGATAACTGTCGGCACGGCTCTCCGGGGCGGGGATCTTTACCAGTTCGAGGAGTTTTACCGCCCGACTCCACGCTTCCTGCCTGGTCACATCCTGATGGGTAAGAATGACATCGGCTATCTGCGCTCCCACTTTAAACACCGGATTGAGGCTGGTCATCGGTTCCTGGAAGATCATGGAGATACGCTCTCCGCGCAGCTTGCGAATCTCCCGTTCGGACAGGGTGAGCAAGTCACGCCCTTCGAAAAATATCCTGCCCCCGTCTATCTTACCCGGCGGCATTGGTATTAATTGGTTAATAGAGTGGGCGGTAACGGATTTGCCGCAGCCCGATTCGCCAACCAGGGCAAGGGTCTCCCCTTTTTTTATATCGAAGGAGATATCCCGCACGGCACGTACAACTCCGCGCTGGGTATAAAAGTTTACCTCGAGGTTTTGTATCGAAAGAAGTGGTGCTTCATCCATGGGTTTAGTCCCTCAACTTCGGATCAAGAATATCACGGAGCCCGTCACCGAAGAGGTTAAAACCCAATACGGCACACAGTGTGGCAATGCCGGGCAGGGTTACAATCCACCAGGCGCTGGTAATAAACTCCCGAGAGCTGGCTATCATAAGCCCCCATTCCGGGGTAGGTGGCTGGGCACCCAAACCGAGAAAGGAGAGAGCGGCGGAACTGAGAATTGCCTCTCCCACTCCAAGGGTCGCCTGAACAGTAATCGGCGCCAGACAGTTGGGAAGAATGGAACCGAACATCAACTCAAAATTCGAGGCTCCAATGGATCTCTCCGCAGTAACATAGTCGTTCTCTTTTTCCGCGAGTACAGAAGCCCTCACAAGACGGACGTACCTCGGGATCTGACTTATGCCAATCGCAATCATCGCGTTGGTAAGAGAGGCTCCAAGAATAGCAACTATTACGATTGTCAGCAGTACATAGGGAAATGCGAGCATAATGTCGATAATTCTCATTACAATCTTGTCGAACCAGCCTCCGTAATAGCCTGAGACCACGCCGATCAACAGACCGAAGAACAGCGCTATGCCCACCGAAACAACTCCTATTACCATCGAAATGCGGGCCCCATAAATAAGGCGCGAGAGCATATCACGGCCGAGACTGTCGGTTCCAAGAATAAACCCCTCTGTAAATGGAGGAGCCTTGCGCATGGAAATAGCCTGCTCCAGAGGATTGTGTGGGGAAATAAGAGGCGCAAAAATTCCGACAAAGAGAAACAGGGCAATTACGACTAAACCCGCCACTGCCGCCTTGTTCCGCTTTAGCTGGTGGATAGACTCCCGAAAGGAGGTCGGCTCATCCGGTACATCCAGCTGTTTTCCCTGTTCCACTAGTGTGCCTGGCGACGGGAGTCTGTCGGCAGGGCCCTCCATATTCCGTTCTCCGTGTCTATTTCCGGTTTTCATTTACTGCAGCCTTATCTTTGGGTTTACTATTGAGTACAGGATATCAACTACCAAGTTGATCAAGACAAAAGTGGTGGCAATAACTATAACCCCTCCCTGCACCGCCGGATAATCGCGGGCTTCAATTGCCTTGTAAATCCATCTGCCTATTCCCGGCCATGAAAAAATCGTCTCAGTGAGAATTGCTCCCGAGAGAAGCAGCCCAAACTGCAAACCGATAATTGTTATTACCGGAAGCAGCGCGTTTTTGAGGGCGTAGCGGTACACTACCCGATTTTCCAGGATACCGGCAGACCGCGCCGTTTTTATATAATCCTGCTTGAGCACTTCCAGCATACTGCTGCGGGTAACCCGTGCGATAATGGCAAGGGGAATAGTCCCAAGGGCTACCGCCGGCAGAACCATGTGCTTTACACTGGAAACAAAAAATTTGGGATCCCCCTCCCGAATCAGATATATGAAGGTGTCGATTATATAAAAGTTTGTAATCGCTTCGAAGTAGTAACGAATGTTTATACGCCCGCCCGTGGGCAGCCAGTCCAGACCGACAGAAAAAATCATCATTAGCACTAATGCCAGCCAGAAGACCGGCATGGAGACCCCGAACAGGGCCCCCACCATAGAGGTGTAGTCGACCCACGTATTCCGCCGGGTGGCGGATAAAACTCCTATAATAATGCCGAGGGTTGTGGCAAAGAGCATGGCAAAAAAGGCCAGCTCGATGGTTGCCGGATACAGCGCCTTTATCTCCTCGCTCACCTTGCGTCCGGTTTTTATCGACTCTCCAAAATCGAGCTGCACCATATTTTTCATGTAGACACCGTATTGTTCGATTAATGGACGGTCCAAGCCCAAATCGGAGCGCAGCTTCTCCAGCTGCGCTTTACTGGCCCGCTCTCCAAGCATCACCCGAGCCGGGTCTCCAGGAGAAAGGGCTACCATGGCAAACACCAGCGTTGCAACGCCGATAAGAGTAGGTATTAAAAGGGAAATTCGTTTTAAAAAATATTTAAGCATCTAACCTTTATCTCACACACCATTAAAGAGACAGAGGCCTTGCAGCCCCTGTCTCCCGAAATTTTTCCTTAGCAGATACTTTAGTCGTCCAGCCACACGCTGTAGAAAACACGCTTTCCAACCGGGGAAAGTTTGAAGTTCTTTACGTTAGGCTGCATGGGTTCGGACACCACCGAATGGGCAACGGGCACCCAGGGAGCCTCTTCGTGGAACACTTCCTGAGCCTCCATGTACAGTTCCGTCCGGAGATCGCGGTCGAAGGTCTCTTTTGCCTCGATAATAAGCTCGTTGAACTCGTCGTCCTTCCAGAAGGCGATGTTTCCGGCGGGTACCTCTGCGGCAGCTGCCGAAAGGAGTACAAACAGAAAGTTGTCTGGATCACCATTGTCACCGGTCCACCCAAGCAGCGCTGTTTCGTGCTCGCCTGAGTCGGTCCTGTCGAGATAGGTACCCCAGTCGTAACTTACGATCTCGGCCTCCACGCCGATCTTCTCGAGCTGTGCCTGCATAATCTCCGCCACTTTCCGTCCGTCGGGAAAGTAGGGACGTGCAACCGGCATTGCCCACAGGTCGGTCTCGAACCCGTCGGGGTAACCCGCTTCGGCAAGAAGCTCCTTTGCCTTTTCGGGATCGTGGGGGTACGGGTCTATATCGTCGTTGTACGACCACATTGTGGGAGGAATCGGATTCTTTGCTGCTGTTCCCGCGGAGCCGAATACCGCTTCAATAATTTCATCTTTATTAATGGCGTAGTTAAATGCCTGACGCACACGCTTGTCGTCGAAGGGCTCTTTCTGGCAGTTCATGGCCAGATATCCGACATTAAGACCGGGCTGCTGAACAACCTTGATGTCCGGATCGTCCTTCATCTCTTCGATATCCTCGGGAGAGGGGAAGTCCATCACGTCGATCTCGCCCTTCTGCAATGCCAGATAGCGGGCGGTGGGATCGGGAATTACTTCGAGGATCAGACGGTCCAGGTACGCCGGTCGGCGCCAGTAATCCTCGTTTCTCTCGAGCACGATGTCTGAATCCTTCTGCCAGGATACAAATTTGAAAGGTCCGGTTCCTACCGGGTTGCTCTTGAAGTCCTTGCCGTACTTTTCTACCGCCGTCGGACTTACCATTGCGGCAAAGTCCATGGCCAGGTTAGCAAGGAAAGGTGCTTCCACCTTTTTGAGGTCAAAGCGAACGGTATACTCATCTACCGCTACAATATCATCGACGATATTGTCCATGTCCATGTAGCCCCAATATTTCCAGGGTCCCAGGTCGTAGTAGGGATGATCCTCGTCCATCTGACGCTTCAGAGAGAAAACAGCCGCATCGGCGTTAAATGGGGTTCCGTCGTGGAAGGTTGCATCCTCTACCAGATGGAAGGTGAAAGTGAGGTTATCGTCGGAAATATCCCAGCTTTTAGCCAGGGCCGGCTGGATTTCGGTAGTACCGTTTTTAAACTCAACCAGATTGTCAAAAATCTGGGTGCTGCCGTAAAACGACTCCCCGTCGGTCTCGCGAGCGGGGTCCAGTCCAACTGAATCTCCGCCGCGTCCGAATACCAGAACACCACCGGATTGGGGGCCCTCAGCTGATTCTTCGGCAGATTCTACTTCTGCTTCGCCTGCATCCTGTTGCCCACCTGCAAATACGGTAAAGGCAAGCAAAAAGATCAGTAGTACATTAAATGCTTTTTTCATCTACACACTCCTTTTTTTTTTTGAATATAGCATGAATATTCATTATTCCAACGGGTTTTCCATTTGTCAATCTATTTTTACGGTTTTCTTTTTTTTCTTTTTTTTAGTTTTGGTTTTTCACCGGCTGGTAACCGGTCGATATTTTAACGGTACTCGTACACCCATCTATGGGTAACGGCCTTCTCCATCCTCTCCATAATCCAATACGCGGTGGAATACATGCCGGAGAAAAAGGAGAATGAGGCGGAGACAGTCAAGTTCGGTTCCTCCTCCAGAGTAGAGCCGATGGAGATAAAACCGTTATCCAAAACTTCGTAGCCCAAGGCGGCAAAACAGCTGGGCATCTTAAAGTTTATCTCGGTAATGTCGAAGGGAGAACTTACCCCTGCTACAAGGGATAGCCGTTTCCAGGGTGGCCGTTTTTCGTAGGCCTCAACTTTCTTCATTATACCCTCTATTTCTGTTTCGGCTTCCGGCGAAAGGGAGTAGCCTGTCTGGACTTTCGTCTCTTCGTAGAGGGAATGGATTATCTTTATCCTGCGGGATAGGTAGTACTTGGGAACGAACCGGAATACAAACCCTCCGGAGATGCTTGTGTGCATGTCTTTTGTAAAGGTTTCTGTTACACCCATACACATATC
>JBKHFZ010000141.1:0-6773 GCA_046539925.1 Spirochaetaceae bacterium
TAGAAAAACAGGCTAGGTTGGGAACTATTCAGTACTCTTCTAAGTGCTTTTCTTTACATGCCCAAAAGAGAGGTGCAGCACTTTTCTTTTGCCGCTTGTTCGTACCACTGCAGCGGGTATTTCACTGTACCTTTTGCCTTTATATGTAAAGCTTATTTTTACATCGTCTCCGGCGGCAAAGCGACCTTCAGGATTTGTAGTGCGGCAACCGCCCTTGCTCAGGTCGAATAACTTCGCATCGAGGTGTTCTGCATCCTTGTCACCCTCAGCAGGGGAGAGTAGAGCGGGAATATCTACGGAGATACGGGCAGATTTTCTACGCTGTACCGGTATCTCTCTTATAACCTCCTCCGCTTTCTTTAGACCTGTCTTTTTTATTATCCCTGCTACCAGGGAGGCCTCCGGCCGCTCCTTTTTGCTGTACTCCTGCAGAGCGTAGTGGAAGGTGTTGTAGTCTACCATAAGCAGGTATTTCTTTTCCGGCATCTCCAGATGCTGAGCAAGTTCTTCGAGGAAGATTCGCTCCCGGTCCGAGAGTTCGTATTTAGCACAGAGGCGGTTCCACTTATCTTCCCGTATCTGCTCGAGTCTTTTGCGCTCCTTTTTTTGGTGTACCCTATACAAGAGTCCGAGAAGCCCGAAAAACCCGAAAACAATCAGGAAAAAAAGCACTATCTCGAGGGGAGTTGCGTTTAAATCGCGGCGAAACAAATTTTTTACTATGTCTGCAAAATCGTTCATATCTTTCTTCCTCTTTAAAATATACTACTTTTTGCGCGGTAAGAAAAACGGGATATGGGGCGAAGCGGCTATGTCTCGAGTTTGGGCCCGATGCCGGGGGTATAATTAGTATTCCTGTCCCCCTTGTCTATTCTGTAAAATGCGGATAGCTTATTCTTTTGAGGTTATACCTATGGAATACCAGTTTACCGTATACATGATACCGTCTCTGTTTTCCGCGGGAGTAACAGTGTTCCTCGCTTTGGTTACCCTCCTCCGGCGCCGTGTTCCAGGCACCTATCCCTTTGCAGTGATGATGTTTCTTGCCGCTTTGTGGTCGGTCTCCTATGCCCTTCTTCTCGCAGCCACTTCTGGGGATTCAAAGCTCTTCTGGTTCAATATGGCTCAAACCGGCCCCGCTTTTACTCCGGTTTTGTGGATAATTTTGGCCCTCCAGTATACTGGTTATCAAGACAGGTCCAAGCGCTTAACAGGGCCTTTGTTTATATTTCCCTGCCTCACCTACGTGCTTATGTGGACAAACTCTCTCCACCACTGGGTGCGTACGGGGGTAGAGATAAAAGAGACAAGACACTTTTCCTTTTTGACGGTAGAGCATGGATTCTGGTTCTATCTGGAGATATTGTATTCCTATACCCTTCTCTTTGTCTCAATATATCTGATATTCCGTTCTCTAAGAATGGCGGGATTGAAAAAACAGCTTCTTGCCCTGCTTATCAGTCTGCTGGTTCCCCTGGTTTCGAGTCTATTGGATGTTATGGGAGTAAATCCGCTAAAACCCTACGGCCCAACGAGTATTACCTTTAGCGTATCCGGCTTGATAATCTTTTACGCTCTCTTTAAATACCGTCTCTTCGACATAATACCCATTGCCCGGGACAAGGTTTTTGACAACATGGCGGAAGCCGTCCTTGTTGTAGATGCGAAGGGGAGGATAGTGGATGCCAATATCGCGGCCGAGGACCTACTAGGAGGAAGTCTGAAAAAGTTTACGGGAAGGAGGCTTACAGAGGAGCTCTCCGGTTTACACGCACTTTTTGACGGTCATAATGCGGAAGACCTTTACCAGAAAGGCCCCTTAGAGGTGGAGATGGAATGGAAAGGGAAAACTTCCTTTTTGGAGGCGGAACTCACGAAACTGAAAAGCGAACACGGCACGCCCCCGGGGAACGTAGTTATACTCAAGGATATTACCGAAAGGAAGCGCCAGGAGCGCAAGTTAAAAAAAGCTTATGAGGAGAAAGATGCTCTGTTGAGGGAGCTGCAGCACAGGGTGAAAAACAGTATGAGTTCTATTCTCAGTTTTGTTCGATTGGAGATTGACAGAAATGAGGATCCAGGGACCGCTTCCGTTCTCGAGGGGCTAAAGAACAGAATATTTGCATTCTCCAAGCTCTACGATCTTCTTAACCGTTCGACCGACGGGAGCTTTGTGCAGCTTTCGGAATATATTCCCCTCCTCGTCGATACGCTTAAAATGAGTTTCCAGGAGACTGTGAGGGATGTAAAAGTGGATGTCGAAGTGGAAGAGGAGAAGCTCAATCCGTCTAATGCCGCCGCGGTCGGTTTGATTGTAAACGAATTAATTACCAACAGCTTTAAGTACGCGTATAAGCAAAAAACCGACGAGACCCCTAGTGCCAATCCGCTTACTATTGTCTCGGTTTGGATATACAGGAGAGATGACAGAATAGTACTGGAGACTTTGGATAACGGCCCGGGATTATCCAGAGATTTCAAGACAGAGGAGAGTACCGGTGCAGGTTTATCGATTGTAAGGCTTCTTGCCGGTCAGCTAGGGGGAGACCTTGCCTATATTCCCGGTAATGGAGTACATGTAAAAATAGACTTTCCCGCCGAGCTTCATTCATAATAATAATAAAAGCCCACACCTCTACAGGCCGCATCCTCTTTGCCAAAAAGACACCGGAGATGATACTATAGAGGCAGTCTTGGAGTAAGGAGGAGTTGTAATGAAGCAGGAGTACAAAGGCAAAACCCTCGAGTGTCTGCAGGGGGATATTGCCCGGCAGACCGATATGGAGGCTGTTGTAAACGCGGCAAATGCACAGTTACAGATAGGCGGAGGAGTGGCCGGAGCTCTACACAGAGCGGCAGGGCCGGGACTTGCCGAAGAGTGCAGGCCCCTCGCCCCGATTCGTCCCGGCGAGGCGGTTATTACCGGTGCTCACAAGCTGCCGAACAAGTATGTTATTCACTGTCTCGGTCCGGTGTACGGAGTGGACAATCCCTCGGATAGACTTTTAGCCCAATGTTACCAAAATGCCTTACGACTTGCCGAGGAGAAGAGCATCTCTTCGGTTGCCTTTCCCGCTCTTTCCACGGGCGCTTTCGGCTATCCCTTCGAACCTGCAAGTCGAATCGCCCTCGACACGGTCCTGGAAAAACTTTCGGAGGTCTCGGAGGTAAAGCACATACGTTTTGTTCTCTACAGCGGCTCCGATGCCCGGCGCTTCGAACAGCTTCTCAAAGAGACGATCAAAAGTTGAGGAGGAGCTCTGTTAACCCGCAGCCCGGCTTTGCAGCTCCCGGTAATACTCGAGGGGGTGGAGTTCATAAAACCGGCAAACTGTCTCAAGAGCAAAGAAAGCGCGGACCTCGTTGCACAGGTGGCATTTTGAGCCGTAGAATCGCTTCGGGACAAAGCCGAAATCTTCTTGTGCGTACCGCATCAGAGCTAAAGGCCCCTCTTCGTAGAGCAGATGCAGAAGAGGATATTTCTCCCGGTTCAGTTCCTCCCTGCCAAGGTCCGAGGCGTCTATACCCAATCCGGCGCAGAGCCCCGGAATATAGCGGCCGTAGAGGTCTGCGTGGTAGTGACTTGTATCCAAAAGCTCACCGCAGCCCCTCTGTGCGCCGGCAAGGCTCTCCGGGGGTACGGCGGTATCCGGGTCAAAAAAAGTATACAAAGCTCTGCCCCCGGGGTGCAGCCAGTAGCGGGAGGCTATTTCCTTAAGATAGTTCGGTCCAAAGGCTTCTATGTACTCCTCTAAACTGTGGGGCTGACTCTCGTCGAAGCGGGACAGATCCGGCAGAAAACCCTCCACCCAGGGAAACACGGAGATACCCCTGCTCCGGCACGCGGAAAGTACAGCTTTAATTTTGGCAAGTGGTACGTATTCGTTGTGGAAGGGGCTTATAGAGACGAGCAGTGTTCCTGCACCTGCACGCTTTATGCTCTCAAGAACTTCCATGCTCCTTATCCTGTCTCTGCCGAGGATAAACCATGATGCGTTGGTCTCCACATAGTCTATCCCGAACCCCTCTTGTCGTGCGGTCTTGATAACTTCCGATAGTGCCTCCGGTTTCAAGAAAGGCTCTCCACCCCCTATGTGTACAGATCCGGCGCCGGCAGCTTTAAGCGCCTCGAAGAGCGGTGCTGCCTTCGAACCCGACATGTAATCCCTGCTCCTCTCGGGGGAGGAGCAGTAGAGACAGTGCCTGCAGCGGGAGCTGCAGTTGTAGTTGGTAATAATACCGCCGGAGCGCAGTTGTGGTATCTGTATACCCTTCTTTTGCATGCCCTTATAATGACAAATTGTAGACGGGAGAATCAACCCGGAATCTGTAGATATGCCTGTTCAGCAGGGCAACCGCATTTTCCGAGTCGTCTCCAAGGCAGAAGCGGGTAAAATTCTCTTCTCCGGCCGCTGGATTGTGCACTGCCGGAGTTTCCTCCAGAAAACGGCGGAATCTGTAGAGATCATCCCTCAAAGTGGAGCTGGTTCCCACTATGCCCCTGCCTGATTTTTTCAGCATCTCCGCATTGAGCCGCTGTTCGAACTGCCCTTCAAAGGGTATCGAGAGAACAGGCTTTTTAAGGTGGAGTGCCTCACTTAATAGCTGGTGTCCCGCATTGGTAATTATACCTTCGCAGCTCGTAAGGGCTTCGACAAAATCGTCCTTTGGATCCGGAAACAGTCTAAAATTGTGAATTCCGGACCGCTTCATCTCCGCTATGGTGGAGTCTCTCATGGAAGGGGAGACATACACGAGAAAATGATCCCCCCGCGAGACAACCGCATCTCTAATCTCCGGGCGAATTATCGGGCCTATGTCTCCATCGTAAAATGAAGAGACAAGCTTTACATCGTATTCTCCCATCATGGACAGGGCCGCTATTTTCGAAAGAAGTGCCTCGGGGGTAAAAACCGGACTCTTGAGCACCACCGCCGGGTGGTTGAGTTGAATTACCGGAATCCCCGCCTTTTTCGCCGCCCGAGGGAGAAAGGGTTCGAAGTCGCTTATAAGGACATCCGGAGCCGTTAGACGCAACTGATCGGCAAGGTCTCTGTTGAGGGTAAAAGAGCCGACAAGGTTCTCCACATTGGAGACTCCGGTTTTTATGTAGTCTATCTTATCCTCCGAAAATACGAACTTGTAATAGGGGATGTCGAAGAGAAGGCTTTTCGGAAAGCTGCTCCGCAAAGAATCATGATATCTGTGGGGGCACCAGAAGATAAGTTCGTGCTCCTTTGCAAGGATTTGCCCCACCGCAGTCATTCTTGTAAGATGCCCCCGTCCCTGGCCGTTTATGGATATTCCTACTCTCATATGCTCCTCCTTCGTTTCCATAAAACAGCACGGAAGTAAAAAGAGGATGAGAAGAATATAAATTTTTAGTGAGAATCAACTAGTAAAGAAAGGTTGGACAGGATTTTAGCCAAGTACCGTCTAATAAAATCGGGAGGAAACTGGAAAGCCAGATCCTCATCCACCACCCTGAAATCCGGATGGTGGAACCGTCCGTTTGTTCCTGGAAGCCCTATAATAATGGATGGAATCTTTTGGGATATATCCCCCACATCGCTCGAAGCGGCTCCAAAATCGGATTCTTCAAATCCAATACCCATCTCATCTGCTGTCTCGTTTGCCAGCTGGTGGAGAGTCGGATTGGTGCATACGGGTAAATATCCAGGGCTTATATCCACCTTTATCTCTACTCCAAGCGCCTGGGCGCAACCGCGGGCTGCTGCCTGTTGAGAGGACTCACAGGGTGGCCTGCCATTTAATCGATCCGGAAATAAAATAATCAGAGAGCCGCGAGAATAGCCTCGGCCAGACGGAATGAGAACGGAATGGATACCACCCCCACAACGGTGGTAAGAAGGACCGTCATCCCCGGATGGGGAGAGTCCACCCCGTACCGCGCAGGCAGTACGTAGGAGAATACCGCCGCCGGCAGGCTCGAGGCAACCACTACCACGGTGGCGGCTGTTCCTTCGATTCGGAACAGGAGAACCGCCGCCAGGCCAACGGCAAAGCCGACGACCATCCTCAGGACAATTGCCGCGGCTATATCCCTGTCGGGGACGATCTTTTTGCCGTAGAGGGAGACTCCCAGGGCAAAAGCGGCCAGGGGTGGGGCCACGCGTCCGCCGAATTCAAAGGCCGACTGCACTACCCCCGGAAGACCGAGGCCGAGAAAGCGCAGTCCAAAGCCGACAACAATAGCCCAGAGGATGGGGGAGAGGGCTATCTCCCTTAGGCCTTTACGGGAAAAACTGCCGGTAACAATTATAATGCCCAGGGTAAAAATAAAAATGGTCTGGATCTGGTCGTAGATGATTATAAGATTCATCGCGCCGAGGCCTCCCCACAGCTCCATAAGGGGGATGCCCAAAAAACCGGAGTTCATGAATATTACGGGAGGAACAAAGGACCTTTTGTCGGCTCCGCGTATTCTGCAGTAGAGCAGAGAGAGAACTAGAAGGACAAGCACAACCATTGTGGTAGCTCCGGCGAGCTTTCCCACCGTACCAAAGTCGATATTAGAGCTTGCGAGGGAAGAGACGATTAACAGGGGCATAAAAAAATCGGTTATTACTCTTACCAGGGTCTCTTCGGCAATATCGAAGAAGAAGTTCATCACATATCCACCCAGGATAAGAAAGAAGAGGGGGAAAAGGATTCGAAAGGCTTCAGCTACCATGGAGTACTCCTCTTGCTATTTTCGTAATAGTGTATGCAGACTACCACCGACGGGCGCACGAGTTCAATATAGGCCGCTT
>JBKHFZ010000142.1:0-6763 GCA_046539925.1 Spirochaetaceae bacterium
CTGAGCCCTGTTTTTATTATTACATTACAGAAAGGAGGATTTATACAATGAAGTACTACATTGTTACCGGCACCTCGCGAGGAATAGGAGAGGGGATAGTACGGAGCCTCATAGGAGATGGGGCTATAATATTCTCTGTGGCGAGAAATGATAATGAGGCCTTACGAAGTGAGGCTTCAAAAAAAGGGGGAGAGGTGCGTTTTTTTCCTTTTGATCTCTCCCATACCGAAAAGATCGACAGGTTTATCGAGGAACTCTTCGGGGAAATTGATTTTGACGCTGCCGAGGGGGTATATCTGATCAATAATGCAGGAATGTTGGGACCGGTTGGACCTATCGATAAAATCCCGGCCCACGATATAGAGACCCATATGAGGGTAAACCTCCTGGCACCCATGAGGAGCTGCTCGGCTTTTATCCGCAGTATCGAGCCCTTTGCCGGAAGAAAGGTTATTGTCAATATCACTTCAGGAGCAGGAGAGCACCCCTATTACGGCTGGAGCGCATACTCTTCGAGCAAAGCGGCACTTACAATGTGCACCCGGGTTATAGGAGAAGAGCAGCGAGAGAAGGCCCATCCGGTAATTGCCTATGCTGTGGCTCCGGGAGTTGTGGCAACCGGTATGCAGGAGCATATTCGCAGCCTTGATGAAGCGGATTTTGCACAGAAGCACAAGTTTGTGGCTTTACACGAAAAGGGGCTCCTCAGCGCCCCCTTGGAGGCGGGCCGTCTGATAGCGGAAACACTCGACGACCCGCGTATTTCTACCGGTGATGTAATAGATCTGCGAAGCTTCTTTGGGGGTCGAGGCTCCGGAACCGAGACCTCTTGATCGACAACTCCGGGCCAGGGCTTAACACATCGAGCCGGAGGCGTAGCGGTTCCTGTCTGTGTGTGAGGGGCCGGTAGAAGGATTCGCAGAAGTGCCGGCAGAAGCGTCTGCCTCTTGGCGTCTCTCCGTGCTGTTCCCCTCTGCAAAGGCTGCCGACGGATCTCCAAAGGTTCCAGGGATATGCGGCAAATGATGGTCCCTGTAACTGCCTGTGGATTTTCTCTGTCTTGGTTTTTGTCTGTTTGTCATTTTCTATATCCTCCTTCCATAGTTTTAAGACCCTCAGTGGTTCAAAGCTTGGGTATTTTTAGCCCCTTGCGGCTGCTCCCACCTGGGGAAGACGAGATTCCGCCTCCTTTACCGCCTCTTCCGGATAGGCGTAGTCCTCAAGTTTACCGTCGTGATAGGCCTGGTAACTCGCCATATCGAAGTGACCGTGTCCGGAGAGGTTAAAAAGAATGACCTTCTCTTCTCCTCTTTCGCTGCAGGACTTGGCCGCCCGAATCGTCGAGGCGATGGCATGGGCGGATTCCGGGGCGGGAATAATCCCTTCGGTTTGAGCAAAAAGCATGGCCGCCTCAAAGGTTTCTGTCTGACCCAATGCCTCGGGGCGCACAATACCCTCTTTTGTCAGCAGAGAGATAATGGGAGAAGCTCCGTGATAGCGCAGACCGCCGGCGTGTACCGAGGGGGGCACAAAGTCGTGGCCGAGGGTATACATTTTTGTCAGAGGAATGTACTGCCCGGAGTCGCCGAAGTCGTACGCGTAGAGGCCCTTGCTAAGGGTGGGACACGCGACAGGTTCGGAGGCGACAATATCGATAGTGCGCCCCTCCATCTTGTCCTTTATAAAGGGTATGGCGATACCGCCGAAGTTGCTTCCTCCTCCGTGGCATCCAATAATCACATCCGGATAAAGGCCCAGTGAATCGAGTACAGTTCTTGACTCTTGCCCTATAACAGTCTGATGAGTTAGTACATGGTTAAGTACCGATCCCAAGGCATAGTTGGTGCCCTTCTCCGCGGCGGCGAGTTCAACTGCCTCGCTTATGGCCATCCCCAGAGAACCGGGCCGGTTTGCTTCATCCTGCAAGAATTTTCTCCCGATCTCCGTGTGCTCCGAGGGACTCGCCTCTACATGGCCTCCGTAGGTCTGCATCATCACTCGTCGGTAAGGCTTTTGCTCGTAGCTCACCCGAACCATAAAAATTCTTATATCCATGCCGAAGCGGCCTCCCGCAAAGGAGAGGGCGCTTCCCCATTGGCCGGCTCCTGTCTCGGTAGTTAGACGGGTAATTCCCGCCTCCTTGTTGTAGTAGACCTGGGGTATGGCGGTGTTGGGCTTGTGGGATCCTGTGGGGCTTACTCCCTCATTTTTGTAAAATATCTTTGCCGGGGTGCCGAGAGCCTTTTCCAGAAAACGGGCTCTAACGAGGGGAGTGGGGCGGTAGAGAGAGTAGGCTTCCAGAACTTCCTCCGGAATCTCTATCTCCCGAGTACCGGAGACTTCCTGTTCTATAAGCGATTCGGGGAAAATACCGCTCATCGCTTCCGGGGGAATGGGAGTTCCGTCGGCCGGATTGAGCATTGGAGGCAGCCCGCCGGGAAGGTCCGGCAGTATGTTGATCCATTTTTTCGGAATCTCGCTGCTCGATAGTTGGTAAATTCGTTCTTCCATCTTCTTCTCCTCATTATCAAGTGTTTCTTTGTGTCGGCGTGCTCTTGAGACTCGCCTTTTCCGTAAAAACAATGGAATGCAAATAAAAAACCCGGGCCTGTGCCCGGGTTTATAAAAAAAACCGCAGGCAGCGCCTCTCTACACATTTGAGAGAAACCGCCTGCGGTCTCGAACTGCGGTAAACCTCTATCAGGTTCCCGAAGCGGACCACGGTTTCCCTCCGCAGGTCCGCCACCACCATCGGTATAATGCTGTATGATGTATTCTCTCTATCATATTGTTACTTTACACAGTAACACTGGAATCGTCAAGTGAGGTGCTTTCAAAAAACGAAAATTTTTCTAGGCACCTCAGGCCTTTTCATTTTTTAAAATAATTTCTTTTGGTATAAACCTTCTTTTTAAGCCACCTCAGGCAAAAACAACCTTGAGAGTTCGAACTCCCTCGGTTACTATATACGTGGGAGGCCTTTTATGAACAACAAAGCTCTTATTTTTATTAAACCCCACGCGGTAACGGATGCGTCTGTCTCATTTATCGAGGAGTTTCTTGCAAGTGCCGGCCTTACTCTTTCGGAAAAACAGATAAAAACCGCTCAAGAGATACATGATCAGGGAATAGTGGACAGGCACTACTTTGCAATAGCTCATACCGCGGTGTTTCGACCCCCTGCGGAATACATTATGACGGAGGCGGCTAAACAAAACTTCTTCGACGCCTTCGATGTAGAGTGGGACGATGCTCTCGACGCAGGACGCATATTAAATGCGGTGGAAGCTCAGGAGAATCTGGGGGGTGTTAAGGGTGTGGAACTCAACGAAAAGTGGAAGGCCTCGGCCCAGGCAAAACTCGCCCCCGGTCTCTACGCGGCTTATTTTGAAGAGGAGGATTTTTTCTGTATAAACGGTTTTTATCCAGGGCAGCGAGAGGTCTTTACAGAGAACGGAGCGAAGGTAGTACTTTGGGAGGCTGAGTTTTCTCCCTCCACACTCTCCTGGGAATCATTTCGCGCAAAGCTTATAGGGGCCACCGATCCGGCAAAGGCCACAGAGGGCTCGTTGCGTAATCTCCTGCTGCACCGCTGGGAGCAGCTCGGCTTTTCGGCTAAACCCGAGATGAGCAAAAACGGAGTCCATGCAAGTGCAGGCCCACTGGAAGGGCTTCGAGAGCGGATGGTGTGGCTCGATACGGATGCCGCGGAGGACGGGTTTGCCACCGCTCTTATTGAGGAGGGGGTAGGCGCCGAACGGCTCGTGGCGCTGTTGGAGAATCCCACGGTAAAACTCGACGGCAGAGAGGAGCCGATATTCGATCTTACCGAGGATCTGGACGCCGACAGGGCTGTGGAAGTAATTGCCAAAGAGATCGAGGGATAGATAGTCTCGAGGGATATTCAAGACAGGTCGGGGGGCAGGCAAAAGAGCAGGCAAAAGAGAAGGACAAAAGGAAGGCTAAAGTGCAGACTGAAATTTCTCAAACCATGGACCTGCTCGATGAGAGCGGTAAAATCCGCCGGGAAGGATACGCAAAACTCCCCTTCTGGAGGTACAACAGGGAGAATATCCATGCCCCCTGGTGGAGAATAAAGGAGTGGGATTATTACGCGGTTATCGACGAGGAGAGCGGTAGAGGAATAACCATTACCTTTAGCGATCTGGGCTATGCGGGACTATTTGCCCTCTGTTTTGTGGATATAGAAAATGCTGTGTACAGGCAGTATGACTCGCTCAAACTTCTTACCCGGGGGAAAACGGGACTTTCCAGGGATGCGGATACTCCCCACGAACTCTTCTTTGAGGATAAAAAGCTCTCCCTGCATCTTGTGCGGGAGCAGGAACATAGAAGGCTCATATTCTCCTCGGGAAGAATAGAGGGAGAGATACTGCTTACACAGCCCGCCGACCAGGAACGGATGGTAATTGCCACCAGTTGGGCGGAAAAACGCACCGCCTTCTACTACAACCAGAAGATCAACAGCATGCCCGCCGAGGGCTGGGTAAAAGCAGAGGGAGAAGATATCCGTTTTGATCCAAAGTCCAGTTTTGGAGTCCTCGACTGGGGAAGGGGGCACTGGACGTACCGCAACCGGTGGTACTGGGCCAGCTCTTCGGGTACCGTTGGGGGAATCCCCTTCGGCTTCAACCTCGGATACGGGTTTTCCGACCGCACCCCTGCTTCGGAGAACATGCTCTTTTACGACCGGAGGGCTTATAAGCTGGAAGAGGTTGCCTTCGAGTTTGACCGGGATGAACTTCTTGAACCCTGGTATATGAGTTCCGGCGACGGTCGTCTTGAACTGGAGTTCCGCCCTGCTGTCGACCGCTTTGCCGATACACGCCTCCTTGTTATACGGTCGCTTCAACATCAGCTCTTCGGCCGCTATTCGGGGAGAGTGCTTTTTGATGAAGGGAGACCCGTCGAGATTAAAGGAATGCCCGGTTTTGTGGAGGATGTGTACAACCGCTGGTAGGATTCGGCATCTCCCGCTTGATCTCGGGCGCTTGACCTCTACCGTTTGACCTCGGACGCTTGACCTCTACGGCGCAAGGGCTCATAATGGGCGCTATGCCATCGGCGAGAAAACCCGGTGCCAAGCCGACAGTGTCGGTGGTGGTGCCGGTATATAATAGGCCCGGGCTTGTTACCCAGGCGGTTCGATCGGCCCTCTTTCAGACCTACTTCGATCTCGAAGTTATAGTGGTCGACGACGGGTCGCATACTTTTTTCGAGGAGATGGTCGAACGCTTTTCTCCGGACCCCCGATTCCGTTACACCCGTATAGAACACTCAGGTATGCCCGGCAAAGTCCGCAACAGGGGGGTTGCCCAGGCGAGAGGTGAGTTTATTGCTTTTTTGGACTCCGACGATATCTGGTATCCCGAGAAACTGGAGCTGCAGATGGATCTGTTCAGGAAACTCGAAGAGCAGGGAAGGGGCGAAGATGTTCCCCTCGTGCACTGTCGGGAAGTTTGGATGCGGGACGGCAAAGTGGTAAACCAGAAGGGACAGCTGCATCGGCGCAGCGGCGATGTTTTTACAGACTCTCTCTGCAAGTGCACAATCGGGCCCTCAACGGCAGTTATAAGGACAAAGGTATTCAGGAGCCTGGGCGGATTCAGGGAGAACCTGGAGGTAGCCGAGGATTACGAGTTGTGGTTGCGCCTTACTTCGCGTTACGAAGTGGGCTATGTGGATCGTCCTCTTATAATAAAACGGGCGGGCCACGAGGGACAGCTTTCGGAAAAGTACGGGCAGATAGAAATTTTCCGCATAGACGCGCTGCGCAAACTGGTGGAGGGCAAATGGTTCTCCCGGCAGTTCGTGGGCGGAGAAGCGGAAGAGCGCATGGGTCGGGAGCTGCAGAACAGGGCCGAGCAGGAGTACTCCCGAAAGTGCCGGATTTACGCAAAGGGCAGTAGAAAACGGGGAAAGACGGCGGAGGCAAAGTGGTACGAAGAGGTTGCTGAAACCTATCGACTCAAATAACGTGAGAAACCGATTATAAATATTTGACAAAACCCCGGTACCCACATATCATAAGCTCATGAGGTAGAAGCCTTATAAGGGGGATAATAATCCATGAGACGTATATTAATAGTAATAGCTATAGCTTTGGTCTCTGTACTTATAATTACCGGCTGTGCAACATCTTCCCGCACGGTACAGAGAACCGCGGCGGATACACAGATAGATTTGAGCGGCCGATGGAACGATACCGACAGCCGCCTTGTCTCCGAAGAGATGGTTCAAGACCTTATGAACCGCCCATGGCTCAACAATTTTAGAAGCGCCGAGGGAAGAGCTCCCGTCCTCATGGTGGGGGCAATTCGAAACAGAAGTTCCGAACATATAGATACAAATACCTTTATAAAAGATATCGAGAGAGAGCTGGTTAACAGCGGGATGGTAAAGTTTGTGGCGGCATCGGACCAGCGCGAGCAGATACGCGAAGAGCGGCTCGACCAGCAGACCCAGGCCTCCCGGGAAACAATTAAACGTCTGGGAGAAGAGACGGGTGCCGATTTCATGCTCCAGGGGAACATCAGCTCCACCACGGATGCGGTGGAGGGGCGGCGAGTGGTAGCCTACCAGGTGAGTATGGAACTTGTCAATATCGAGACCAACGAGAAGGTGTGGATCGGCTCCAAGGAGATAAAAAAGTATATCGAACAGAAAAAAACCAAGTGGTAGAAACAGGTGAGGTTCCTTCTAAAGCACCTCGTATAATAAGGACAGGGGATAGGGATGATAA
>JBKHFZ010000143.1:0-6744 GCA_046539925.1 Spirochaetaceae bacterium
TTCCAAATACCGTTATATTCATATTTCCTCCTGGTTCCTGTTCCTGTTCGTTTTTCGTTTGTGCATTATATATAAGACAGAGGACTATTTCTACAAATCCGCATTTAAGAATCTTTGCAAAATCTTCAAACTTTTTAGATACAACCAGGACACAAGGGGACTATATTGTACGTAACGAAACAGCGGAGGATAAAATAATGGCTAAACAAAATGAGTTAGTCAAGCGGCTACAAACACGAATCAACAACGATCCATTGATCTCCGACCCCAGCAATATTCTCTTTTCGGTCGAAAAGAGAGGTCCCCTATTCAAAAAGAGGACATACATCTTTATAGAGGGGAGCGCTATCAACAAATTGGAACAGCAACAGATCGAAAAGGCGGCTCACGAAGAGATAAGGGATTGCGAGATAGTAAACAGAATAAAAATCCCAACATAGGTTTGTATGCAGACAAACCAAGATAGTAGCCGGATACAGCTGCCTATCTTAACTAAAAAGTAAAACTCCAGGAGATGCACCAGCATCGCTTCATTCTAACCTCCTTTTACATAGGCACCGGGCTCCTCCCAGAGCTCGGTGCCGCTTTTACACTCCCGCATAATTTCTCAGCAGAGATGAGGTTTACTAAAGAACGTCTTCTCTTTATATTATGGCAGAAAGACAAATGAAAGATAGATGAAGGACACTTGCATGAAAAAAACCGGAAAAAAAACCACTCATACTTTTAAATTCTTTCTTCTAACCGGAACTGCCTTCTTTCTAATTGCAGCCCTCGTCATTTCAAGTTTCTTTATCTATAAAAAGATACATACAATAGAAAGAGCAGTGTCGGTTATAGATAAAAGACAAAGAAGCACTCAGGAGGAGCAGCAGGAGGGCGATACGGGGGAGGAGATTTTTAAGACAGCAGTGGAAGGTATAGACGAACTTCTTGAACAGAGACACGCCGAAGAGACTGAAAAACTGTTTGCAGCACTTACAGCGGAAGAAGATCCTGCCTCCCTTGCCGGGGATACGGGGATGCGTTTCCGTTTCGATGGCGATTTGCGAGGCACGCTACTGCGCAACGAGAGAAGATATTTCCGCTTAAGAGGAGACAAGGTAAAAGGAGAGGTGGAAATAGAGAGTCTTACCGAAGAGAGTTTGAGGGTTGAGAATAATACTGCCGATGCCCGGGAGTTTGTTATTGAACAGCGCGACCAGCTCGACGGAATAGTTGAAAATGAAAATGAGATGAGGGAGAAAATAATAGAAATAACCGAAAGGGGCAACACAGCCGATCTGATTACCTCGAAGGATATGGCTACTACTCGGATTGTTAAAGAGGATTTTGTCTTGAGAAGGGGTATTACCAATTCGGGAGGGGCTGTTGTTGTACGTATTGAAGCGGATGCGGAACACGATCAGTACAGAGTAGACGGTGAACGTATAGAAGATGAGGACAAGCTGAATAAAACCGTATATAATGCCGTGGATAACTACGATCCTCAAGAAGAGATCCTCCAAACCCTGGAGAGGCTGGAAGAGAGACTTAAGATACTTCTCGATGACGAGGGTTTTCAGGCATATCTCCACGAAAGAGAACTCAAAATAGCAGATACTCCTGAAGACAACTCGAAAAACAACGCGGTTCAAAAATATCCCCTTATAGAAGAGAACGCCGGCAATGCAGGGTATATTGTCCTCGATGCGGAAGAGGGAGAAATCTGTATAGAAGATGAACAGCAAAAAGACCAAGGGACGCTGGACAGTGTAATGGTGACACATGGACTCGGCGGCAGTTCCTCACAGGATACCGGAGATCCGGCTTTTCTTCTTCTGGGTGAACACGATGGGCTCTCAGATACTATTATGCTGGTAAAACCCGACAGCAGGACTGTCTCCATGATCGGCATACCCAGAGACCTGTATTATCGAGGGAGAAAGCTGAACGAGCTTCATCTGCAGGAGGGGCCTGAAGGCACCATGTCCGCTGTACAGGAGATTACCGGTGTGGAGATAAACCACTACGTTACCATCGACACGGGGGGATTCTCCGACCTCGTGGATTCCCTTGGAAGTATAACGGTTGAACTGGAAAACGAACTACTCGACCCGAATATGCACTATAGTTCGAAGGGAGATATGAGAATGCTCTACTTCTCCGCGGGGCCCCATGAGATTGAGGGGGATGCCGCCCTGGCGCTTGTTCGCTCGAGGAGCACCACTTCGGACTTTAGCCGCGCAAGGAGACAACAGCTCGTACTCGAGGGAATTCGTTCACGGGCGGATCAGCTCTCTCTTTCAGACGCGGGCAAGCTCTATGATCTTATACAGACGGTTATAAAATATACAGATACCGATTTGGGTATTCGAGACCTGCTTCGTTACTACCGACGCTACCGCGATGTAGTAGAGACCCGTCATTTAGTGCTCTCCTCGGATAATATTCTTTACTCAACCTACCTTGGCCTGCACAGTAGAGATATGGAACTGCGTCAAGCAAAAGAACTGGAAGAGGAGCAGCTGGGGGCGTGGATTCTTCTGCCTAGGGGCAACGATTGGGGTGCTGTTTCGTGGTATGTGGGCACATGGCTTTCCGGTATAGAACCGGATTCTGAAGCCGTAGAGGAACGGATAGACGGATAGACCGACGCCCGGGAGAACGTTTTTCGCGCCTCTCGACCTCTCGGGCGTTAAAAATTTTCTAAAAAATATTCTAAAAAGTCTTATTCTTCTTCTTCCTCTTCGGCGGCGGCTTCATCTTCCTCCTGCTGCTCATCATCTTCGAGTACAGGCGAGAAGAAGCCTACCATCTGAGGATACGATGCCGCTCTAAAGATGGAGATCTCTTTTGCCAATTCTTCGGTAAGAACAAAGCGTATTCCCTCCTCTTCCACCGAGGCCTCTATTCCTTCTATCTCCGCCTTATCTATATCGTCCCGCTGTGATATTAAGATCTCTCCCCTTCTGTTTTTTATATCCAGTGGAAATCTCTCACTATCTATATTGCTGAGGTCTATGTAGTACTCCTGCCCGACATCGAGATACACCGTAGAGGTATCCGAACGGGCATATACTCCGTCTCCTCCGGTGTCTATAATTCTCAAAGAATCGTTGCCGGAATTATCCAGACGCATATAGCCGTCGACATCCGAGGGTATTTCCGCGCTCGCTTCCTCACTTTCTTCGTTTTCCTGTTCGTCTTCCTGGGCAAAAACAAGAGGAAGACTGGAAAGAAAAACCACCATCATGAGCGTAAGCATTCTCTTTATCAACATAATAACTCCTTCTTCCGTTTACCTATAAAGATAAGAATAGATAGGCGGAAAAGTCAAATGCCCTCTGTACAGGCTCCTACCTCTTCTCTTGTATCTTTCTTACAGACGCGGAAAGGTCCCTCTTTCTCAATCGAATGGAGGTGGGGGTAATTTCCATGAGTTCGTCCTCGCGAATAAACTGTACCGCCCTCTCTATGGTCATGGGAAGAATGGGCGTGAGAATTACGTTATCGTCCTTGCCGGCGGCGCGCATATTACTGAGTTTTTTTGCCTTGCACGGGTTTACGTTGAGGTCGTTTTCCCGGTTGTGCTCGCCAACAATCATTCCCTCATACACAGGATCCCCCGGCTCGACAAAGAGATTCCCCCGGGGTTCGAGGTTGAACAAAGCGTAGGCAACAGCCTGTCCCTGACGGTCGGCAACCAGCGAACCGGTATGCCGTTGGGGATAATCACCCCGATACTCCTCATAACCGGAGAGAAGGGAGTTCATAATTCCCGTACCCTTTGTGTCGGTGAGAAACTCGTCCCTATACCCTATAAGAGCTCTTGAAGGAACGCTGAACTCGATTCTGATGCGGCCGCTCTGGTGGTTGGTCATGTTGATAAGCCGCCCTTTCCGCTTGGAGAGTTTTTCCGTCACAATCCCCATATAGGTATCTTCACAATCTATAAAGAGATGTTCCACCGGTTCCGTCTTCTTACCATCTTTATACTTGAAGATTACCTCCGGCCGTCCTATGCAAAACTCGTACCCCTCCCGGCGCATGGTCTCTATTAAAATAACCATCTGAAACTCGCCTCGGCCCTTTACGACAAAACTCTCTCCGTCCGTACTCACTTCCACTTGCATGGATACATTCTGAAGAGTCTCCTTCTGCAGCCGCTCATACACTTTGCCCGCCTGCACTATGGTCTTACCCTGTCCGGCAAAAGGACCGGTATTTTTGGAGAACCTCATAGTTACCGTCGGCTCGTCTATTGTTATACGTGTAAGGGCCTTAGGGTGCTCTTTAGTACAGATTGTGTCGCCAATGTGCACATCGCTTATCCCGGCCAGCACCACTATATCTCCAGGCTCCGCTGTTTCCGCATCGACAATAGAGAGCCCCTTATACTGCTGAAGCTTGGACACTTTTAGGGGTGCGGCCTCTCCCTCGGCACCTACGCACACAAGGCTCTCGTGTGCCTTTGCCCTTCCGTTGTACACCTTGCCTATAACCAGCCGCCCCAGGTAATCGGAGTAATCCAGGTCGGAGACCAGAAGCTGGAAGGGTTGATTAATATCAGCTATAGGTGCGGGAATCTCCTCTACAATGAGGTCGAGCAGCTCGTGGAGATCCTCTCCCAATCTTTCAAGATTGCTCGAAGCGATGCCGTCCCTGCCTATTGCGTACATAACCGGAAACTCGAACTGCTCCTCTGAGGCGTCCAGATCTATTAAAAGGTCGTGAATTTCGTCCAAAACCTGCAGCGGCCGCGCGTCGGGCCTGTCTATTTTGTTGATAACCACCATCAGTGAAAGCCCCGCATCCAGGGCTTTAGAGAGGACAAAGCGTGTCTGGGGCAGAGGTCCCTCGGAGGCATCCACCAGAAGTATAGCCCCGTCGGCCATGGAGAGGGCTCGCTCGACCTCTCCGCCGAAATCCGCGTGTCCCGGGGTGTCTATAATATTTATCTTGACCCCTTTCCATCCTACAGCGCAGTTTTTGGCGGAGATGGTAATACCCCTCTCCCGCTCGAGGTCCATGCTGTCCATAATCCTCTCGTCCACCACCTGGCCTACCCGAAACACCCCGCTCTGGCGGAACATCGCATCCACAAGGGTAGTTTTGCCGTGATCTACGTGAGCTATAATCGCAATATTGCGTATCTTTTCGTTGCGCGGTTTTGTATGCACTGTTGTCTTCCTGATTAAAAAAAGAATTTAGGGCTCCGGCCCTTTAGATAGGAGCACTTACTTTACACGAATTGCAGGAAATGTACAAGGTTACCCGCGGTGGGGGATGAGTCTTCCCACGGGAATCAACCGAAGGAAGGCAGCCGCCTAGGGCTTAACCTCCCACTTTTCGACACCCACCTTCGGTATATCCTCGCCAATACGAACTCTGATAATCCTGCCGGGAACATCCCGGGAGTACCATACATGCAGGTCTCCTCCAAAGTCTTCCCCGAGTTTTCTGGATAGATGCACCGCCTCGAGAGTTCTGTCGGCCTGCTCTATTGTCTCTTCGCCGCCAATTTCGAGCTCCCGGTAATAGGCGGGCAAGCCGGCACGCATCTCTTCACGCTTCTGGCGCTCTAAAGACCGTAAGACCTCCGCCCGGGTGGAGGAGTCTTCCGCCTGGCTTAGTGCTTTATCGAACCTGGTGGGCCGCTGCGTTTTTTCACCTGTTTCGGGATCCTCGTACCGAACCTCCCTGGGGATACGGTTATCATCTACAAAAACCTCGTAGGATAAAGACTCTCCCTCTACGGTATGGACAAAGCGCCACAGCCGGTAATTCTCTTCGGCATCCACCACGGCTCGGGTGTACTCGTGATACACCTCGCCGGTCTCCTTGTACACGGCCCGAAGCACTCCATCTTCTTCCGGAACAGGCCCTCTGTCCAGGAGAAACAGAAGGGCCAGGGATTCCTCAAATCCCGGAGCCCCCCGGCTGTAGTCCTCGAACTCCGAAACCGCCTTCATCTGCAGGGTGAGCTGCATTAACGCGGATTCGACCTCCCCCACCGTTACCGGAGAAGCTTCTTTTTCCACCTGCTGTTCTTGAGCACCCTCTTGCTCCCGGGTATCTCCGGATCCCTCGGCACCGCTTCCAGCCTCATCGCCCCCCATACCCGGCAGGAGACCCGCACAGCTGGAAAAAAAGAGGGGAATTGCCATGAAAAGGAGAATACCTACTCCAAAAATACCCACCCCAAAGGATTTCTTTCTCTTAAACCAGTTATTTCTGTTGTTTTGCCTGTTATTTTTTTTCCTACTGATCATAGACTCCCTTACGAATATATAATACTCCTCTCTCCGGCAAAATGACAAGCGGCGTAGTGTCGGTCCTCTATTTCGCGGTACTCGGGCTCCTTTTGGCTGCAAATATCTTCGGCCAGAGGGCATCGGGTATGGAACACACAGCCGGAGGGAGGATTAACCGGACTCGGGACCTCTCCCTCGAGGATTACATGAGTTCTTCCCCGTTCCTTCTTCGGATTGGGTATTGGTATTGCCGAAATAAGAGACTGGGTATAGGGGTGCAGGGGGTTTTCAAAGAGTTTTTCGCTGTCGCTAAGTTCCATCATCTTTCCAAGATACATAACCGCGATGCGGTCGGAGATATGCTGCACCATACTGAGGTCGTGGGCGATAAAGAGGTAGGTAATTCCCAGTTTTTTCTGCAGGTCCTGCAACAGGTTGACAACCTGGGCCTGGATGGAGACATCGAGGGCGGAGATAGGCTCGTCGCAGACAATAAAATCGGGATACA
>JBKHFZ010000144.1:0-6670 GCA_046539925.1 Spirochaetaceae bacterium
AGAGAATAGAAAGGAACGGGTTGTCGAGTTTCTCGCTAGATGGATGGGCTACGGCGAGAGAGAGGGGGCCGAGCAGGCGGACAGAGCCGATGAAGAGTAAATTGTCGAACAGACTCGAACATATGCGAAAACTCCGGGAGGAGAAGCAGAGAAGAGAAAGACAGAACGAAGAGAAGCAGGGCGGGAGAGAACCTGCCGAAGATGCGCCTGCAAACTCTTTGGGGGGATCGGCGGATACCTCGAAGAGATCGGCGGATACCCGCACCGGCCGGCGGAGCAGCGAGGAGCGTGAGTTGTTCAAGGGCTGGCAAAGGAGGGCTCCCCTGGTATTGGGAAGGACTGTATGTATCCCTTTTTTGCGGGATTCCCAAGCCTACTCCGATGCCGGACAAAAACCCGGCCCCGAGCTCGGCCGGCCTTACAGGGGCTTTCTTATTCCCGAAGCGAAGCTGAGTAGAACTCTCTTCTACGATTTCGAGACAACCGGTCTCTCCGGGGGAGCGGGGACCTACATTTTTCTGGCCGGGGTGGGAAGGTTTTGCGGAAACAGTATACAGGTGGATCAACTCTTTCTGGAAGACTATCCCGGGGAGCCGGACTTTTTGGCGGAGCTTAAAAAGCTTATACCGGAAGAGGATGTGTGCGTATCCTACAACGGGAAGAGATTCGACCGTCATCTCCTCACCACCAGGTCGAGGATGAGCGGGGTAGAAGTACAAATGGGTCCCCAGGTTGATCTTCTCTTCCCGGTGCGCAGTATCTGGAAAAATGCCCTAGGCAGCTGCCGCCTTGCGAATGTAGAGGAGAAAATCCTCAAGTGCGGAAGAGAGGGGGACATAGACGGGGCCGATATCCCCGAATGTTATTTTCGTTACCTCCGGGGAGAAGCTTCAACCTGCCTTAAAAAGGTTATAGAACACCACCTGCAGGATATTACGAGTCTCGTACATCTTCTCTTTACCATCGAAGCGGCCGCCCAGGACTCCTCTATCCTTGTGCAACCTTATGCCCGCGAGGGGATGGGAGCCCTGCTTCTAAAGCACGGAGACCCTGGGGGAATGCAGTTGCTCGAAGAGCAGCTGCAGCGGGGTTCCCTCAAGGCCGGAAAACTGGCGGCCCTCAGCTACCGAAAGCAGAATATGTATGTGGAGATGGAACGGGTTCTGGAAGAGATGTGGCGGTTAGATAAGGGCTTTTTTCAGGGGGAGGCGCTGGCTAAAATCTACGAGCACCATAAGAGAGATATTTCCGGGGCTATTAAAATAGTGGAGATACTAAGGAATCGCAGCTCCTTTTTACCTTCCCGGAAGAGGGGAGAACTGGAGCACCGATGGAGGCGGCTTCGAGAAAAGCTCTCCCCTGTACGTCGACAAAATTACCATTTGTAAGAACGCCGCCAAGGCTTTTTCTCAGGAATTCAGGTAAGAAGGGAGGTGTAGAGCTCTCTGTAGCTCTCGGAAGAGTCCTCCCAGGAGAAGTGTTTCTCCATCGCCCTCCTCTGCATAGCCGCAAAATGTTCCGGCCTCTCAAACCAGGTAGACACCGCCCATTCGGTGGTGCCGTAAATACTCTCCGGGCTCAGATCGTCAAATACAAAACCTGTGCCTTCGCCTGTATGCGGATTGTAGTTATCCACGGTGTCCGCCAAACCGCCGGTGCGTCTTACAATCGGCAGAGTCCCGTAGCGAAGTGAGTATATCTGGTTCAGGCCGCAGGGCTCGTATCTGCTCGGCATGAGGAAAAGATCGGAACCAGCCTCTATTAGGTGGGCAAGCCTGTTGGAGAAGGTAATAAAGACCTTGAGATTGGAAAGTTTTCCCGCCGTCTCTACAAGCTCTTTCTCAATCCAATCCTCTCCCGTACCCAGGACGACGACTTGTACCGACATCTCGCTGCATATCCTCCACAGGCTTCCCCGCCGGGGATCGCAGAGTTCGTAGAAACCCTTCTGTTCGGCAAGTCTGCCGACAATACCGATTAGAGGTATATCCTCCCTAATGGGCAGACCCATCTCTTCCTGCAACGCCTTTTTGCACTCTTTTTTCCCGCTCATATCACCGGTACTGTAGGTTGCGGGAATGAAGGAATCCTGTGCCGGGTCCCATTCATAGTAATCCGCACCGTTGAGAATACCGTATACCGATTCTTTTCTGGATTCCAGGAGGTTCTCCATTCCATCCCCAAACTCGGGTGTTCGAATCTCCTCTGCATAAGTAGGAGAGACGGTTGTAACGGCATCGGCATTTAAAATACCAGTTCTTAAAAAGTTGAGACCTTCACCGTAGGAGGGAGCCTCTGCTGCGCAGGTACTCCATTCAAGGCCGGTGGAGTGGATATCGTGTTTTGAGAATACTCCCTGATAACCGATATTATGGATGGTAAAGACGGTTTTTGTCCGTTCAAATAGCTTATACTCGCCGGAAATTCTGAGTTCCCGAAGATATCCGTTCACGAGAGCACTCTGCCAGTCGTGGCTGTGAATTATATCGGGTATCCAGGAGAGCTCGGAGCAGAGCTCTAATACTGCGCGGCTAAAAAGTGCGAAGCGGAAATGGTTGTCCCTGTAGGTGTGGCTGCCGCTTTTCCCGTAGAGTCCCGTCCTCCCGGAAAAGACGGGGTTGTCTATAAAATAGACGGGAACTTCCCCATCGGGAAAAACAGTTTTATATACCGTGCACTTTTCCTCACCGAGTCCCATCGGTACAGTAATAGTACCTGTTTTCTCCAGATCTGAGGAGGATACCAAAGAGAAGCGGGGCAGAACTATACGCACATCCTCCCCCCCTGCTGCCAGGGCGCGTGAGAGCGAACTGACCACATCCGCAAGGCCTCCGGTTTTTAAGAATGGAACAGCTTCGCTCGATACCATACACACTTTCATACTTACTCCCTGTCTATCTTCGTTGTTTCGGTTGCCGCGAAGCGGCATGCGAAAACTATTAAAAAATTCGCTAAGCCTGCTTTAAATAGACTATACGATAACCCTCTTCCAGGTCAAACGAAAGGTTACGATACAGCTCCACAGCGGGTCTGTTGTTTTTTTGCACGAAAAGGGCTGCGGATAAACCGGATCTACTGCTCCACTGCAATAGATTAATCATAAGGTCTCTGGAGATACCCCGCCGCCGGTAAGCCGGGAGGGTATACACTCCTCCTATTTGACAGTACCTGAAGCCTATGGAGTTTGTTCCCGCCTTGGCTATAGGCCCGTCCGGACCTTCGGCAAAGAGAATATGCTGTGAAGAGGCCGCCCGTTTAAAATATATCATATGAGCTGCGGGGTTAAAGTTTTCCGGATGTATAAGCACCTCTTCGTGCTGATACATCTCCTCGAGGGGAAAAACCCGGCGACAGTTTTTCGGAGTAAGATTTTTTATCTTGTAATTCTGTTTTGCCTTGGAGATCGGGAGGGGCAGCTCTTTTCTTCGAGTCATCAGATGGTAGGAGAGGCTGGTATCCTCCTCTCTTGATAAAAAGGGTCTGCAGAGATTTACATCCCTCTCGGTACCTATAACACTAAAGAGGGGCTTGGAGCCGGGGAGAATACGATGGAGCACACAGGCTACCTCCTCCGGTTCTATGGAGTAGTGCGGAGAGAAGAGAGGGAAAAGACTGCCCCTCAGGGTAAGCATTACCAGCGCAACAGGTCTAATATCCGGAGGAAGAGACTCTTCCCGGGAATCGGAAACACTGTTGTGTCTGGAGGAGCGGGGATAACCGACATATAAAATGGAGTTGTCGGAAAAGGGGAGGAGACTGTTTTTCTTCTCCCTGAGCCTGCTTACCAGGCTTATATTAAATCTCTCATTTTCGAGTACAAAATGGCCCAGGGTTTTGGAGATGGTACTGTTTACTCTTTGCCATAACACTGCGGCTAAAATCTCCTCTACTCGTATTATCGCTCTTCGAATAAAAAAAATGGAACCCGACCTTCCGGCCTTATTTCGCCCTTTAGGGTGGCAAAACCTGCAATAGCCGAATCCTCTCCCGGCCCGTAGACGGCAACAGCGGTTTCCACCCAGCTGTGTTTCTGAAGATAGGAGGGGGTGAGCGTGGAAAGCACTACCACCTCTGCCTCCGTCTCGGAGAGCCCCTCGAGAACCTGTGAGCTGTTGGGGTTGGCCAGGCAGAAAATTATCGTATCGTAATTCTGCGCGCGGTTTTTCAACTCCTCGATAACGGAATCATCCGCTTCGAAGAATGGGGTGTAGGGGAAGTAATACGTATCGGCTCTGGGGAAATAGCTGCTGCCGGTCCGCAAAAAAGTTCTCAACTGTCCGGCAATAAGAATTCGGTCTTCCCCATTGTTGTGTGTATTCTTACCTACGACAGGTATATGTTTGTCTCGTATGATGGAGACGCTTCTACCGGCCTGGTTGAAAAAGAACTCCGATCCTTCCCGGGAGGGAATTTCCTCCTCTAAAGAGAACTCTTCCGGAAAGAGGGGGACCGAATTTTCCCGGATAAGGTAGTCGTACTTTACCTTGAGGATGCGCCGGACCGATTTTTCGATATTCTCCCTAAACCCGTCCTCTTCTTTAAGCTTTTCGTAAAACAGGTCCCACACACGCCGGTACATATCGTAATCCCTGCTGAGCATTATTATATCGTTACCGGCCTTAAAAGCCCTTAAGCAGGAGTCGGGTGTTCCGTGGTCGGTATTGGTTGCTCCGTACATCCGCATATCGTCGGTAATAACGATTCCGGAAAAACCCATCCGCTCGCGCAAAACTTCTTCGAGAAAATAGGAGGAGAGGGAAGCGGGGATGTCCTCCTCTATTGCGGGAAAAGAGAGGTGGCCGCTCATAATTGCGGGGATATCTCTTTTTATCAAGAACCGATAGGGCAGCAGTTCCCTGTCCCAGAGAACGGAAAAGGGAGTATCGATTTTTGGGAGAGTGCCGTGGGAATCTTCCGTCGCGTTCCCGTGTCCGGGAAAATGTTTCGCCGTGCTTATTACACCGGCTTTCTCCATACCCATATAGTAGGCCACCGCCAGATTTGCCGTCTCTACAGGGCTTTCGGAAAATGCCCGCGGCCCTATTACGTGGGCCTCCATGTTTGAATATACATCTACGGTGGGGGCAAAGTTCATATTAATTCCAACCGCTTTAAGCTCTTTCGCAATGTAATAACCCGTCCAGAATGCGTCGTGGGGAAGTCCGCTTGCACCTATGGCCATATTCCCTGGAGTAATGGAGGTCGAGCTTTTTACGTGGCGCACCCACCCTCCCTCCTGGTCGGTGGCCACAAAGAGGGGGATAGACAGACGGTTGCGGGCGGCTTCCCTTTGCATAGTGGATATGCCTATAGAAAGTTCCTCGAGGTCCTCCGCGTTCCAGCCGAAAATCTTTACTCCGCCTATCTTTTTCTCCTCTATCCAGGTCAAAATTTGATCCGACGGGCTGGTACCTGTATAGGCAAGGAGAAAAATTTGTCCCAGGAGTTCGGTATCGTCCATAGAGGAGACCAATCGGTCTATATGATTAGTTCGGACTTCCTCGTCGATGTTACCGGAGTGTGTTTCGGAGAAAAAAGTCGGTGCCGATACGGATATATCGGCACCGCAGAGGGAAAAGAGAATTATAAATACAAGCGTTGTAACTCGTGTGCTATTATCAGTTGGAATCATCTCATTTTATTCGTAAGCCTCTCCCTTTATAGCATCTATCCGTTGGGAGGCACAATGGGTGGCAATTGCACCCTCGCCTGCAGAGACAACCAGTTGACGGAAGGGAGACGACCTCACATCGCCGGCACAGTAGAGCCCTTTGATATTGGTCTCCATGCACTGGTCGGTTATAACGTAGCCCGCTTCATCTTTTTTAACTTCCTTCGGCAACAGTTTTGTTTGGGGGTCGGAACCGATAAAGACAAACACGGCGTCCATCTCCTCTTCATAGGTCTCTCCCGTCTCGGTGTTTTCCAGAACCACGCCGTTTACCTTCATTGTTCCCTTAATCTCTTTAATATGATGGTTAAACCGTACCTCTATATTATCGTTGTTAAGCACTCGGTCGGCCAGAGATTTCTGTGCCCTGAATCTGTCTCTGCGGTGGATCATAACAATTTTATCCGAGAGATTGGCAAGATAGCTCGCCTCGTCGCAGGCGGCATCTCCACCTCCAACCACGAGCATTTTTTTGTTCTTGAAAAAGGGCCCGTCGCAGGTAGCGCAGTAGGATACCCCCCGGCCGGTAAACTCCTTTTCTCCAGGTACGCCGAGAGCTCTGTGCTTTGCGCCGGTAGCGGTAATAACGGCATAGCTGGTGTAGGTGCCCTTGGGAGTCTCTACGGTAAATACATCGCCCTCTTTGGACATTGATGTAACCGTGGTAATGAGAAATTCCGTCCCAAAATTGCGCGCCTGCTCTTCCATCAGCTCCGCCAATTCTGCGCCGGATACAGGCTCGGGAAAACCGGGGTAATTCTCTATATCACCTATTATCAGACATTGTCCTCCCGCCGCCATCTCTTCTATAAGCATTACCTTTAAATTCGCCCTCGCGGCGTATTGGGCTGCACTAAGTCCAGCTGCCCCACCGCCGATAATAATCAGGTCTCTATCGACTTCCATATATAGTTCCTCCTAAGAAATGTAACGATTCTGCCTTAATATAAGAATAATTCTATGTTGAATCAAGTCTCTCTTTCGATCTCCGTTTTTGTG
>JBKHFZ010000145.1:0-6636 GCA_046539925.1 Spirochaetaceae bacterium
TTACCTGCCATCCGACACACGCGGACATCATGAACTCCCCCCGGGTTCACACTCTTTCCTGGATCGTGGGCTCTTAGGCCGGGAGTTCTTTGGTTGCAGGCGGACAAGACTAAGGATAGAGGGTACCACAAAAAGGGTCATAAGAGTGGAGACCGCAAGGCCCCCGGAGACGGCGATACCAAGAGGCTGGATTACGTTTGCCCCCTCTCCCAAGCCTATAGCGATAGGCAGCATACCCATAATAGTGGTAAAGGTGGTAATCAGGATGGGTCTAAAACGTACCCGCACCGTCTCCAACAAGGCCTCTTCCCGGGTGGAATATTCAGCAAGAGAGTACAGATAAAAATCCATTAGTATGATTGCATTGTTTACTGCCACACCGCTCATGAGAATGGCTCCCAGAAGAGAATTCAGAGAGAGAGTGGAATCAAACAGAAAGAGACTCAACAACAGCCCAAGAAAACCCATGGGTACGGATACAAGAATAATCAGGGGTGCGGTAAAACTGTTAAACTGGAAGGTGAGAAGCAAATATATCAACGCTATCGAAAGAGCTAAACTGATAAACAGCGAGTCGATTGCATTATCCAGCTCTACTTGTGGGTTGTCGAAACGAATGCTGTATCCCTCCGGTATTTCGAGCCGCTCTTCGAGAATCTCTTTTACCTCGGTCTGGGCCTTATTTCGCTCTGCGGCTCCGCTCCCCCTTCCCAAATTTCCGTAGAGCCGATAGATAAGCTCGCCGTCCTCGCTTGCAATCTGTGCAGGTTTCGAGGAGGTGGAGAAATTGAAAAAATGCTTTATCGGCAAAGTACCGTCTTTGTAGGGAAGGAGAAAGTTTTCGTATTTCGACCTGCCTTGAAGAAGTTCTTCCGGATAGCGGGCTCGAGCCTCTATGGAATGGCCTTCGTGCTGGAATTCCACAGCCTGTGTTCCGGAAAGAGCTCTCTGGAGAATCTGAATTATTTCGGATTGAGAATATTCGGGAGCCTTATCCAGTATATCGCTACGGGGTTCCATAATTAATTCGTCGGTGTAACTGGTGTCCGGAGTGGTGGTAACCCGTCTGTACAGGCCCGTTTCTCCAACTATATCTCTCATTCGCTCCAGTATCGCGATAACGGCTGTTTCATCGGGGCCGTCCACGCTTATCTGAAGATCATTGGTGCGTGGAAGGGGAAGCTGTGCAGGGTCCCAGCTCATAATGTGGTAGTACATGTCGTTGTCCGATTCAAACACCTCCTCAAGCCTGTTTTGCATGAAGTCTGCGTCTTTTGTATTGCGGAGTACCACAAACAGGCGGTTAAACCTGCCCCTCACCTCACCGTATATATTCTCAACATAGGGGCCCAGTTCATCGTCTACGGTCTTCGTCATTTCCGGTATAATCTCCTGCGCTATGTGGGCGCTGTCGATATCACCGGTGGGTCTGAAAAAGACAATCAGTCTGTCGCTCGTGGGGGGGGAGAGAATTTCCCGGGGGATTCTCGGCAGAATAAAGACGGAGACGGCAAAAAAAGCCAGAGCTGCGGTTAAAACAAGAAGTACGGCCCTGCTGCGCACGGAAACCAGGGCCCGGAGAAGTTTTAAATAACCTCTCTCCATAAATTTCACCGTCAAGGTACTCAGGTTTTTTGTTCGTCCCAGAACGGTCTTTCCGCCGGGGCTGTCGCCGTATCCGCCGAAGAAGGGCAGACGCCTCCGGTACACCAGATATGCTACCAAGGGTATAAGGGTAAGCGCCACTAAAAGGGCAAATAGCAGTGAAAAAACTACCACCATGGATTGTTCTCCCAGGATGGCGTTAGTAAGCGGTGCGGTAAAAGTAATGGGAAGAAAAACCAGAACCGAGGTAAGGGTGGAAGCAATAATGGGGGCTCTTACTTGAACAACTGCCCGTATTATCAGATCACGAAGATGGGCTTCGTCATCGGTATGATTTTCCTCATGCCTGAAGCGGTGGATATTTTCTATTACCACGATAGATGAGTCCACTATCATTCCTATTGCAAGAGCCATGCCCCCAAGAGAGATCAAGTTTAGACTGATCTCGAAGAAATAGAGCAGTATAAAGGAGAGAAACATGGTTACCGGCAGAGAGATTCCTATAAGAAGGGTGTTGCGCACTTTGCCGAGGGTAAAAAACACCACAAGCATAGCCAGCCCTGCTCCGATAAGAGCCGCCTGTATTACATTACTGATGGAGCGGTTTATATATTCCGCAGGATTGAGGAGCAGATTGATCTGTGTATCCTCCGGCAGATCCCCGGTCTCCCGTGCACGATATACGAGTTGTGTAATTTCCTCGGACATACTCCGGATGTTTCCGCCGTCGATCGGTGTGGCTACCAGCTGTATCCCTCGGTTTCCCTCCATTACAAAAGTGGAAGAAGGTATACTATATTCAATCTCCACATCCGCAATGTCCTCCAGCCGTATCAGGGCGCCGTTGGTTCGGCGGATTACCCTGCGGTCCAGATCGAAGAGGGAACGCTCCTCCTCCGCCACATGCACACTAAAAGAAGAGCCTCCTTCCCGAAGAGACCCGACGGATTGGACAGAGCTGTGTTCCTGGAGGGCGGAGTTTACCTCGCTAATGGTAATACCGTAACGGAGCATATCTATCTGCCTGAGAATAATGTCTACCTCGAGTTCTTCGACACTCAGGACTTCAATAAGCTCAACATCCTCCACACTGCTTAGCCTGGATTCGAGGGAACCGGTAACCCGTTGGTGCAGGTCCTCGGCACTTGCGCTGGGAGAGCTTAAGCCGAGTATCAGAAAGCCGGCATTCTCACCTGTGGAAAACCTTACCCGGGAGACTCCCTGAAGGTTGCTCGGCAGGCGGTTTTCTATCTGTGAAAGGGCGGCCTCGGTATTGTCAAGCGCTTCCTCTGCGTCCACATCCCAGTCGAAGGTAATGGTAAAACGGCTGGAATTGCTTCCGTAGCGCATTTCCAGCCTGGAGAGTCCAGGCAAACCCATCAGCTTGGACTCTACCATCTCTCCGTACTCCCGGGAAAAGGCGATGGCGGAGTACCCCTGGTGGGAGAGCGAACTGCTAACCGCCGGCCTGCTGGTGCGAGGATAGAGCTGCACTCCCAGTCGGGAAACAAGTACCACCCCTGCCGTGCAGAGCAGGGCAAAGAGAAGCACTACTCCGAGTTCTTTACGAAAGATCAGTCGCAGCATGGTATCAGTCCGGTTCCATTCCCGGTACTTTCATACCCTCGCTTTCCCTGCCGCTTGTTTCCCGCAGGTACCTATCGCCCTCGGACAGGCCGGACCTGATGAGGATGTCCCCTCCTTTTGTCATGCCGGTTTTTACTTCCCTCAGCTCCAGGGTATTCTCCTCGGTAACGGTCCAGAGGTAGTATTGACCATACCGTCGCACCAGCAGTTCCCGGGGAATAAAGATGCCCTCTATTGTGTCCACCGGCAATTCCACCCTAACAAAACGGCCGGCCCAGGGTGTTGCCGCCATTTGACCTTTATCGTCACTCTCTTTTTCCACGGAAAATTCAAAAAGAAGGCGGTAGAGGCCGGTATCGTAATCGGGTTCCGGAGATACTGCGTATAGAGTCCCGAAGATGCTTCTTCCGGCGGCATCCACGGCCTCTACTTCGAGGCCGGGTTCTACGGAAGAGACGTCCTTGTCGGATAGATAGACACTCAAGGAGAGCTCCCTCGGATCGATAATTACCACACCCGTCTCTCCACTGCTCGTCTCGCTGTACAGGTTTACCGAAACTTCGGAAACAATTCCGGAAATTCGTGAGCGGACTACCAGAGGTGCAAAACTTCCCGCGCTTTCATCCCGTTCTATGGTATACAGAGGAGTACCGGCTTCTGCAAATTCCCCAACTCTTACGTGGATACGGGTAACCGTGCCCCCCGCGGATGATGTGTGGGGCACTCTAATTGCCGAGCGCAGACGGCCGGCAACACTGGAGTGGAGTATACGCTCTTGTTGCTCCGCGGTAGCTATGAGTTCCCCGCTGCGCTCATCTTTGCGCGGCGAAGAATTTCCGGCTCTTTCGCCGCCTTGTCCGGACTGGCCGAAGGATGCCCAGGAAACCGCAGTAAGAAGCAGAATAGCAGTGTATACACCCCCTTTCTTACCCATTATTTCCCCCACTTAAGGTAAACATCCTTAAAAGCTGCAGCTTTTGCAGGATCAGACTATGCTCTATCTCTTTCATTTCCAATTCCGACTGTTTTCTGTCGAGCTTTGCGGAGATATAGGCCTCTTCGTTTATAAAACCGCCACGGTACATCCTCTCTGTATACTCCTCTTCTTCAATTGCGTCCTCTATACTGTATTTCTGTAGACGTTTGTCGTACTCGAGCAGTTCGAGCCTCGAACGAATCTGTCGATACTCCTCTGTTAATGAACGGAAAGACTCCTGCAGTTTGAGCCGCTCAATTTCCGGCTGCTCCTTTCGTCTAAATACCTCATAAGCCCGCTCCCCTCTGTCGAGGAGGGGAGCGGAGAATTCCACGGAAACATTCCAGCTCATATCATTTTCGTACAGGTCATACTCGATACCCAGCTGTACTTCGGGGTTAGGCAGATACACCCGATACCGATGTCCCTTTTTCTGCTCCGCCGCTGCGAGGGTATGTTCCTGGGCTGTGGTAGTCAGGGAATTTTCAGGTGACCACCGCTGTTCAGGAAGCTCCTCCAGACATTTTTCGGTATACACAACTCCCTGCTTGTAGAGTCTGGAAATGTGTTCTCCTATCGAAGGGTCGATATTTTCCAGCTCCTGCTCCGATTGGAGAATTCGTCGTTTTGCACTCAGGATACTCTGCTCCAGGGAGCGGATCGTGTCTTTCTCTACCGCCGCCTCCAGTTCCTTTTCGAGGATTCTCAGGTTTTTCCTGTTGAGGATTAGGCGCTGTTCGGAAAGGTACCCCTGCAGAATCTCCTCAAGAAGATTCTGCCTTGCATCCATAAAAGCCCGCTCTTCTTTCTCCTTGGCGCGGAGTAGAGTTGCCTGGGCCTCGGTTTTTTTTATGCCGGTTTCCGGGAATACCTTTCGGGAGGCATTAAGCCTCAGGCTGCTCAGGAGGCTCTCTTGCTCAAACCTTACGGGAGAGCTTATGCGTATATCGGTACCAAGTATATTTGTCCAGGTAAGGCCCGGATGCAGTTCATAAGTCTGCATCTCTCCGTCTTCAAAGAGAAGCCCCCTTCCGTCGGTGCTTACATCGATGTAGGGAAGGGGGGATATCCCGAGCTGCTTGAGTTCGAGTTCCGCACTCCGGCGATCGAGCGCAGCCTGTCTGTAAGGCACGCTCTCCCTGAGGCGTCTGTGTAAAAGCTCTTCAAAAATCCCTCCACCCGTCGAGGATTCGGCACTCACAAGGTGTGGAATAAGAACGCCAGGGAGCAATAAAAGAAAAAGTGTACCCTTCATTTTCCCGGCTCCATTCCTATTGTGTATTTTACTGTCGCCGCCAAGTAGTTTTGTCTGGTCTGTTCCGCCCGTATTTCAGCCTGCACTAGTTGTATTCTGGACTGATAAAGATCGGCAGTGGTAATGAGCCCCTGTTCATGGTTACGCTGTGCTGTTTCGAGGAGTTCCCTGTGCATGTGAAGTTCCTCTTCGTGCAACTGCCGTGTCTCGTTCTCGAGATAAATCCGTCTGATCAGCTGCTCAAAGAGACGTTCCGATGCGGCTTCTGCACGTTCGAGGGCCGATTGCGCCTGTTCTACCTCCGCCGAGGCAAGCTGTAAATTGAACTCCGGAGCATTTGTCGGGAGGTGTTCCTCCTCCAGCTGCTTCCGTTCAAGTCTCAATTCCGCCCTTTTTATAGTCGAATCCCTCTTTTTCCACTCTTTAACGTTTTCGGAAGGGGATCTAACGGAGGGCTCTCCAAAAAGAAGTTTGTCTGACCACTCTATTTCGACGGTCTGCACAAAATCTTCCATAGAATCCTGACGTTGCCAGGAGGAGGTCTCCAGCTCCAGTTCAGCTCTTCGTTTTGCTACTTCAGCTTCGGCCAATTCCAAACGGGGAATCTTGCCGGATTCAAAGCGCGCCTTCGCTTGCAGAAGATTCTCATCGGCAATCCTCAGCTGCAACTCCGCCACTTCCTCCTCGAGACCGGTTATTACGACGGCAAAAGAGGATTCCAGTACATCGAGGTAAAATTCCTCGAGCTGTTCCATATATTCAATGCGTGCGTTGATAAGACTCTCTTGTGCTTTCAGCTCTCCCTGAGGGTTCCTCGCTTCAATACGGGCTCGTTCCGCCCGCAGTTGTGCAAGTTGGTAATCGCTGAGTATGCTTTTGCAGGTATTGGAATTCTCTTCCGCCAGGCTGAACAGATCTGGTCCATCCGAGACGGGAGAAACCACATTCAACGCAGGTAATTCTGTAATCGACAAGGTAAACAAAGACGTTAGTATCACGAGCATATATACACTCGCGGTTTTTTTTGGCACAATATCCTCCGGGAGAAAAACCTGTGCACCTTCAAGAAGCATCGGTTAGTATAGGCGGTTCAATTATAGTGAGTTTCCATAAAAAGGAAAAGAGTATGTATCTCCGCGTATTAAAGGTTTTGCCTGGCTGCCATCCGACACACGCGGACATCATGAACTCCCCCCGGGTTCACACTCTCTCT
>JBKHFZ010000146.1:0-6605 GCA_046539925.1 Spirochaetaceae bacterium
GTCTAAATTAGAATATCGTTTTACGATGTGAAGCTTACTTTGCATTTTGTCAAGGATGGGAAAAAAGATCAAAGAGCTGTCCATTTTACTGAAGAACTGCACCATTATCACCATGAACCCGGAGCGGGCTATAATTCACGACGGGCTCGTCGGTATCAGAGATTCGCGTATAGAGTTTGTCGGTTCGGCCGAAACTATTGAGGCACATAAAAAGTGGGATATACCCAAAATTGAGTTACACGCGGAACTGGTAATAGACGGGAACGGGGGGGTGTTGCTGCCGGGTCTCATCGATACCCACGCTCACGCCGGGCACGGGCTTACCAAAACCCTGGGCGAAGGAGGTGTCGGAGAGGAGAAGGACTGGAATGTTCTTATGGAGAAGATCTACTTCCAGGCTTCGACACCGGAGTTTTGGCGGGCGGAGGCTCTGCTCACCGGTTTGGAGAGGCTCAAGTTCGGTGTTACCACCGGCATGAACATGTTCGGCTCCTACCCGAGGTACGATGGCGCGGAGAACTGGGAGGCCCATGTAGAGGGGATGAGCACTATAGGAGTGCGGGATATTTTAGGGATAGGCACGCCTAACCCGCCCTTTCCCAAGACATTTCGGAAGTGGCACGGGGAGAGATCCGACAGCTCCTTTGACCGGTACAGCCTCTCCCACAGGGACTCCTTTGCAAAAACCGAAGAGGCGGTTAGACGGTTTCACGGGCTCAATGACGGCATAAGCCTCTGTTATCCGACACCCTCGGGGGTGGGATACCGGGAGGGTCTCTCTCTGGAAGAGCATATAGCGCAAAATCGGGCGATGAAGGATATATCCGAAAAGTACGGCGTACCCCTGCACAGCCACTCCTACAGCGGAGATATCTCCTACGCGCGGGAGCATTTCCCCTTTATCCTGGGCCCCCATCTTTCGCTGGCCCACTGTACCGGAATAAGCGAAGAGGAGATACAAATTCTTTCGGAGACCGGAACGAGTGTCTGCTCGGGGCCGAGTACCGGTTCGTATATCAAGGCTCGCTGTCCGGTGGTGGAACTCATGGAGGCCGGGTGCAACGTCACCTTCTGCACAGACGCAAGCGCCCCCGACAGGACCTACGATCTGTTCGAAAAAATGCGTTTTGGAGTCCGCCTCCACAGGGTGCATTTTCACGATATGGGAGTGCTTCCGGCGGGAAAAGCATTGGAGATGGTAACCATAGATGCCGCACAGGCGCTGGGATTAAGCGATTCCCTCGGATCGATAGAGGCGGGAAAAAAGGCCGATGTAATTCTTGTGGACATGAATAAGCCCCATCTGTATCCGGTATGGCAGGAGCCCCTCCGGATGGTGTATCAGGCCTCCGGTCAGGATGTGGACACGGCGATAGTAAACGGAAAGGTGCTTATGCACAGAAGAAGGGTCTCCGGTATAGATGAGAAAGCGATTCTCGAGGATGCACAGGAGCAGGCGCAGCTGGCATTAAAAAGAATGGGTTTTGAGAAGTCGGCGGATCTCCCGGATAAGTTGTGGGGAGCGGTGCATTATTAATATTAACGAGATTATGGAAAGGCATGGTTCATGTTTTTTCATGAGTATAGATTTTTTCGAAAAAGGGAGGAGAGAGATGAAAAAGGCTCTAACAGCACTGCTGGTACTGGTTATGTTGGTACCGGCGGTACATCTGTTCGCGGGCGGACAGGGTGAAAAAGAAGAGAAAGAGGTTGAGCAGGCGGCAAAACAGGAGGCAAAACAGGAGATTGTTATTGCAATACCCGGCGATGTGGCTACCTGGAACCCCTACACTCGAAACGTGGTAATACCGAACTCGATGCAGAGACATGTATTCGATACATTGATCTACGTCGACAACGATTTGGGAACCAAACCGGGATTAGCGGTATCCTGGGAGGCTAACGAGGACGCAGACGTGTGGACGGTTAAATTGCGCGAGGGTGTGGAGTTCCACAACGGCGAGCCCTTTACCGCTCACGATGTGGTGTATTCCTTTGATGTCTGTAAGGAAGACGGACGGGGCTGGGCGGATTCGCTTGGCAACTTCGACTCCTGGCGGGCGGTAGATGATTACACGGTAGAGATTGAAACCGTTGTTCCGGATGTACTCTTGCCGAGCCATCTGAGAAACATTGCCATCGTAAGCAAGGAGACTCTCGAAGGAAAGGGATCCGATGCAATGGAAGAAAACGTTGTGGGAACCGGCAGATACAAGATGGTAGACTACGTAAAAGACGACCGTCTGGTTTTAGAGAGAAACGAAGATTACTGGGGCGAAAAGCCCGAGATAGAGAGAGTGACCTTCCGGCCTATCCCCCAGGCAGGGACAAGAACAGCCAGCCTTATGTCCGGAGAAGTCGACTTTGTAAGCAACGTTCCGGTACGGGACGCGGATATGCTTGAGAATCGCGACGATGTTGAGGTTCTGTCCGCTCCGAGTATAAGCGCGATGATGTTTGCCATGGGACAGACCGAGGATGACCCGAGCCCCAACGCGCAGATGCCCATCGAGTCTCCCGACGATTCCAATCCTCTCTCGGTACGGGAAGTACGCCAGGCAATTATCCATTCGGTAGACGAAGATGAAATTATCGACAAGATAATGGGCGGATACGCAACTCCCGCCGAGACTCCGGTACCCGAAGGCTTTAACGGCTATAACCCCAATGTAAAGAAATACGAATACGATCCCGAAAAGGCCGAGAAGCTTCTCGATGAGGCGGGATATCCCAAGCAGGACGACGGGTACAGATTCGAAATTACCCTCGATGCAACAAACGACAGATACATTAACGATGCGGCCATAGCTACCGCAGTAGCCGGTTATCTGGAGAAGGTGGGCATCAAATGCAACCCGAACCTAATGTCCAGCTCCGTGTTCTGGGGCTATATCCGGATGTATGAGGGGTATAATTCCCACTTTATAATGAGCAGCTGGTCCGAACCGAGCGGAGAAAGCGCGCTTATAGCGAAGGACCTGCTCTACAGCGCCTATCTCGACGAGCCGAAGAGAGACGGCTGGGGAGGTGTTAACAGAGGGTACTACGCAAACGAGGAAGTGGACGACTTGATAGAAAAAGCGCTTTCTACGGTAGACCCCGAAGAGAGAGACAAAATAATGCAGAAAGTGTGGGAAGTCGCCTGGGACGACGCCGCGCTTTTTACCACCCACTTTACCGACGCGGTCTACGCGCACAGGAACAGGGTAGAATATACCCCGAGAATCGATCAGCATATCTATGCGTGGGATTTCAAGGTAGTGGAATAGTCCCTGTTTTGGGATAGTTTTTGCATGCCCCTTTGCGACATGCAAAACAACGAAAGTAGCCGGGTACGGCTATTTCGTAATAGACATATATAACCTCGGCCCCTGAGAGCACGTGTTCAGAGGGGCCGAGTGTTTTAGTTACAGCAGTTACAGTTAGATGAGATTTTTAGTCAAACCCGGAGGAGCTTTGTGCTGAAATTTATTATTAGACGGATTATCCAGATGATAATTGTTTTGCTGGTGGTTTCGGTTATTGTGTTTTTTATGACCAGTGTTATCGGGAATCCGGTGCATACTATGCTTCCGGAGAGGGCTTCCCAGGCGCAGGTGGACCAAGTGGTCGAAATGTTGGGACTGGACAAACCTCTCTACCATCAATACGGTATCTTCCTCGGTAATGCCCTGCAGGGCAACTTCGGGAGGTCCTACACTCACCATCAGCCGGCGTTAAAGCTGATTGTCAGCAGATTTCCCGCAACCCTGGAAATTGTCACCGTGGCCATGTTGATGACGATATTTATCGGTATATCCCTCGGGGTCTACGCCGGCGCTCACCCCAAAAAACCCCTAAGTAAAGTAATTATGGGCGGTTCAATAGCCGGAATATCGCTTCCCTCTTTCTGGGTAGGGATGGTTTTGATTTTCTTCTTAAGTGTTAGGTTGGGGTGGTTTCCCGTATCCGGAAGAGGAGCCATGGGAAGCCTCTTTGGAATCAAGACGAGTCTTGCCACCCTGGACGGCTGGAGGCATATTCTGCTCCCCACCATAACCCTGGCGGGAATAAATATTGCCACCATTATACGCCTTGTAAGAGCCGGCATGCTCGAGACAATGCGGCAGGATTATATCAAGTTTGCCAAAGCAAAGGGAGTATCCGGAAGGGATATTCTCTACAAACATGCCCTTAAGAACATAATGATTCCGGTGGTTACCATTTTTGGATTGCAGCTCGGCGGCCTTATAGCCTTTACTACAATAACGGAGACTATTTTTGCATGGCCGGGAATGGGGAAGCTCCTGATAGATTCCATTAACAATCTGGACAGACCGGTTGTGGCCGCCTATCTTCTCTTTGTGGCGGTACTGTTTGTGGTTATCAATTTTGTAGTGGATATCCTGTACACAGTTATCGACCCCAGGGTGGATCTCTAAAAATTATGAATATACGGAGGGGCTGTCTTGCCAAGTAACGAGACAAAACTGCAGAAATTCCTTAAATCGGAGTTCTTTTACAACTATAGAAAATCGCCGACCGCGATAATATCGTCCCTGATGATACTGTTCTCCATACTTGTTGCGCTCTTTGGGCCGTTTTTCACACCCCAGGATCCATACTCTCTTGGCGGGCTGAGTCTGGCAGACTCCTTTAAGCCTCCGGCGTGGTTAGAGGGCGGCGATGCGCGGTTCCTGCTGGGTACGGACCAGCAGGGGAGAGATATCCTGAGTGCCATTGTCTACGGCAGCCGGGTCTCCCTCTTTATAGGATTTGTGGGGGTCTTTTTTTCCGCGATTTTTGGTATTGTCCTCGGCTTGATTTCCGGGTATGTGGGAGGAAGAATCGAGTCGGTAATAATGAGGATTGCCGACGTGCAGCTCAGCTTTCCCAGCATGCTTATCGCGCTTTTTCTCATGACAACATTCGGGCGGAGTATTGCAAATATACTCATTGCGCTTACCCTTATAGGCTGGGTGCGCTACGCGAGAATTGTGCGGGGAGAAACGCTCTCGGTAAAGAAGATGGAGTATGTAGAAGCCTCCAGGGTTATAGGCTTCTCAAATATTACCATCGTATTTAAGCACATACTTCCGAATGTGCTTACATCGGTAATTGTTTTGTCCACAATCCAGGTGGGTACCTTTATTCTCCTGGAGGCCACTTTGAGTTTTCTGGGCCTTGGCGTTCCGGTAACACAACCTACCCTGGGTATGCTCTGCAGCGACGGTTTTTCCGTGCTGTACAGCGGTTTGTGGTGGGTCTCTTTTTTTCCGGGATTGTACATAGTGTTTATCGTTTTCGGAATTAACCTCTTTGGGGATTTTCTTAGGGACGAATTAAACCCTCGACTCAGATAGGAGTTTGACAGGAATTATACATGGATACAGAGAACAAGGATACGAACCAAAAAATACTGGAAGTAAAAAACCTCAGAACCTGGTTTCACACCCACAAGGGAGTGGTTAAAGCGGTGGATTCGGTAAGTTTCGACCTGGAAAAGGGAGAGGTTTTGGGGATAGTAGGAGAGTCGGGGGGCGGTAAATCGGTAACCGGTTTTTCGGTAATTCGCCTTATAGAAGAGCCGGGAAGGATCGAAGGGGGAGAGATACTCTTTAAGGGTGAGGATCTTCTAAAAAAAACCGAGTCCTATATGACATCTATCCGCGGAAAAGAGATATCCATGGTGTTTCAGGACCCAATGACCTCCTTAAATCCCGTATATACCATAGGGAGGCAGCTGGAAGAGGCGCTCATCCTCCACGATAATTTAACAAAAGAGCAGAGGCACAAGCGGTGTGTAGAGCTCTTGAATACAGTAGGAATACCGAACGCGGAAAACCTTCTGAATAATTATCCCCATCAGCTAAGCGGGGGAATGCGTCAGCGTATTATTATATCGATAGCTCTGGCTTCCAACCCCGAGTTGATAATTGCCGATGAGCCTACAACCGCTCTGGATGTGACAATCCAGGCGCAGATATTAAAACTCATGGAGAAGCTAACAAAGGAGACCGGCTGCGCTCTTATATTGATTACCCACGACCTCGCGGTAATCTCGGAGATGACGGACCGGGTTAATGTAATGTACTGCGGCAAGATAGTGGAAAGCGGATACACCCAGGATATCATACACGCGCCGGCGCACCCCTATACCCAGGGGCTTCTCGGCTCAATACCCAACATAGATGAGGACAGACCGCGGCTCCACACTATTAGGGGAATAGTGCCGAATATGTTTGAGCTGCCTAGAGGATGCAAATTTGCCGACAGGTGCGATTATTGTAAGGATCTTTGCCGGAAAGAGGAGCCGGTAATGGAAAAAATAGGAGAGAGACACGAGGCTGCGTGTTTTTACCCGCTGGTAGAAAAAACTGGAGCGGCTGGATGAATAATATTCTCGAAGTAAGAAACCTGGAGCAGAAATTTAATCTTACCAAGGGTCTGCTGGACAAGCTGAAGTTCGAAAACGGGAGAATCAAAAGGGAGAGTGTAATAGTACACGCGGTAAACGACATCTCCTTCGACGTAAAGAGGGGAAGCGTTTTTAGCCTCGTGGGAGAATCGGGCTGCGGTAAGTCGACCACCGCCCGTACTATTATTAAACTGCTCGAGCCGAAAAG
>JBKHFZ010000147.1:0-6550 GCA_046539925.1 Spirochaetaceae bacterium
GGCTTGAATTTAAATCTTTTCAGAATATCCGCGTAGTGAGTCTGCACATACTGCCTGGAAACGCCTATTTCGTCTATTGTTATTTTCCTGTTGCTTTTGTGGCGGTTTTTTCTTTTTGCCTCTTCCAAGAGTCTTGTATGGAACTCTTTTGTCATAGGGTATCCGAGCCGGGTATATATCGACTCCACAGTCTCTACGGGGTTGTGTATAAGCTCTTCGAAGGTAACAATGGAGTATTGTTCCGGGGAGAGCTCTGCCAGAGTGCTGAGGGGATATGTATAGAAGTGCTGTGTTAATTCCAGCAAGAGGGCATTATAGGGATACTGCTGCGTAAAGTCCCCAAAATAGTGCCACACAAAGGAGAAGAAGTCGAAATTGGAGGGTAGGGTGTCGAAGGGGTTGCGGACAAGATATACAAATTTTGCATCGGGCATTTTTTCCAGAATACTGCGTATCTTGGAAGAGGATGCCGGGTTTTTGGACAGGTATCTCTTTTCACCCCTGTAGTACAGGTGCCGTTTTATGCACCTCTCATAAAATTTCATAAACCGCTGTTTACGCCACCTGCTTACTTTTGTGTCGAAATAGTGATAATCCTCGCCCCGGAAATGGTATGGATAAAAAAACCAGCGTACAATTCCCGCCCATATAAAAAGAAAAAGCCCCTCATCTTCTTCGTGCTCCATAATCCCCATGGGATGCTTTTCTATGGTCTTGAGATTGCGTTCCTCCCAGGCAAAAAGCCGGCTTTTTAACGGATTTCCAAAAAACGAATCGACAATCGAGAGCCCGCGAAGGAGTTTGCGAATGGATATAGAGGGTGCGGTGTAGATCTCCCATGCCTTCATCCCTGTAAATTGCTTCTCGTCCAGTGCGATAAGCCGGTGCAGCAGAGTGGTACCGCTTCTATAGTTGCCGATAATAAAAAGAGGCTTCTCAACACGCTGTCTCATGTATCCGTGATAAAAGATGTTGTCTATGAGAAAACCGAGCCAGCCGGACAGTATTATAAGAGGGAACAGTACGACAAACCACGCGAAGAACCGTATTCTTCGCGGGCCAAGATTCATGTGGACGAGAGATCGAAAGAAATCTTTTATCAGCCTCAAGTAATGGAAGGGCATATTACAAGCCTATCTTCTATAAGAGGGATTTGCAACGTCCCGGAATAGATAAATGTACAGATTTCTGAAGGCAACCGAATAATCCTTTTTGTAAGCGTTGCCGATAATAAAATGTGACATTTACCAGTACCCTGCAGACCCGTATTTTCTCATTCAGTTTTGCCCCCATCATCATTGTGGTTGCGGGCCTCCTGCTCTATCTACTGCTGCGGAGGGTGGTGCGCCGCCGTGGCGCCAAGAAGAGAACTGAACGATACATATTTTTCTCCGACCTCCTTGTTTTTCCCGGGGTGCTGATACTCCTATTGGTGTTTCTCAATCGTTATGATCCGCGCTTTTTTACCTCCACCCTCAGGATGATCTTGCTGTCTCTGCTTATCCTCTGCATTACATGGCTGCTCAACCGTTTTCTGCAGTTGTTTTTCTGGTCAGACTACTTTGAGAAGAAGTACGGAACACCTGCTCCACGAATCATTCCCAATATAGCGGCGGTAGTTCTCTATCTACTGGCCGTCTATTTTATTATGACCGCTGTTTTCGAACGCTCCCTCGGTGGAGTGCTGGTATCTACCGGTGTTCTGGTGGGAGTAATAGGTCTTGCGCTCCAGAACCTCATCTCCGACTTTTTTTACGGCTTCTCCATTACCCTGGAGAACCCCTTCTACAAGGGGGACTGGATCGAACTCTCCGACGGCAATATCGGGCAGGTGGTAGAGATAAGCTGGCATGCGATACACCTCCTCTCCTTTAACAACAGCATTTATATCGTGCCAAACAGCTCCATCGCCAAAAATACGGTGCACAATCTCTCCCGGCCAACATGCAAGTATGCACTCTGGATGCCGATTTCCGTAGACTCTGCCTACCCGCCGGAACAGGTGCGCCTCCTCCTTACCGAGGCTACTTTGAGCTGCAGCGCTGTCCTTACCGAGCCCATGCCTTCGATTAACCTTGCCGATGCTTCGGGGAATCCCTATAAGTATATGGTATACGTCTACTTTCGAGATTTTATTTCCCACTATCGGGGGAAGAACGACCTCTATATGTCTATCCATCAGAGGCTCGAAAGGGCGGGAATACTCCCCTCTTCGGTAAAATACGAGATTGCCACCGGGGAGGCGCCGAAACGCACCTTTACTACCACTACGATACAGGAGGAGCTCGCCGCTACGGAGCTCTTTAGCCCCCTCTCTCGGGAGGATATTGTCGAGCTTGCCGCCGGTTCCCAGGAGGGCACTTTTCATCCCGGGGAGACAATAATAGAGGAGGGTGCGGTGGACAGCTCTCTGTTGGTAATAAGCAGCGGGGTGGTGGAAGTAGTGAAACAGGGGCCTCGGGGAAAGGAGGTGAATGTGGACAGGTTAGGCGTGGGAGACTTTATTGGAGAGATGTCTCTGATGACAGGACGGCCGAGGTCGGCAACGGTTAGAGCCCTGGTGACGGTGAGGGGGATTATTGTTCCCAAGGAGGCGATAGAACCCATTCTGCAGAGAAACCCCGCCCTAAGCGAGCAGATTGCCGAAAAAATGGTTGAACGCAAAATGCAGGACCCCAAGTTCTCAAGGGTAGTAAAGGAGAGCCCCGCACCCACCTCTCACCTCTTGAAGCTCTACATGGACAAGACAGGTCTTCGAATCTCGGAGTTCTTCAAGATTCGCAAAGAGAAGGATGAAAAGAAGGGAAATACTTAAAATTTGTGCCCCATTGTGGTGCCCCTTAGCAAAAAAGGAGAGTTAATTTTGGAGGCTCGAATGGAACAGTCAGACCTTTGGAAAACCGAGGGCGTGCAAGGGTACTCTTTTGCCCGCTTGGTAGTCTGAGGCACTCCCTGGGTCATGATCCTTACCTCCCTGCTGGAAAAGTACGACTTTTTTGTCGTACTCCACCCCCTTGAACTGGCTACGTCCCTTGCCCTTTCCGCCTACTTCAATAACGAATAAAGAGGAGCTCCCGTCTATATCCCTACCCTCGATAAGAAAGTCGGGAGTTTTCTGCCCTCGTTTTGTCTTTAGGTAGGAAAAGCTTTTGTGGTGCTGCTGCAAGGCAAGGGCAAAAAAGTCTTCCCTTAGCTCACCTGTACATTCGTTGTAATCTCGGAACAACAACCTGTAGGGTAGCTCCATTAAAATTTTGGGCTCTTTTAGAACATTTGTTCCTTTTGGAAATACGATGAAGATGAGAAAGCTCTGCTCCAAAAGTGTGAGGTACTTTTCCGCTTTGTATTTCGTAATGCCTGTGTTGCGTGCTATGGAACTGTAGTTTATTCCGTCGACTGGTGACCTCCCGATAAAGGAGAGAGCTTTTTCGATGTTTGTTACGTCTTCCATGGTAATGCCGCGGTCGTAGTTCGGGATATCATCATGAATGATTTTCTCCTTTATAGCGGAGAACTGACCTATACTGCTCCCCGGTTCCAGGAGAAAGGGATATAGTCCTCCCTGTAGATATTCTTTGAAATAGGGAAAAAGCTTCAGGTGTGAGTACGATATAGGGCATTGAAGCACAGTCTCCAGGGGAAGTGCAACGGTAGAAATATTGTGTTTGAAGTAGAGATACTCTCTAAGGGAGAATGGAGTAATTCGTATTGTGTGTACCCTTCTCGAGAGGTCCCAGCTTGAAGTATACAGGGAAAGCGATACCGAACTGGTAAACCATATATTAACTTTGAGAAAATCGTAGAGTTCCTTGAGAATTCCTGCGTATTCCGGTACAAAGTGAATCTCGTCAATAAAGAAGCGTTTGACTCCCATCGAAGTGTGTAGATAGTTGATGACTTCCTTTAAGGATGTATCGCTCCCGAGGGTATCTGCGGAGATGTAAATTGCGTCCGAATAGTGTGCGCGTATTTGGCGAAGAAGTACTGTTTTGCCGGTTCCTCGGGGACCAATTAGTGCAATAAAGGGACGTCCCTCCGTATTCACAATGTGATCGAATATAAAGCGGTTTTTAGGGTATGAAGAGATATATTCGACGGCCCGATGATCCAATTCGAGAATTCTTTCAATATCCATGCTTCAGGATATAATAATAGTATCCTTTTGTCAAACAAATAAACAAAATGATAGACATTTTGTTTAATGAATAGACAAAATGAATATTGTAAGCGGGGTCTATTTGATAGGTCATTCATGATAGATTAGATACAGCACCGTTCATCTCTTTATTGCATATTTATTCACTTTATTGACATATATTTGCATCTAGCATATTCTTACTTTCAATTTGAATCTGCAAGCCGCTGGGCTGTAATCGAAACGAAGTACATTATAAAGACTACTATTTAGGGAGAGAAGCATGCTTTATTTACAGTTCGGCCTCTATCTGGCGCTGATGCTGGGAGTCGGCTACTACTACATGAAACGCACCAAGGGCAACAACGATTTTATTATAGGCGGAAGGACCATGGGATCGGTCACCACCGCCATCTCCGCCGGTGCCTCCGACATGTCCAGCTGGCTCCTGCTCGGGCTTCCCGGTGCGGTCTTTGCCTCCGGATTGGTGGAGGGAGTCTGGATTTCTCTGGGGCTCTTCCTGGGTGCCTATTTTAACTGGCTCATAGTGGCCGAACGCCTGCGGTCCATGACCGAACGGCTGGACGCGGTAACCCTTCCCTCCTATATCTCCAAACGCTTCGAGGACGAGTCGGGAATACTTAAAACGGTCTCCACCCTGGTTATTCTCTTTTTCTTTACCCTCTACGTGGCCTCCGGGCTAAAGGGTGGGACCCTCCTCTTTGCCCATACCTTCGGCGCCACAGAGACAACGTCGATGGCCATAACGACCCTGGTAGTAGTCTCCTATACCTTCCTGGGCGGATACCGCGCGGTGTGCTGGACCGACTTGATCCAGGGGCTTCTGATGCTCGCAGCCCTGCTGTTTAGCGCGCTTCTCGGGTATTTCGCCATCGCCGGCTCGGGGGAGTCCATTACCACCGCCAATCCCGCGGCCTTCAAATTTACCACCAGCCTTATTACCGGGGCGAGCCTGATGGCCTGGGGGTTCGGGTACTTCGGCCAACCCCACATCCTCGCCCGCTTTATAGGCATCAAAGACATCGGCTCGGTAAAAAAAGCCAGGCGGGTAGGGGTAACCTGGATGGCCCTCTGCCTGGTGCTGGCCACCATGGTAGGCATCGTAGGCATCGGCTACAACGCTATGTTCTCTCTGGAGGGGGTAGCCGGGGCGGGCGGCGACAGCGAGAGGATCTTTCTTGCTCTCACCAGCGCCGTTTTTCATCCCCTCTTTAGCGGTTTTGTCCTTGCGGCGGTGCTGGCGGCGGTTATGTCCACTGCGGACTCCCAGCTCCTGGTTCTCTCCTCCTCACTTACCTCGGACATCCCCGTTTTCGAGAGGATGGACGAGAAAAAGAAAGAGCTCATCAGCCGTGTGGGAGTGGTGGGGTTCGCCCTTATTGCCTACCTCATCAGCGCCAACGACGCGGGGACCATCCTCGCGATGGTGGGCTACGCCTGGGGTGGTTTCGGCGCCGCCTTCGGTCCTCTTATAATTCTCTCACTTACCTGGCGGGGGATGACCAGGTGGGGAGCCCTGGCGGGAATGGTGGTGGGTTCGGTAACCATCTACGTGGTCAAAAACTTTATCTCCATCGAAGGGGAGTACTTCTACGAGCTTCTGCCCGGTTTTATCCTGGCCTTCCTGGCGATAATAGTGGTCAGCCTGATGACGGAAAAGGCCTCCGAGAAGGCGCTGGAGGTCTTCGACGAGACCGACAGGCTGGTGAAGGCGAGGTAGTCCTTCCGAGAGTAGTTCTTCAGATGCCGAGGAGTGGACAGTTCAACCCATATACATATTGACTAGTCGGACTAGTCAGGATAGTATGTACATGGAGGTGAATATAGATATGCACACATGGTCACTCCAAAACGCCAAGGCGCGGTTCAGCGAACTGGTAAAAGTCTGTATGGAAGACGGTCCCCAGATGGTCACGCGTCACGGTCGAGATACGGTCGTTGTGATATCGGCACAAGAGTACAGGCGAAGTATCGCACAGCCCACAAACCTGAAGGACTTTCTCCTTTCCGCCCCCCGGGTCGACCTTTCGATCGAACGGCCAAAAGATACCGGACGGGAAGTAAACCTGTGATTCTCCTCGACACCTGTGTCGTATCGGAAACTATGCGGCCCATACCTTCTCGCAATGTGCTCAACTGGCTGGACGGGCTACCGGAATCCAGGGTGTACCTGCCGGCTCCGGTAATCGGAGAATTACACAAGGGAGTCGAGTTGTTGCCGAAGGGAAATAGTCAAAACGCTTTGAGAGTCTGGCTCGAGCAGCTGCGGGAACGCTTCACGGGTAAGATCCTGTCCTTCGATGAAGAGACGGCCGCCCTCTGGGGTGTGCTTACCGCTGGGCTGGAGAAATCTGGTCGAAGACTTCCCGTTATTGACGGTATATTGGCCGCCCT
>JBKHFZ010000148.1:0-6506 GCA_046539925.1 Spirochaetaceae bacterium
CTCCTCTTGGCCGAGGGGGGGCAGAAATACCCTCCTGATGGCCAGGAGCGGGAGGAAGAGAGACGGAAGCGCAGAGAAGCTGCGGCTCTGAGCTACTACAGTGTAAAAAACGGCTGCTATACACACCTGCTCTACGATGGGCCTGGAGAGGCAAAGGAGACCCTCGGCAGGGAGGAGCTGGAGGGTCTTGCAGAAAGAGTAGCCGAGGAGGCCCGCAGAGTTCGGAGTCGGATAGAAGCGGGAAATTTTACCGTACCCGAGGACTGCGAACCCTGTGCTTTCCGGCCGATATGCCGGGTCAAATATTCGATTCGCAGCGGGAAACAGTAAATGCGAGAAACAGTAAATGCGGGAAACAGCAAGATGGAGAGCGTATGGGAGTAAGACTGGATCCTTTTCAGGAAAGGGCGGTGGTAAGCGATACAAGCAGCGTGGTTACAGCCGGGGCGGGATCGGGAAAAACCACCGTATTGGCCGAACGGTTTGTCAACCTTATAGAGGAGGGGCGGGCAGAAGTCGACTCTATTCTCACCCTCACCTTTACCCGGAAAGCCGCGGCGGAGATGTACGAGAGGATCTACCGCAGGATCGGGGAGCGTAGTGGAGAGCTGGAAGGCGGGGGGGAAGGAGATTCTGCGGAAAGGGTCGAGAGGTTGAGAAGGGCTCTCGCGGATTTTTCTTCCGCCCGCATTTCCACTATAGACAGCTTCTGCAGTCAGGCTGTGCGGGGGGGCTGCGGCCGTTTCGGTATACCCGGAGATTTTGTGCAGGATGAGCACGCCGTCTCCGAACTTATCGAGAAGACCGCCCTTTCGTTTCTCCTCGAATATATGGAGAGTCCCGCTCTGCGCGGCTATATTCGCGACCACGGCTTCTCGGCGGTTCTCGAGAACCTTTTTGTGCCTCTGGCAGCGGAGGAGTTCCACCTCGCCGCACCTATCGGCTTCGAAGAACTCTACAAGGCTCAGAGAGAACATCTTGAGAGGCGGGTGTGTGCGGAGCTCGACGCGCTCGAAATGAACCGTCGCGGGTTTCTCTCTCTTAAGGGGAGTGGAAAGTGGTTTTCCAGAATGAGCGCCCTTCTCGAAGGAGTCTCCGATCTCTCGTGCAGCAATCTCAAGGGCGATAGCGAACCACCTGGCGGAGAGAGTTTCTGGAATAGCTTAGCCGAAGAGCTGGGGGCCCTTTCTTTCGATAAAAAAGGTGCTACCTCGAAGAAGGAGGAGATTCTCCAGGCTAAGGAAATAATAGACGAGATGATTGAGAGACGGGCTGTCGCTCTTGCAGCCCTCGACCTTCTTACCCGGGAAGGGTATGAGGAGATGTACCGCATACTCGCCGAGTACGAAGAGCGGATAATCGAAAGCCGCAGGTCGGCGGGAGTTCTTACCTTTCGCGATGTGGTGGAGATGACGGTGGTCCTTCTCTCCGAAGACAGGGACCTTCGACGTTACTACAAGGATGTATTTCGTCACATTATGATAGACGAGTTCCAGGACAACAATATCCTGCAGAAGCGCCTCCTCTACCTTCTTGCCGAGAGGAGGGATGTGCACACCGAGGGAGGAGAGCCGGAACCGGAACAGCTCGAACCGGGAAAACTCTTTTTTGTGGGAGACGAGAAACAGTCTATCTACCGCTTTCGGGGGGCGGATGTCTCGGTTTTTACCGGGCTCCAGTCCGAGATCGAGCGGACCGGCGGAGAGCCCCTCAATTTACAGTATAACTACAGGAGCCACCCTGAGCTTATACGCTTCTTTAACCGCTTCTTCTCCGGCTTTCTCGCCGACCCGCGGAATCGGGAGGATTATGAGGCCGCGTATTCCACCCTTACCCCTTTTAGAGAGGGGGGAAATGTGACACCCCGTATCCGGCTATTTTATAAACCCCATAACAACGACAAAGCCGAGGATGTGTTGGATTCCGCAGATGCCGAAGCGTGGCACGCGGCTCTCGAGATTCGAAGGATGGTCGAGGAGGAACAGCTTACTGTATGGGACAGAGGAGAGGAGAGGCCGTGCAGATGGGATGATATAGCTCTCCTCATGCGTTCCACCGGTAACCAGCTTCGCTACGAACGCTTCTTCCGGCGGCTGCGGATTCCCTACACCGTACAGAGCACCCGGTCCCTTTTTATGGAAGCCCCGGTAAACGATATCTATCTTATACTTCAGCTTCTCGTATATCCCGAAGACCGAGCCGCATACGCGGGTCTGCTCCGCTCTCCCTTTGTACACCTGAGCGACGAATCCGCCTTCTCTTTGCTCCACAGCTGCAAGGAGGATTTACCCTATGCCCCGCCCTTTACACACACCGGCGAGGAGGATGTGTTTGCATCCGAGGAGGACAGGAGCAAGTATCGCGCTGCTCGGGAGCTCTTTTTTGCTCTCGAAGAGATGAAGCACAGTTCTCCCCCTTCCGAACTCATACGGTATCTCTGGTACGAGGGGGGCTACAGGTATATACTCCTTCGCCGTCCGGATTACCATGTCTATCTTGAATTCTACGAAACTCTTGCCGAGCTCGCCAGGCTTACAGAGAGCCGGGGGGAGAGCCTTGCGGTATTTCTCGATTATCTTAGAAAGAGCCTGGGAGAGAACCGGAAGATAGATGAGATAGAACTGCCCCCGGCGGGAGAAAGGGGGGTGAACATTATGACTGTACACAAATCGAAGGGGTTGGAATTTCCCATTGTAATGGTGGTGGATCTGGGAAACACCGGAGCCCCCGCCGGGGGCGGGCCTCTTTTCGTACGGGATTGGGAACTGGGGCCGGCGCTCAAGTGGAAACCCGGCAGGGGCGCCTCCTCCACTGCCGCGGGAAGAGCCATTCTCTCGATGAGCGGTAATAACACTCCCAAAGGGTATTTTAGCGCCCGTTTCGAGGAGATGGATACCGGCCGCCGGAGGGCGGAACTCAAAAGACTCCTCTATGTGGCCTGTACCCGTGCGCAGGACCACCTCATTCTTTCGGGGATACACCACAGCGGTAACCGGAATATCGAGGGGCAGGGAGCCGAAGCGCTGCTCAATATCGCCCTGCTCTCCCTCGGATGGGACGGAAACAAGGACGAGGTCGACCTCTCCTCACTCAATATAGATGCCGAAGAGATTCCGGATATTTCCCGGGAGGATGTGGAGAGATTATCAACCGGAGCCGGCGGGAAATCCCTGGAAAGGATGGACAGTCTCTACGATTCCGCCGAGGAGTTGCGGTTTCCCCTTACACGAAAGATCTACAGCACGGTGGAACTCGGGGAGATGTTCCGGCACGCGCAAGAGGGACTGCAGGGGAGGCAGCTGCCGAAACTGGAAATAGACCCTCTCCTGCGCAGCGAGGCGGAGGTAACCGCCTTTGGTACTCTGTGTCATCATCGTATAGAGGCAAAACTCAAAGGTGAGGATCCCGGAACTCTTCCCGGAGAGCTTGTGGGCAGACCGGAGGAGGAGCTGAATAAAATTGTCGAGACTGCCGAGCTCCTTGCCGAGAGTTTTATTGCTACCGGCTTAGGCAGACAGACCATGGAGGGCAGTTTCGAGAGCGAGCTCGGATTTACCCTGCGAGTTGATATCGAAGGGGGAGAGGCGGTCTATATAAAGGGTCAAATCGACCTTATCGTAGTGGGAAAAGATGAGGTAAAAGTGGTGGACTTTAAGACCGACCGCCATGCGCAGCCGGAGGAACACGCGGGTCAGCTCGCGGTATACCGGGCCGCGGCGCGGGAACTGTATGGACTGCCCGCTCGCAGTTACCTGGTCTATCTCAGAGGGATGGAAGTGGAAGAGGTAGATGGGGAGGTCGATATTACGGCTTTGTGCAGCCGCATCAACTAATAAGGGCATACGCCGCTGCAATTCGACCTGCAACCCCGGCATTGTGCTCGGCGAGCCGACGGTTGGCGCTTAGACTCTCCCCTCCGGTAAGCTCTTTTCCTGTTATTCCCCATCGCCACTCTTTGTCTACCTCACCGGTTCGTAGAGTTCCCCTATTTCTGCAACTTCACATCCCTGATAATGGAAGTTATAGTGTCGGTATCCTCTTTGGTAATCCCCAAGTGGGTGACCATCCGGATAGAGTTTGCCGCAAAGGGGCTGCAGAGGACACCGCGCTTTTTAAGCGCCGCCGCTACCTGAGTTGCGGGATGGGTGGTGGTGTCGAAGTAGATTATATTTGTTTCCACCTTCTCCGGTTGTATGGAAGCCCAGGAGACTTGGGAGAGGCGGTCGGCAATACGGGCGGCGTTCATGTGATCCTCTTTAAGTCTCTCCACATTGTTCTCTAAAGCGTATATCCCGGCGGCCGCCAGAATACCCGCCTGCCTCATCCCTCCTCCGAGCATTTTGCGCAGGCGTCTTGCCTCGTTAATAAACTTTGTAGTACCGCACAGCAGGCTTCCCACCGGAGCACCAAGCCCTTTAGAGAGGCAAAAGGTAACTGTATCCGCGTGCATAGCCATTCGTTTTACCGAAACATCTTGTGCGGCGGAGGCGTTAAATATTCGTGCCCCGTCCATATGTACGGTCATATCGTTTTTTCTGGCAAAATCGGAGACAGCCTTTAGCTCTTCTACCGAGTAGCAGCTTCCTCCTTCTCTATTGTGGGTATTCTCCACCTCGACCATAGTAGGCTTTGCCATATAGTACACATCCGGCCTAAGGTGCTTCTCCAGCTCCTCGGGCGTGAGTATCCCTCTTTCTCCTCTTACCGCAACCGGCAGCACCCCCGCGAGGGCGGCCCCAGAGGCGAGTTCGTAGTGCAGAATATGGCTGTGTTCGTGGGTAAGTACTTCGTTTCCCCTTCCGCCGTGTATAAACAACGGTATGAGGTTTCCCATAGAACCGGAAGGAACAAAGAGGGCGTCCCTCTTTCCGGTTATTTTACACGCGAGCTCTTGAAGTCTGTTAACCGTGGCATCCTCCATGTAGACGTCGTCTCCTACATCGGCCTTGGACATCGCCTTGCGCATCTCCCTGGAGGGTAGTGTTACGGTATCGCTCCTTAGATCAAATTCTTGTGCCATGGCTCTCTCCTTTGCTATTATCTTTTCTGCTATTATCTACTTGAAGTGCTTCTATTTTAGCACCTATCTCTTCGAGAAGGTCAAAGAATCCAGGAAATGTAACCGCCGCTGCTTCAGTCTCGTCGATGCCCACGGGTCCCTCTGCAGCGAGTCCTGCAATCGACAGTGCCATTATTACCCTATGGTCTTGGTGGCCGCAGACTTCTCCTCCTCGGAGGCTTTTGAAACCGCCGCCGTGGATAACAATGCCGTCTTCCCTCTCCTCTACTCGGGCCCCCAGCTTGTGCAGTTCTTCTCCCATTACCGCTATACGGTCGGTTTCCTTTTGCCGTGCCTGGGGTACGTTTAAAAGAGAGACTCTTTGGGAGGAGAAACAGCCCGCCACCGCCAAAGCCGGCAGTGCATCGGGGATGCTGTTTAGGTCGAACTCTCCCCCCTTCAGTCTTCCGTCGTGGGGGCCGGTAATGTCTATCCCCCCCGCTACCTGCTCCACACTGCAACCCATCTGCCGTAAAATCTCAAATGCCTGCTTGTCCCCCTGACTGTCTCGAACATCGAGACCGAGGAGTCGGAGGCGGGAGCCTGTAACTGCGGCGGCGGCTGCAAAAAATGTGGCCGAGGAGAAATCCCCGGGTATTCTCGCGGTAAAGTTCTTGTACCTCTGTCCGGTGGGAATGGTAAACTCCTCGTATCCTCTTCGTCTGTACACGATCCCCTGTCTGTCGAGCCAGTCGAGGGTCATATCCACGTAGGGTCGTTCATAGAGAAGGGGAACGCGTATGAGGGTCTCTTTTCTTGCCTGTGAGGAGAGGGGGGATGCAAGAAGGAGGCTTGAAAGATACTGACTGGTAGGACACTCTATTGAAGTCTCTCCTCCCTTGAGGGGACCTCGGACGGTAAATGGTGCGTAACCCTCCCGTTGTTCGCATGTAACTTCCCCAGAGAGGTCTCTGAGGGCGGTGAGGAGGTTGGCCGCCGAGCGTCGTTGAATCTGCTCGTCCCCTGTAAAGCCTACCGGCACGTGTGCCGTGGCCGCCGCTCCGGCAGCGAGGTAGAGGGTTGTTCCCGAGTTGCCTACGTCTATAGGGCCTTCCGGTTGCTGCAGGTTTCCACCGGTCCCCTCTATATCCCAAAAATTCTCTTCTGCCTTGACTTTAGCCCCTAGAGCGGTTACCGCGGCCCTGCAGGAGACGGTATCGCTGGACTCCAGGGGCAGCTCCAGGCGGCTTGTCCCTTCTGCAAGGGCAGCTATGAGCAAGCCGCGGATGGTGTGGGATTTGGAACCGGGGATCTCCAGGGTCCCGGCAATTTTAGACGGGTAGATGGTACGATGCATCTAAAAGCTGCTCCTCTGGGCAATCCATGAGATATTGCCCGCGTTATATGTACGTATTGTATCGTAACTGAGGGGGGTGTAAAAGGACTTTTTGTCTGAGCCCTGTTTTTATTATTACATTACAGAAAGGAGGATTTATACAATGAAGTA
>JBKHFZ010000149.1:0-6467 GCA_046539925.1 Spirochaetaceae bacterium
TGGACCGAATCGGTCGTTCAGCTCCGCGACCACCCTGTCCAAGTCCTGCTCCGTCTCTACCGCCGCGATCATTTTGTAGATTTCCATTTTCTCGGAGGCATCTCTAATGTAGCTATCCGGTATGTAGCCGGAGTAGTCCAGTTCGAGATAGACTTCCGGGGCCTTCTCCTTCTCTTCGTCCTTCTCCTTCAGATTCGACACCGCTTCGTCTAACAGCCGGAGATACATATCAAACCCGACGGAGAGAATCTCTCCGTGCTGTTGTCGGCCGAGGAGGTTTCCCGCCCCCCTCACTTCGAGGTCTTTCATGGCAACCTTAAAACCCGAACCCAATTCGGTATAATCGCTGATTATCTGCAGCCGTTTCATTGCTATATCCGTAATTGCACGGTTTTCCGGATAGAGAAGATAGGCGTAGGCGGTTCTGTCGGAACGACCCACCCGGCCTCTGAGCTGATAGAGCTGGCTTATACCGTACATGTCCGCTCTGTCTATAATAATTGTGTTGACATTGGGAATATCTATTCCGTTTTCTATGATGGTGGTGGCTGCGAGAACCTGGAATGCTCCGTGTACAAAACGGTGCATAATATCTTCGAGCTGCATACTGGAGAGACGGCCGTGGGCGGTTTCCACCATAACCTCCGGCACAAGCCTCTCTAGAAACTGTTTCACCTGTCCCAGAGTCTCCACTCGGTTGTGAAGGTAAAAAATTTGTCCTCCCCTTTCTATCTCGTGGCGAATGGCTCTTGCCACATCCTCCTCGTTAAACTCCTTTACATAGGTCTCTATAGGCCTTCTGTCTACAGGAGGAGTGTTAATAACCGACATGTCACGAATCTGCAGAAGCGACATATGAAGAGTCCGCGGAATGGGAGTAGCCGAGAGGGTAAGCACGTCTACGGAAGTTTTTAATTCCTTAAGGCGTTCCTTGTCCTTTACCCCGAATCTCTGCTCCTCATCCACTACCAGCAAGCCGAGGGACTTAAAGTATATATCCCTCTGCAGGACCCGGTGCGTGCCGATTAAAATGTCCACTTCCCCCTTTTTTACCCGCTCTATGGTCTTTTTCTGTTGGGCCTTTGGTACAAACCTGCTTACCATCTCTATCTCTACGGGGAACCTGCTAAACCGTTCGGTAAAAGTTTCGTAGTGCTGCTCTGCGAGTATGGTGGTGGGTGCCAGAAAAGCCACCTGTTTGCCGGAAACAACCGCCTTGAAGGCTGCTCGCATGGCAACCTCGGTCTTGCCGTACCCCACATCCCCGCAGATAAGACGGTCCATGGGCTGTCGTTTCTCCATGTCCGCCTTTACCTCTTCTATACTGCGAAGCTGATCTTCCGTCTCTTCGTAGGGGAACTCCGCCTCAAAATCTACCTGCCAGTCCGAGTCGGGCTGAAACACAAAGCCCTGTGCAGCTTTTCTCCTCGCGTAGAGGGCAACCAGACGTTCGGCCAGATCCTCGACGGACTTGCGGACATGGTTCTTTCTCCGTTCCCAGGATTTCCCCCCCAGAGTGTCGAGTCTCGGTACATGCCCCTCCTGCCCAATGTAGCGCTGGATAAGGTTTACCTGCTCTATAGGAATAAAAACTGTCTCCTCTTGTGCATATTCGAGCTGAATGTAATCCCGTTCGGTACCCGCCGCCTTTATGCGATCTATCCCCATAAAGCGGCCGATACCGTAGTTTATATGCACCACGAGGTCTCCCGGGTTCAGCTCCACGAATGTGTCTATGGCGGTGCTTTTTGCACGTTTAACCGAGGCGGGCCTTCTCTTGCGCCTTCCGAAAATTTCGTTTTCCTGAATGAGCATGAGCTGCAGTTCCGGCAGACGGAAACCGGAAGAGACGGGAGAGGCTATTACGGATATGTCGTAATCCTTGAGAAGCTGCTCTATACGGTGGGCCTGGGCCTCCGTCTCCGCGCATACCGTTATGTCGTAGCCGCTCTCCAATAAAGCGGAGAGTTCGCTTTTCATATAGTTTACATTGCCGAAATATGAGCTCGGCCCCTCGTGGGAGAACCTGATTCTCTCTTTTCCCGGATCTTTAATCGTGGGTATAAGAACGTTTTTTGTGTGAGCTGTTTTTACCTCGTTAAAGTCTACAAGAAGCTTCTCCGGCTTTAGCGCGGGTCGTTGTTTCGACCTCGCCTCTCTGTAGAGGTTGAGGTACTCTTTTTTGAGGGCCTCAAAGCCGCTCTCCAGGCGTTCGTCGTTTACCAGGAACTGAACGGCTTTTTCTCCAAGGTAATCCGACAAACTCCACAGTTTGTCGAAGGTGGCGGAGAACAGAAACATTTCGTCGGGAGTTTCCCTTTTTTCCGCTGCCTCATCTATAAAAGCCTCCTCTCTGGGCAGCAGTTCTCTCAACCTCTCCAGCCTCTCCCCCTCCCACACTATTTCCGAGCTGGGGTAGATATCTATCTCCTCGACTACTTGGGTCGAGTTTTGGCTTACAGGGTCGAAGAGCCTTATCTCTTCAACCTCATCCCACTCAAATACCACTCGAACAGCTTCCTCGTATCCCGGGAGAAAAATATCGAGCACCTCTCCCCTAAGGGCAAACTCGCCGGGTACGGATACTCTGGGCACTCTCAAGTATCTAAAGGTCTGCAGTTTGTTCTCGATCTCTACAGGATCGAGGGGCATTCCATTTTTAATGGTGAGGATGCGGCTCTTTACAAAATCAGGAGGCGGTACGGGGGTAAGAAAGGATCTCAGGGAAGCAATATAGATAGCCGGTTCTCCCTTTACCAGTTTGACAAGCCTGTGCATTCGTTCGCCGGCTGTATGAAAGGGAGTTCTCTTTCCCGAAAGGGGCACCGTATCCCACCATGGAAACCGGTACACCTTTTTTGTAAATAGAAGGAGGTCCTTCTCGAGACCCTCCGCCTCGGTATGGCCAGGGGTTATAACCAGAAAGGGTTCTTTCGCATTCTCGAAGAGCCTGTTGAGGATCATGGCAAAAAAGGCACCCTCCATTCCCTCAATTTCCAGGGTAAAGGAAGAGCCCCGAAACTGTTTTAACAGCTCAAGAAAAGGGCGATATCCGCTTAATTTTGTATTCAGCTTATTTTGGAATAATGTTATCATTAAAAAATCCGAAGATGATAATAGTGGTATGAAAAGAATGAATAGTAAATATGCACTTTCGCTTTTCCTCTGTATAATGTTGTCGGTTATAACAGGCGGGGCCGCAACGGCAGCAACTGTTCCCGATGGGGTGGATTTGTCTATCCGCCTGCACAATAAGCAGATCTACACTACGAATACACCGGTATATCTCTATGCAGGTATATCCAACTCAACGGACTCCCCCTTTACCGTACATTTAGCGGACGAGAAGATTTTCAGCCTGCAGATAACCGTAACCGATATTCGAAATGAAGCCCTTTCACCAACAAAAGAGTATATCAGCAGGAGAGATTCCGATCAACAAGTGCTCTACCGGGAAGTCCGGCTGCTGCCTGGAGAGGAATACGGGTTTAAAGTGCCCCTTTCCTCATTTGTGGATGTGAAGGAACCGGGGATCTACTTTGTTCAAGCCTCCATGAAGCCGAATATAGAGGAAAACCCGGAGCTTACCTCAAATGAGATAACCCTGCACATACGGCCCGATAAGGAGGCATCCGGAGAATCAGTGGAATCCGGGGAAATTGAAGAGCGGATAGAGTCCGGAGAAACCGACATACTGCAAAAAGAGCAATTGTCTCCCGACGAGGTGGTCCGCTATATGATAACTGCACGTCAGCAGGAGGACTGGAAAAAGTTCTTCCTCTATCTCGATGTGGAGAGTCTCCTCGTCGAACACAGGCTAAAACGCGAAAGATACCGGCGCGCCTCGGACTCGGAACGAAAAAGGATGATAGAGGATTACAAGGATCTCCTCCGTTCCTCCATGGTAAACAACGAGATACTCATGAAGCCGGACACCTTCGACATTATCCGCTACAGGGTGGATATGTCTAATAAAAAGGAGGCGGAGGTAACGGTAAGGGCCCGTTTTAAATACCAGGATTTTACCGAGATAAAAATGTTTACCTATTATCTCGACCAAAGCGAGGGGTACTGGGAGGTTAATCGTTATGAAGTAACTCACGAGGGTACCGAATAATGAAATCAGTAATGGTAATAGAAAATCCCGAGACAAAGGAGAGAATAAGCCGCCATCTTGCTCCTCTAGGATTCGACTTTATACACTATTCCAATCCCGTAAAGGCCACAGACAACATAGAAGAGATCTCCCCGGACCTTGTACTATTTAGTGCAGAAGATTTCCCGCGGCACTGGAAACCGTACTTACGTCTTCTAAGAGCCGTTTACGGCAGAGAGGAGACCGTTTTTATTCTTCTTACTGGAGATTCTTTCCCGGAGGAGGAGGCGTCGAAAGCCACGATACTTGGGGTAAACGGTATTGTAGGTTCATCGATGGAGGATGACGAAGACATCCTGAAATTGGAGGATATATTCTCCAGATACGGATTTTATAACGATGAACGTTCGGACAGACGCATACCCGGGAAATACGCTCACCAGGCGGAATTTCTCTTTACCCACCCAAACACCCTCTCCCTTATAACAGGAACCATCACCGACTTGAGTCTTGGCGGACTTCGGCTCGAACCCGACTATCCTCACATGACCGCGGATATTCCCGAGGGAATTACTATTGACAACGCGTCGCTGAGTATTGAGGAGACCCTGCACACGGTAAGTGTAAAGGTTATTAGAAACAACCGGGTACTTGCCTTTCAGTACGTGCATATTTCGGCGGATACAAAAAACGATCTTATCGACTATCTCAATAAAACCCCCGAACGCATGCTTCACCAAATATCGTAAGCTAACTTGATAAGCGGAACAGGTTATTTTATAATGTAACGAGATGGAGGGCTGCTATGAGTGTAAAAAAATATCTTTCTACACAACCGCTGTATGAGATAATGAAGTACAAGATGAACCCCGAATCTATGGAAGATGCCGTATGCTTTACAGGGGCCATAAGAAAACATCCCTACGATCAGGAAAAACTGCTTCTTATAACCGAGCCGTTTACATCGGAGACAAAATTCTTCGAGTTTCTCATACCGGACATTGTCTACTACGAGGAGATGCCCAATATCACCACGGACTCCGGAGAGAGCCTCTTTATGGTAAAGATATGGGTAAAAAACGACAGCTACGGGATGCAGTACCATCCCTTTGTAGTCTCCGACGGTATACGATACCTCGACGACAGCGAAATCCTTCACCATGTTATTTTTGAGACATGAGTTTTACCGAAGATTTTCGTGGAAAGCTTAAATGTACCCTGTGTCCCCACGGCTGCATCCTCGACGAAGGCAAGAGCGGAGTGTGCAGGGTCCGTAAAAACCAAGGGGGTGAGCTCTCGCTCCCCTATTACGGTGTTCTCTCCGCCGTCTCTACAGACCCTATAGAGAAGAAACCGCTCTATCACTTCTACCCCGGGAGTTCAATTTTCTCTATAGGTTTTTACGGCTGCTCCTTCAGCTGTCCCTTTTGCCAGAACTACCGTATAGCCCACTTTACCCCTGCCGAAGGGGCCGGCCCGGGAAGACCCCGTAAAGTAGAGCCCGAAGAGATCGTCAAGTCTGCCCAGACTGAGGGGGCTACCGGAATTGCGTACACATACTCGGAACCGCTTGTCCATTTCGAATGGGTACTCGAGACGGCACACATTGCCTCCCGGGCAGGACTCAGAAATGTCCTGGTAAGCAACGGGTATATAAACAGGGAACCCGCCAGGCAGCTTCTCCCCTATATAGACGCTGCAAATATAGACCTCAAATCCTTTAATCCCGACTACTACACCGGGGTCATAGGCGGCAGACTCCAACCGGTTCTCGATTTTATACAACTCGCGGCGCAGCATAGTCATATAGAGGTAACCACCCTGGTAATACCGGGGGAGACCGATTCTCACGAGGAGATAGAGAGTATTGCGGGCTTTCTTTCGCAGATAAGCCCCGATATTCCCTACCATCTATCCTGTTACTACCCTACCTACAAATACACTATTCCTCCTACAGACCCCAAAACAGTCTTTGAGCTCATGGAGACGGCTAAAAAGAAATTGAACTATGTGTACCCGGGCAATGTGGGGCTTTCGGAGACCAACAGCGAGTGCCCGGAGTGCGGCAACACTCTTGTAACGCGCAGGGGCTACAAGACCTCTGTTACCGGCATTACACGAGGTAGCGGCGGCGAGGTACAGTGCAGCTCCTGCGGCATTTCGGTTCCCTTTTTGATTGAGGAGTAAACAGTAGAGTTTCGGCAAAAGTTTCCTTCAACCTGTAGGGAGGAGTTGACACTTTAATCCCTTTTTTGTATAGTTGCCGACGTTGTAATGCAACACCTTCCCCTGTAGCTCAGCTGGTAGAGCGGGTGACTGTTAATCACTAGGTCGTTGGTTCGAGTCCAACCGGGGGAGCTAATAAAATTTT
>JBKHFZ010000150.1:0-6460 GCA_046539925.1 Spirochaetaceae bacterium
AGGGTGCTCTTGCCGCTGCCGCTTACCCCGGTAATGCAGATAAGAGAGCGGAGGGGAAACTCCACGTCCATTTTCTTAAGATTGTGAAGGTCGGCACCTTCTATTTTAATAGAGCTCTTTTCTTTCGGCGGCTCAGCCTCTTCGGAGGGAAAGAGGGGATGGGAGACAGGATTTCGCAGAAGAGCTGCGGTAGTGGAACGGGAGTCCTCTAACAGCTCCGCGAAGCTTCCCGAGAAGATGACCTCTCCTCCCTCCACACCTCCGCCGGGACCGAGGTCTATAATCTGCTCCGCCCCGCGGATCATCTCCTCGTCGTGCTCCACCACAACTACTGTATTTCCCTTCTCCTTGAGCCCCTTGAGGGTATTCATGAGCATAAGGTTGTCCCGGTGGTGCAGCCCGATGGTCGGCTCGTCGAGGATGTAGCAGACTCCGCGCAGGTTGGAGCCGAGCTGCCCTGCCAGGCGTATGCGCTGTGCCTCTCCGCCGCTTAAGGTGGGAGCGGAGCGGTTGAGGGTAAGGTAGGAGAGGCCCACTTCCTCCAGAAACGAGAGGCGGGAACGCAGCTCTCCTATTACATCCCTGGCTATCTCTGCTTCTCGCCCTGTAGGGGTGTAGGTGTCGAAGAAGCTGCGGGCCCCTTCTACGGTAAGGGAGGAGTACCACTCTACCGGGCGCCCGTCGAAGCGCACCGCCCGGGCCTCCGGCCTCAGACGCGAGCCTCCGCAGGCGGGGCACACTTCCTCCTCGTTCTCCGAAATCGGCAGGGCATGGTAGCTCTGCTCGTCTTCATCCTCCTCTTTCAAGGCGCGGCCGGTTCCCTTGCAGAGGGGGCACCAGCCGTGGGGGGAGTTGTAGGAGAAACGGCGCGGGTCGGGCTCCTCGAAGCCCCTCCCGCACTGGGGGCAGGAACGGGTGGCGGAGTAGATCTCTCCGCTGCCCCCCTCACCCAAGACGTGTACCGTCTCACCTCCCAGACTCAGAGCCGAGGCGAGGGCCCGGTCTAACTCCTTTTCCGCTTTCGGCTGTACGGTAAGTTTTTCTACGGGTAGGAGGATGGTGTGTTCCCGGTATCGGTCGGGAATCTTCCAGGGAGATGTGGGCTGAAGCTCTCCGTCGACACGTAGATGGGGGTAGCCCTTTTTTGCCGCCCAGGCGGCCAGCTCCTTGTATACTCCCTTGCGGGCGGTAACCAGGGGCGCAGCAATTTCCACCTCCCTTCCGCGGTAGTTCTTTAAAAGTGCCGAGAGTATCTGCTCTCTGCTCCGGGGGCTGATGGGTATGTTGCAGTCCGGGCAGTACTGAACTCCCAGCCGGACAAAGAGGAGGCGGAGAAAATGGTGAATTTCGGTAACCGTGGCCACCGTGCTCTTCCATCCTCCGCGGCTGGTTCGCTGTTCTATAGCCACCGTTGGAGGGACACCGGCCACCTGATCTACCTCCGGGCGGGAGGCGGGCTGCACAAACTGTCGCGCGTAGGCGTTGAGCGACTCCAGGTATCGTCTCTGCCCTTCTGCAAAGAGGATATCGAAGGCCACGGTACTCTTGCCGCTGCCGCTTACCCCGGTAATAACGGTAAAACTGTTCAGGGCGATACTCAAGTCGATATTCCGCAGGTTGTGTTCCCGGGCTCCCCTGATCGATATGCTGGGGGACCCTGGAGAAACCGCTGAGGTACTGCCGGCCGTATGGTAGTCGGCCTGTGCGGTTCTCGCGTTTCGGCGCAGCGCCTCGGCGGTGTGTCCCGCACCGTATGTACGCACCTCCGCCGGACTGCCGGAGAAGAGGAGCCTGCCTCCCCCCTCACCTCCCTCGGGGCCGAGGTCGATAATGTGGTCGGCAGCGGAGATGAGGTCGAGGTTGTGCTCTATAACCACCGCCGAATGTCCGGCGTCGATAAGGGAGCGGAGGGCCTGGAGCAGTACGGCGATGTCGTCAAAGTGCAGCCCCGTTGTAGGTTCGTCGAAGAGGAAAAGCTGGGAACCCCCCTTCTTGGGGCGCCTTTTTTTGCTCTCCGACAGGTACCCGGCGAGTTTGAGGCGCTGAGCCTCTCCGCCGCTGAGGGTGGGAAGGGGCTGGCCGAGGGCAATGTAGCCGAGGCCCACTTCCACCAGGGGAGAGAGGGCCAAGAGTACCTCCGGGCTGCCGCCAAAGAAGCGGAGAGCCTCCTCTACACTCATCTCGAGCACCTCGGCTATGTGCTTTGCCTCCATTTTTTCGGCTGCCTCCGGGTTGGTGGGAGAGAGCTGCACTTCGAGTACATCCGGACGGTAGCGGCTGCCGTCGCAGTCGGGACATCGAAGGTAGACATCGCTTAAAAACTGCATTTCCACGTGCTCGAAGCCGCTTCCCCCGCAGGTGGGGCAGCGTCCCTTGGGAGAGTTAAAGCTGAAATTTCCCGCGGTATACCCACGGGCAACGGAGAGGGGCTCCTTTTTGTACAGGCTTCTGATGGTTTTGAAGGCCCCTACGTAGGTGGCGGGATTTGCCCGAGTCGTTTTACCGATGGGGGACTGGTCGACGAGAACTGCATCGGAAATCTGCTCGAAGCCGAGGATTTTTTTGTGTCTGCCCGGCTGTTCCTCCGGAGATCCGAGGAGCTTCTTTAGGCCGTAGTAGCACACATCCTGTATGAGGGTGGATTTTCCCGAACCGCTTACTCCTGTTACGCAGACCAGTCTATTGAGGGGTATCTCTATATCGATGTTTTTTAGATTGTGAGCCTCCGCCCCAAGAATCTGCAGCGAGCCTGCGCTTTTGGGGGATCCGGCCCTCTCCGGGGGGCCAACGCCAGGAGGCAAGTCGTAATCCACCCGCTTCTCCCCCCGCAGATATTCTCCGGTAAGGGAGGGACTATGCCCTGGGGGCGGTTTCTCCTCGGAAGGACTGCTCCCCTCAGGACTTTGAGGTGGTTTTAGAAGCTCTGCGGGGCTCCCGTAAAAAACTGTCTCCCCCCCGGCGGCCCCCGCCCGGGGGCCGAGGTCCAGCACGAGGTCTGCGGCGCGGATTACCTCCGGGTCGTGCTCCACTACGAGGAGGGTGTTCCCCTCGTCTCTCAGCCGTTTGAGAATTCCAATGAGCCTGCCGATGTCCCGGGAGTGGAGGCCGATGCTCGGCTCGTCCAGGACAAAGAGGGTGTTTACCAGGGATGTGCCCAGGGCGGTGGTGAGGTTGATGCGCTGTACCTCTCCCCCGCTGAGGGTTCGCGACTGACGATCGAGGGTCAGATAGCCCAGACCCACCTGGTCGAGGTAGCGCAGGCGCGATCGAATTTCCTCCAACACCACGGCCCCCGCTTCCTCCAGCGGAGCCGGAAGCTCGAGATCGTCAAAAAAGGCCCGGCATGATGAGAGGGGCATGGTCATTATATCCCGCAGATTTTTTCCCGGCAGGTGCCCGGAGGAAGCGGGCTCTCCGGAGGAGACTGGATATCCAGAGGAGACAGGGGAACCGCCTGTTTTCGGATTCGGTGAGTTGCCTATCCTCCAGAGCAGCGGCTCGGGGGCCAGCCGTGCGCCTCCGCAGTCCGGACAGACATTATAGGCGCGGTAGCGGGAGAGAAGAACCCGTATATGCATCTTGTAGCTCTTCGACTCGAGCCAGCGGAAAAACCGCTCGACCCCGTACCAGCTGCCGTCTTCCCACTCTCCCTCTCCCTCAATAACCCAGCGTTTCGCCCATTCGGGAAGCTCCTCCCAGGGGACATCCGTGGGAATGCCCTTCCTTTGGGCAAAATGAAGCAGCTCCCTCTGGGCGGGTCTGTAGCTTTTGGACTGCCAGGGTTTTATCGCACCCTGGGCAAGGCTCTTGCTCTTGTCGGGAATGACCAGATCGTAGTCTATTCCGATGGTGCGACCAAAACCCCTGCAGGTCTCGCAGGCTCCTATGGGGCTGTTAAAGGAGAAGAGGTTGGGGGAGGGATCGCGGTAATGGATATCGCATCTGGGGCAGTGGAGGTCTCGGGAGAAGTGGAGGGTCTCCTGCTCTCCTCCTTCGCTGTCGATAAAACGAACGGCGAGGGTGCCGCTGCCGTGGTGGAAGGCCGCCTCCATGTCCTCGACAATTCTGCTTCTCCTCTCCTCGCTCAGGGTGGTCCTGTCTTGTATTACCTCTATCCGCTTGTCGTCTTCGTTGTAGTAGCGGAGGTAACCCTGGGCGGTAAGGGCCTCCTTGATCTCCTCGGGGCTAAAGTTGTGGGGAATAGATACGGGGAAGGTGATTAAAAGCCTTTGTGTGCCCCGATGAGGACCCTCCGGCGGGTTTTGTCGATGGAGATGTGCGGTGAGGGCCTCCCAGACGGAGTCCGGAGTATCCCTTATTACCTCCTGTCCGCAGCTTTTACAGTAGAGCCGAGCTGTTTTGGCAAAGAGCAGCTTGAGGTGGTCGTTTAGTTCGGTCATTGTTCCCACTGTAGAGCGGGATGTGCGCACCGGGTTGTTTTGGTCTATTGCAATAGCAGGCGGTATACCCTCGATCTTGTCCACCTGCGGCTTGTCCATCCGTTCGAGGAACTGCCTGGTATAGGCGGAAAAGGTTTCGAAGTAACGCCGCTGCCCCTCGGAGTAGACTGTATCGAAGGCCAGACTCGACTTTCCCGACCCGCTTACCCCGGTTACCACTATCAACTTTCCAAGGGGCAGCGAGAGGGAGAGGTTTTTAAGATTGTTCTCCCGTGCCCCTTCTATGTGTATTTTTTCTTTATCCATGTGAGTTAAAGATAAGGATTAGACCGGCCCTGGGCAAGCGGAGGGCTCCCTTGCGGGCGCACCTGTTTTTCCGGCCGGGGGCATAGTTGTGTTATTTTTTCCCTATAGCCTGAAGTGCCTTGGGTACCGTTTCGTCGGGTTTGACTTTGTACCAGGAGTCTAAAATTTTGCCGTCTTCATCTATCAGGAAGGAGGAGCGGATTATCCCGAGACCTGTCTTTCCGGCAAGTGTCTTTTCTTTCCACACCCCGTATTTCTCCGCCACAGCGTGATCCGTGTCGGAGAGAAGCGGAAAACCCAGGGAGTACTTTTCGTCGAATTTTTTTTGGGAGCTTGGGGCGTCCGGGCTTATGCCCAGGGTTTTTATACTGTTGTTAGAGAGCGCCGTTCCGGAATCCCGGACGCTGCACGCCTGGGTAGTGCATCCCGGGGTGTCGGCTTTTGGGTAGAAGTAGAGGAGTACCTTTTTTCCGCGAAAATCGGAGAGGGATATCTCGTTACCGTCCTGGTCCTGAAGCGTAAAATCCGGTGCTTTGTCTCCTGTATTTAACTGTGCCATGTAAACCTCGCTTATATAAAATATATTATCACTGAATCCCCGCGGTGTGTATTATGGAAATCCTTCCATCCTCAAGGGGAACAGCCAGTCGTTCTCCGTAGACCGCGGGGGCCGCCGCCCCATTGGCGGGAAGGGTTACCCTTCCAAGGACACTTCCGTCGGAGGGGTCAACCTTTTTTAGCTCGCCCGTGGTGGTGGCGTAGTAGATGCTGCCTCCCAGGGTAACCGCGGATCCCGCGGCGTTGGCGAGCTCATAACGGAGGCTGCCGTCGGAACTGTCCAGAGCCGCAAGGGTGTTTTCCTGGAGAAAAAGGACTATAGGGCCTGCGGCAACAGGGTTTACATACACACCCGTCTCCCGGGGAAGCTGGGTCTCCCACAGGAGAGAGCCCTTTTCGGTGTCTATTGCAACGGCTTTTCCCCGGCGTCCGGAGAGATACGCCGTCTCTCCGTCGGCAGCCGCCGATAGAGCTACCGGCTGCATCATCCCTGTAGATATGGTCGCCTTGAGCTCTCCATCCTCCGGGTTTATAACGAGGACTTTGCCCTCCTGGTCCGCTATAACCAGCACATTGCCCGCGAGGGCGGCGCTCATTTTTGAGCCGCCGGGAATGTCTATCTCCCGCTCTGTCTTTTCTCCCCTTTTATCGAGTACCAATAGAGCATTGTCGGAGGGAAATAGCCACCGGCCGTTCCATGGAGTTACGCTCCTGCCGAAGAGGTGGGATTGCGTACCGCTTAGAGAGCGGCGGGACTCCTCTTTGCCGGTAGAGGCGTTTACCACCACCATTTCGGCAGCCCCCGTCAGGGCGATATATCCTTCCGCGGCAACGGGTTGAGAGTTCTCGTTGTTCGTGTTTTTGGTAGTCACTTTCCAGGAGACATCTCCCGAGTCCGGGTTGATGCCGTAGAGTGTTCCTCCCTTGTCCGCTCCGAAAATCAGGCTGCCCTCGGAGATTAGAGCTCTTACGGGAGTGCTTTCCGCGGCGGGGAAGGTGTTCTCCAGAGGCTGAGGGGTGAGCCTTAGGGAGACTTGACGGGCATCTTCTCCCATAGTAAATTCCTCGCGTTCTGTCGCGAATCCCGGGTGCCGGGCTTCCACTTCCACCGTCTCCCCGGAGGTGAACTCCCGGCTGAACTTCCCTCTGCCGACCATCCGCCCGTCTATTCTGATCTCCGCCCTTTCCGGGGATGC
>JBKHFZ010000151.1:0-6427 GCA_046539925.1 Spirochaetaceae bacterium
CAGGTTCCGGGTGGTGGAGAACAAAATACACGTAACACAGATGGACGAGATAGATAAACAGGCCAAGTATTATAGAAAAATGGAGAGAATAGCACGGTCCCGAAAGATGAACAAATAGAGGGTTTTAGATATTGTCAGCCCCTGGTAGGGTTAATCCTCAAAGAGCGGTGCCCCCTGCGGGAAATAGATCTCCTCTCCTGTGTATACAGAGAAACCGTCATTTGTACGGGAAAAAACGGTAAGCACCTGATTGCCTGCACCGTCGCTTAAGGGTGCTGCAAGGCGTCCCCTCACGGCAAGCAGGGAAAAGAGCGCGGCGGGTACATGGGTAGTGCTCCCGTGCACAAAAATTGCCTCGTAAGCGGCGGGCTCCTCTTCATCTTCGGCAGAGGAAAAAGGATCGTCTACAAGGGATATATTGGAGAGCCCGAGGTCTTCCCAAATTTGCGGGTATTCCTCGGCAAGGTACGCCTCGAGCTCAACTACATGGACGAGATCGACTATAGTTGCCGCCAGGGAGCCGAAGAAGCCGCATCCCCTTCCGTATACGAGCAGGCGTGTCGGAGGATTTAGGGAAAGCTCCTCTATAAGCTGGGCAGAGGATGTGTAGTCCGGTATAATTGTGCCCCTGGAAAGAGGTATTGGTCGGTTATCCTCCGCAAAAGTTCTTAGATCTTCCGGGAGAAAAAAACGTCTGGGAATCTTGAGAAACGCTTCGGTTGCAATGCGGGAGATATCCAGTCTGTCGAGGGTATTCATGAGGGGAGTGTTCTCCTCCTCTTCAGAGAGCTCCTGGGACTGAATGCCGAGGGGAGTAAAAAGGAAGGAGAGGATAAGGGTGGAAATAAAGAAAATCCAGGACAAATCCCTACTGCGCATCTTCATGTCCTCTATTATAACATAATTCGTTATTGCTGTTGAAGCCGGAATTTGGTAGTATCATTCCCACTATACACTTACTAGACACAAGGAGTGACGAATGAAGGCTGTGCAGTTAAATAAAGCCTACGACCCCAAAGAGTTTGAGGACCGAATTTACGACTATTGGCTGGAGCACGATCTGTTTTCCCCGGCGGACGGGGAGGGTGAGCCTTTTGTAATCGTCATTCCACCCCCAAATGTAACGGGGGTGCTCCATATGGGACACGGACTGAATAACAGTCTGCAGGACATACTTATCCGCTACTACCGAATGAAGGGGGTTCCCACCCTCTGGGTTCCGGGGACAGACCACGCGGGAATTGCCACCCAGAATATTGTAGAGCGCAAACTAAGGGCGCAGGGGATAGACAAACACGATCTCGGCAGAGAGAGGTTTGTAGAGGAGACATGGAAGGTAAAGGAGGAACACCACGAGGTGATCAGTCGGCAGCTCCGGAAAATAGGAGCCTCCTGCGACTGGAAACGGGAGCGTTTTACCCTGGACGAAGGGCTTTCGAGAGCGGTGAGGGAGGTATTTGTTGCTCTCTACGAGAGGGATCTCATATATAGGGGTAACTACCTCGTAAACTGGTGCTGCTCCTGCGGGACCGCCCTCTCCGACGACGAGGTGGAGCACAGGGAAGTGGCGGGTAAACTTTACCACTACTACTATCCCCTGACCGACGGGAGCGGTAAAATTGAGATAGCCACTACGCGTCCGGAGACGATGCTCGGAGACACTACGGTAGCGGTGCATCCGGAGGACTCCCGTTACACCTCTTTTGTAGGCAAGGAGGTAGACCTTCCGCTTACCGGAAGAACCATCCCTATAGTTGCCGATGAGTACGTGGATATGGAGTTCGGAAGCGGTGCGGTAAAGGTTACCCCCGGTCACGATCAAAACGACCGGCAGATAGCCGAGCGCCACGACCTCGAAACAATAAATATCCTCAATCCGGACGGCACTCTAAATGAGAATGTGCCGGAGAAGTACCGCGGGCTTACGGTAGCGGCTGCACGAGCTGCGGTGGTTGAGGACATAAAAGCCGCCGGCCTCTTTATAAAGGAGGAAGAGCATGTACATCAGGTAGGTCACTGTTACCGCTGCAATACGGTAATAGAGCCCTATTTAAGCGATCAGTGGTTTGTCCGTATGCGGAGTATGGCCGACAAGGCCCTCGCCGCGTGGAAGAGGGGAGAGATACGGTTTTTCCCCGCAAAGTACGAGAGTACCTATGCAAACTGGCTGGAAAATATCAGGGACTGGTGCATCAGCAGACAGCTCTGGTGGGGCCACCGGATACCGGTGTGGTACTGCGAGGAGTGCGGAGAAGTAACGGTAAGCAGAAACGATGTAGAGGCCTGCTCCTCCTGCGGCAGCTCTCATGTGAGGCAAGACCCGGATGTCCTCGATACCTGGTTCTCCAGCTGGCTGTGGCCCTTCTCCACCCTCGGGTGGCCCGACGAGACCGAGGACATGAAGAAGTTCTTTCCCACCACCGCCCTTGTAACCGGCTATGACATAATCTTTTTCTGGGTAGCCCGAATGATTATGGCGAGCCTCGAGTTTCTCGAGGAGGTGCCCTTTAGGGATATCTTTATTACCTCCCTCGTTCGGGATAAACAGGGGCGCAAGATGTCCAAGTCCCTGGGAAACGGGATGGACCCCCTGGATATAGTGGACCGCTACGGTGCGGATTCGCTCAAGTTTACCCTTGCATTTCTTACCGCCCAGGGCCAGGATATTCTTCTTGCGGAGGATGATTTCCGCTTCGGTTCGAAATTTGCAAACAAGATATGGAATGCCGCAAGGTACCTCCTTATGAATCTGGAAGGGCGCACTTTTGTATCTTTAGAGGAGATAGAGCTGCGGGATATAGACAAGTGGATCTTCCACCGGCTCAACGAGACGGTAAAACATGTAGATACGGCTATAAAAAATTACCGTTTTAATCACGCCGCCCAGGGGGTCTACGAGTTCTTTTGGAGCGATTACTGCGACTGGTATATTGAGGCCTCGAAGCTCAGCCTCTACAGCGACGACGAGGGGGAGAAGGACAGGGCAATTAGTCTGCTTCTGGCCCTGCTCGAGGAGTCTCTGCGGCTTCTCCATCCGTTCCTTCCCTTTCTTACCGAGGAGATATACCAAAAGCTTCCCGCGGGAAAGGGGTATGAGTATCTCATTACCGCTCCCTATCCGGCGGAATCCGGGCAACGGGAGCAAGCCGAGACGGCAGCCCATTTTGAACTCCTCCAGGAGGCGATTCGCTCGGTAAGAACTCTGCGCAGCGAGTTTACTATTGCCCCCGAGAAAAAACTGCGTGTAGCGGTGCGAACCGACGAAGGTTTCGGGGGAGTTGATTTTTTCCAGGAGCACCGTAGGCTTATGGAGTTTTTGACTAATGCCGAGGATCTTACCGTCTCGGATACGGTGGAGGATACCGCCGGTTCGGTGCCCCTGGCGGGCAAGGGCTACGAAGTCTTCGTGTATATTGCAGATGTAATAGACGTGGCGAAGGAGGTTGAAAACCTCCAAAAAGAACAGAAAAAACTCGAGAAACTCGCCGTGTCCACGGATAAAAAACTGAATAATCCGGGTTTTACCGGAAACGCACCGCCGGAGGTTGTTGAGAAGGAGAGAGGAAAGCTGCAGGAGTTCGAAGAGCGGCTCGAAAAGGTAAAGAGGTATATTTCCCAGTTAATAGAATAACTTGAATATTAGGGAAAATGATTATATACTGGGACAACACGGTTCCAGGGGAACCTCGGTTGTGTGGGTATGGCTTTGAAGAATGCATAAAAAATAAAGGAGAGGGATTATGAGTAGTTCCGCAGTACAGGAGTATCTAAGAAATGTGGGTATAGAAAACGTCGACGCGGGAGCACTTGCGTATATTGCTTCTTTGGAGAAGGTGGCGAAGGTGTCGCCGGAGACCGCAGCCTCGATTGTCAAGGAGCTCGAGGATCAGCGGTTGAATCTAAAACTGATTGCAAGCGAGAACTACTCCTCCCTGGCAAGCCAGCTTGCTATGGGCAATCTCTTTACAGATAAGTACGCGGAAGGATTTCCCTACCACCGTTTTTATGCCGGCTGCGACAATGTGGACGCGGTGGAGAGTTACGCGGTGGAGCAGGCTAAAGAACTTTTCGGCGCCCATCATGCCTATGTGCAGCCCCACAGCGGCGCGGACGCAAACCTCATTGCCTACTGGGCAATTCTTACCCAGCGTATACAGACTCCCAAGCTGGAAGAAATGGGGGTGGCAAATCCCGCAAAGCTCTCTCGAGAGGATTGGGATAAAATTCGGGAGGCCATGGGAAACCAGCGGCTCCTCGGGTTGGACTACTACTCCGGCGGCCACCTGACCCATGGGTACCGTTTTAACGTATCCGCCCAGATGTTCGACGCCTACAGTTATGCCGTCGACCCCGAAACCGGCGTCCTCGACTACGAGGATATAGAGAAGCGGGTAATGGAGATAAAGCCCTTTATCTTTGTAACAGGCTACAGTGCATATCCCAGGCTCATTAATTTCAGGAAGATGCGCGCTATAGCGGATAAGGTGGGAGCTGTTTTTATGGTGGACATGGCGCACTTCGCGGGACTCGTGGCGGGGAAGGTAATGACCGGAGACTACAACCCGGTAGAGCATGCCCATGTGGTTACTACTACAACCCACAAGACCCTGCGGGGACCGAGGGGAGGTATGATTCTTGCCGATGAGGAGTTTGCCGAAGTGGTCGATAAGGGGTGCCCCATGGTAATCGGCGGACCCTTGCCCCATGTAACAGCCGCAAAGGCCGTTGCATTCCGCGAGGCCAACACTCCCGAGTTTAGGGAATACGCGGCGCGAATTGTGGATAACAGCCGGACCCTCGCCGACGCACTGCAGCAGGAGGGGATGAAGTTGAGCTCCGACGGCACGGATAATCATCTTATGCTCCTCGATGTAACGGGCTTCGGTCTTAACGGGCGACAGGCGGAGAGTGTAGTCCGGGAGTGCGGTATAACCCTGAACAGAAACGCCCTTCCCGCGGACCCCAACGGCCCGTGGTACACCAGCGGTTTGCGCATCGGTACTCCCGCCGTAACCACCCTCGGAATGGGCGCCGAGGAGATGAAGGAGATTGCATCTGTCTTCAAGTTGGTACTCTCCAATACAACCCCCAAAATCCTCAGCACGGGGAAAAACGCGGGAAAACCGAGTAAGGTAAAGTATGAGATAGAGCCTTCTGTGGTGGAAAAGGCAAAGAAGCGAGTTAACGATCTTTTATCCAGATACCCGGTGTATCCGGAACTGGATCTGCCCTTTTTCAAAAAGCATTTTTCCGTATAGGATGAAATTTCAGGGGGTCTCGGTTTTCCTCTTTCGGCGTATTATATAGCCCGGTTTAACCGGAACGGAAGGGCTTATAAAACTTTTATCGGGGCCCCTGTTGGCTTTCTCTATCTCTGCGCCGTCTATGCCGTAAAGCCTAAAATCCTTGTCTTCTACAGCCGGAGAATCCGGCCCTATAAACTCGAGAGCCTCTCCGGAGCTGATGCTGTTGCGTACCTCAAGACAATACAGCTGCGGGGGGTGTAAAAGCCCGCTGCTGCTGTGGGCTTTCACACCAGGGTGCTCCTGTTTTTCCCCTATAATGCCGAGAAACTCGTAACTTCTGCGGTAGGAGCCTTCGGTTGTCTCGTCTGCGTCATGGCGTCCAAAGTAGAAACCCGTTGAGTACTCGCGGTGGCTTACGTTATCCAGCTCTTTGCGGTGGAGGGACAGCTCCTTCTCGTCGGGGACTTGTCTGCCGGCGGCTCGGCATGCCTCCGGTTCTGCAAAGTCTATGGCCCTCCTGTACGCTCTCGTAACCATCGCGGTGTAGTAGAGGCTCTTCATCCGTCCTTCGATTTTTATAGAATCTATTCCCGCGTCTTTAAGTTTTTTGATATGGTCGAACATATTGAGATCCTTCGAGGAGAGAATTGTGGTAAACCCGTCGTTCTCCTCCACGGGAAAATACTCCCCCCGACGCTCTTTCTCTTCGAGTACACGGTAGTTCCATCTGCACGAGTGGGTGCAGTCTCCCGTATTTGCGCTGCGTCCGGTAAGATAGGAGCTGAGGTAACAGCGGCCGCTGTAGGCAAGGCACATAGCCCCGTGGACAAAAGCCTCGAGTTCGATATCGGGTACATCCCTGCGGATCTTCTCGATCTCCCCCAGGGTCAACTCTCGTGCGAGGATTATCCGGGAGAATCCGAGGTCCCGGTACGCCTTAACCGCCTCCGAATTGAGGCAGTTTGCCTGAGTGGAGAGGTGGAAGCGCATCTTGGGTATATACCTGCGTATCAGCGAAAAGGCTCCTATATCGCTCACAATACAGCCGTCGAGGGGCAAGGTCTTTAGAGTTTCCAGCTCCTCCTCCAACGCCTCGGCATGGGAGTTGTGGAAAAAAATATTGAAGGCCCCGTAGAGTCTTTTCTCTCCCTTTAGTACCCTTAATCTCTTAGGCAAGCTCC
>JBKHFZ010000152.1:0-6393 GCA_046539925.1 Spirochaetaceae bacterium
TTGCAACATTTTTCTCACATATTGGGTTGACTCAGCCCCCCTTTTATATTACACCGAAAATATACCACCATCGAATGTTTCGGGTATGCAGTCCGGGCTTCGCCGAGGGCCGAACCCACAGGAGGGAGAATTAGATGATAGATTTGACAATGCATAAGGATGTAAGAAAGAAAAACGTCGAACAGTGCAAAAAGCAGGGCATACTCTACCCCACCTTTGCACAGATGAAAAACCCGTCTCTTATTCCGGATAAGATACAGAAAAAGCTGAAGGATGTAGGCCTGTGGGACATCAACGCTCTCAACCTCTTCCGCATTACCTGGAAAAACGAACCTACCAAAACCGGCGGAACCTACGGCGGCGTAAATTATATAGAAATTCCCCGGGAAATAACGGGAACAAAAGCGCGTATTTTTGCGCTGGTGGGCAAGTGGTTCCCCACCGGAGCCCACAAGGTAGGGGCAACCTACGGATGCCTTGCCCCGGCCCTTGTTACAGGCAACTTCGATTCCACTCGACAAAAGGCCGTGTGGCCTTCAACAGGAAACTACTGCAGGGGCGGGGCATACAACTCCGACCTGCTCGCCTGCGACTCCATCGCCATTCTGCCGGAAGAGATGAGCGAGGAGAGGTTCAACTGGCTCAAGCAGGTTGCGGGGGAAGTTATAGCAACTCCGGGCTGCGAAAGCAATGTAAAAGAGATTTTCGACAAGTGTCACGAGCTCACCGCGGAGCGGGGGGACGACATTGTTATTTTTAACCAGTTCGACCAGTTCGGAAACTACCTGTGGCACTACGATGTAACCGGTAACGCCATAGACGAACTGCTCAAAGATGCCGGTGTAGAAGCGGAAAGAGTAAAGGGCTTTATCTCTTCCACGGGTTCGGGGGGCACTTTGGGTGCCGGAGACCTGCTGAAACAGCTCTACCCCGAGATCAAGCTTGCCGCGGCGGAGGCTCTTCAGTGCCCTACCCTTCTGCGCAACGGATTCGGCGGCCACAGGATCGAGGGAATAGGCGACAAGCACGTACCCTGGATCCACAATGTAAAGAATACCGATATGGTTATTGCCATAGACGATAACGACTCCATGGACCTTATGCGTCTTTTTAACGAAGAGGTGGGAAAGGAATTCATGAAAAAACGGGGAGTACCCGCCGATTTTATAGAGACCGCCGATCTGCTCGGCATAAGCGGTATTGCAAACGTACTCAGCGCAATGAAGTTTGCCGACTACTACGAACTGGAAGAGGACGATGTGGTGGTAACAGTTCTTACCGACTCGATGGAGCTCTACGGGTCGAGGCTCAAAGAGATGGAGCGGAACCACGGGGTTCTCTCCCACGACGATGCAGCCATGGTATTCGGCAAATCTTTGAGAGGACAGGGACTGGACAATATGCTGGAGCTCACCTACTATGAAAAGCTTCGAGTACACAATCTCAAATACTACACCTGGATCGAGCAGCAGGGCAAAACCCTGGAAGAGCTCAACGCGCAGTGGTACGACAGAGACTACTGGACCAACATCCAGAAACAGACCGCGGAGATCGACCGTCAGATCGAGTCCTTTAACAAGGAGATCGGTCTGCTCTAGCTAGGGGTTTTATACACAGGGCCGGCGGTATACCGTCGGCCTTTTTTGGGTATTTCTTGTTTTCAGGAGGCATAGCATGGATTTTACCTACCGGTGCGTCGACTGTGGCGCCGAATATCCAGGAGGATCAATTACCTACCGCTGCGAAAAGTGCGGGGGCACCGAATCGTCGGGAGAGATGCAAAAGGGAAACCTCGAAACTCTTATAGATCCTTCCCGGCTGCAAGAGCTCGGAGGCCGGGATGCTGTACGTCCGGAGGACTTCTTCCCCTACCCCATCCCTCAGAGAGAGACCTACCCGGTAGGAAACACCCCTCTTGTCGCGCCTCACAGATTGCGAGAGAAAACCGGTTTTGCCCATTTGAAGCTGAAAAACGACGGCATGAACCCATCGGGAAGTTACAAGGACCGTGCAAGCCAGCTCGTGGCGGCCCAGGCCCTTCACTTCGATATACCCACGGTAACCGTTGCCTCCACGGGAAACGCCGGGTCGGCAATGGCGTGTGCGGGAGCCGCCTACGGGCTGGAGGTAATCCTCTTTGTGCCGGAGACGGCCCCCGAGAACAAGCTTCTCCAGTCGGTCCTCTACGGTACGAAGGTACTGCCCATAAAAGGCACCTACGACACCGCTTTTTCCCTCTCCCTGGAGTACACCGATAAATACGGCGGAATAAACCGCAACACCGGGTATAATCCCATGACGGTAGAGGGGAAAAAGAGTCTCTCTATTGAACTTTTTAACGAACTCGGCCGCAAAGCTCCGGATTATCTCTATATACCGGCAGGGGACGGGGTCATTTACTCCGGTATTTACAAGGGCTTTGCCGACCTCAAGAGAGCCGGGCTCATAGATACCATGCCCAAACTGATCGCGGTTCAGTCGGAGCGAAGCAATGCAATATCCAAAGCCTGGAGAACCGGGGAGATGAGAACCATCGAAAGGGCGGACACCCGGGCAGATTCCATCTCCGTCGCCTCTCCCGCCTGCGGGAAGATGGCGGTAGACGCCATTCACGACTGCGGCGCGTGGGCAACCGAAGTTCGGGACGGGGATATACGCACAGCTCAGCTCGAGCTTTCGGCGGAGGCCGGTGTGTTTGTCGAACCCGCCGCGGCAGCCGCCTACGCCGGGTTTAAAAAGGACTCGGAAAAACTCCCTAAAGATGCGGATGTGGTGATCCTTCTGACGGGTATAGGTTTTAAGGATATGAAAGCGGTAAGCGGTACGGTAAAAATGCCCAAAGCGGTAGACCCCAATCTCCGGGCCGTCGAAGTCCGCCTCGGCCGCAAATAGCCGGGACGAAAGCGGCTTAACCGAAAACAGCCTGTCGGCCTACTTAATTTTCTTTACGTTCCCCTCGCCCTTCTCCGTAAGACGGATAAACCACTCCAGGTCTCTGTTCCAGAGCTCAACGAGCCCCCGTTTCTCCGCGGCCTCGGCGAGGCGCTTGAAATTCTTGTACCCGTACCTTCGGTAGTTTATGCGCTGACTCTTCAGCTCCTTTCCCACCACGGCAAAGGGGACTCCCTCTTCGCTGTTGTGGCCGGAAGCCTTGGCCACGGCGTCTACAAAACCTGCGATAGGCTCGGAGAGACTCTCTCCCCTCTTGCTCGTCTCCTCGGGAACAGAGAGAACCATATCGGAGTCCTTTGTCTCCACCTTTATATACCCGCGGTCCTTAGCTGCGAGAACAAACTGTTTCCACGAAGAAAAACCAAAATCCCTTTCGTTAAAATTCTCGTTTAAGAGCCTCATCCGGATCTTTGTCGGCCCAAGACTCGTAGTCTTTCCGTTTTGCCGCATAATGGAGACCGCCTCGGAGAGGAGAGAGAAGGCCTGCTCCTTAGTGAGTTTTGCCTCCTCTCCGTAGTCGTCCTCCTCCTGGGAGGTTGAGTCCATCTCCTCGTCCTCCCGGAGCAGATCCCGGTAGTCCTGGTAGTAATCTGCAAGCTCCAGCAGGTCCTCGCTCGCGCTTTTGGCATCGCATATAATCGCCGTCTCCGCACCTCTGCGGCGCATATTCATCAGCAGAGGTCTAAAATCGGAATCTCCCGTTACCAGAATATAGGTAGTTACATGGGGGTAGAGGAAGAGAAGCTCCATACCGCTGGTTACCATCGAGATATCGGCGCTGTTTTTCCTTCCCTTTGGAATGTGCACGAGCTGAAACGAGGAGCGGGCAAGAATCTCGTCGGCCCCCTTTAAAGCTCTCCTGGTCCAGTCTCCAAAAGCATAGGCCACCGAGAGCCGTCCAAACTTTCCCGCGTACTCCTCCACCACATCTACGAGCCCCTTCAGGCTCCTGGTATTTACATTTTCTACATCCCACAAAATTGCGGTACTGCCGTTTTCCACTTAATTCTCCTCTGCAGAGGGGTTAGCTGTCTTTTTGTTACGCACCCTCGAGTTTACAGTGTATCACTCTTTCTCTTTTTCAGAAAGAACCTTGCCCGCCTTGTCGCTTTATCTCATTTTAGCCACATGCCCTGCTATTTTGCCTAGTGCCTCAATATTATCCGTGCTCGCGAATATAGCGCCTGAGAGCGGCGTTGAGCAGCGTCTGGTATCCGACCTTCTCTTCCGCCGCCTTTTTCTTGAAATAGAGGATAATATCGTCGTCGAGCCTGATGGTAGTAGTCTTTTTGGTGGGAGAGTAAAACCGGCCCCTCATACCACGACTAAAATCGTACTCCGGTTCCATTTCGAATGCTTCTTCCCTATTTTCCATATTGTCTTTGCTCATATCGAGTCGCCTCCCTTGCTGAGATAATGTGTATTACCTCCTCACCTTCCTCACTAAAAGCAAGATGAGCTACGACCAACAGGAAAAGATCTTTAGTTGCACCGATTGTTATCCACCGCTCCTCAAAAAAGGTAAACCTTTTATCTAAAACGGATAGATGAAGCGGATCATCAAAAATCTCGGCGGCCAAGGAAAACGGAACACCATGTTTCCTTATATTTATCCTCTCCTTAGGGTGGTCCCATTCAATCCGCATACTGGAGTATACCATAATAGTACGTACATTGTAAATACCAACACAAAAAATGCTTTGTCCGGCACCTCATGCTTGTTTTACCGCCTCTGAATCTATAGACTATAAAGAGAGGTTTTACAGAGGTAAGGTTTATCGTGGATTGGGGAACAGGAATAAAAGGGTTTCTAAAAAGGGTCCGCCGCTTATGGGATACCCTGGTCTCTCCCGCATTCAGGGAAATTCTCAAATTCCTTGTCTTCGCCGGAATACTCACCGCTCTGTTGGCGGCAGGGGCGGAAAATTTGAGCTACCGGTGGCAGTGGTTTAGGGTTCCCCGATATCTCGGAAGTTTTGAGGACGGCGTTTTTCAGGCGGGGGTACTGCTGCAGGGGCTGGTTCAAACCTTGCGGATTTCCGCTTACGGGTTATTCTTTGCCCTGCTCATCGGTATGGCGGTTGCATTTATGCGCCTCTCCCGCTCACCCCTTGCCCGTAATGTGGCCCGGGGATACCTGGAACTTGTCCGCAACACCCCTCTGCTCATACACATCTTTCTTCTCTACTTTGTCTTCGCTCCGGTATTCGACCTTACCCCCTTTGTCTCCGCGGTAGCGGCCCTCAGTATTTTCGAGGGTGCCTATGCCTCCGAGATGATTCGCGGAGGAATTGTATCGATTCCGCGGGAGCAGTGGGAGTCTGCCTACAGCCTCGGCCTGCCGGGCTCAATTGCCTACCGCAAGGTAATTCTTCCCCAGGCCTTTAGACTCGCCCTGCCTCCCCTTACGAGCCAGGCTATTACCCTTATAAAGGACAGTGCCCTGGTAAGCACTATTTCCATATACGAACTTACCATGCACGGCCAGATTGTAGTATCGGAGACTTTTCTTGCCTTCGAGGTGTGGTTTACGGTTGCCGCGATTTACCTTATACTCAATCTTATTCTTACCGGCGTGGTCCGGTTTTTAGAGAGGCGGGCGGCCCTGAATTATGATATCTGAACTTACACCATCAAAAGAGAATGCAGAGACGGAGAGCTCTTCTCCGGAGAAGAGTCGGAAACAGGAAGAGCCGATTATCCGGGTGCGAAACCTCCGTAAAACCTTTCCCGGCGGTATAGTCGCCCTCGACGGTGTCGATTTTACCGTCCGCAGAAGCGAGGTTGTGGTAGTAATTGGGCCAAGCGGCTCGGGAAAATCCACTCTCCTGCGCTGTTTAAACGGCCTTGAATCGAGAGACGAGGGTAATATCGTTATAGACGGCACTCCCCTGGACAACAGTACAGCCAACAGAGATAAAATACGCCGAGAGGTGGGGATGGTTTTTCAGGCATTTAACCTCTTTCCCCATCTTACAGTCCGAGAAAACGTAAACCTTGCCCAGCGGTATGTGCGAAAAAAGAGTCTTGCCGAGGCAAACGAGACCACCGAGTTTCTCCTGGACCGAGTGGGAATAAGAGAGAAGATAGATGCTCTCCCAAGCCACCTCTCGGGGGGGCAGCAACAGCGGGTAGCTATTGCCAGAGCGCTGGCGATGAACCCGGCGGTTATGCTCTTTGACGAGGCAACAAGCGCCCTGGACCCGGAGATGATAGGGGAGGTACTCGATGTAATGCGCTACCTTGCCAGGGAGGGCATGACCATGGTGGTGGTAACCCACGAGATGGGATTTGCCAGGGAGGCCGGCAGCAGGGTTATTTTTATAGACGAAGGTAAATTTATTGAGGAAGCCGACACCGAAACCTTTTTTAAATCGCCTAAAAAAGAGCGCACCAAAGCCTTTCTCTCTACTATTCTCTAAAAATTCCGCCACGGGCTTG
>JBKHFZ010000153.1:0-6368 GCA_046539925.1 Spirochaetaceae bacterium
GAGTATTATCTCTTCAAAAAGTTCTATTGTGTCCTTGAGGAGATGTTTAAGCTCACTCTCCTCGAGGCCGTCATAAATAACTTCGGCACGCTCGCGTATATCCGCAGCAGCCAAGAGGTCGCCCTCGTCATACTGCTCTATAGCTTCTCGAAGATCTTTTAAATCTTTCATATTTCTCTCTATTTAACCAGCATTTTAACGACTTTTAAAAGTGAGGGAGCTTCGAAGGGTTTAACAAACCAGCCGTTTACTCCCAGCTCCTTGCCCACCTGCTTTTTCTCGGCACCGCTTTCGGTGGTAAGAAATATAATCGGCGTCGAAGCGTACTTTGATTTTTCTCTTACATTTTTTACAAACCCAAACCCGTCCATTACCGGCATATTCACATCGACAATAAAAAGCGAAATATCGTGCTCGTCGCTCTTATCGAGCCCGACTTTGCCGTCTTCGGCTTCCACGATCTCGTAGCCCTCCGGCCCGAGAGCTTTTTTTACCAGCATCCGTATTGTCGAGGAATCGTCTACACATAGTATCTTTTTTGCCACAACATCCTCCTGTTGATTTTCGTAGTTTCGGTTGCCGCGAAGCGGCATGGGAAAACTAAAAGAGGGTTACATCCCCCTCAAACTCCTCGGATGAACTCTCTTCTCTTTTTTTACCATCGGAATTGTTCAAGTCCTCTTTTAAAGTATATCCAAAGGCCTGCCACTCCTCACGGGTAGTAAACAGGCTCTTTACCATAGAGTGGAGCTCCTTTTTAAGATTTTCAACCTCCCGTGAATCGACTTCCCCGGGCTCGCCGGCGAGTTCTCTCTCTCGATGGGTAACCTGTTCCAGTATTTCCACCATGTGCTCGAGTATTTGCCGTACCGTATCCTGGTACTGCAGATGGACAGTTACCTCGTTTAGGTCGCCGGTAACCGTCTCGGAGAGTTCCCGGGATTCTTGCACCACCCTTGAGATATTCTCTATCTGCGGAGTAAGTTTCTCTATAAGAACGGAATGGGCTTCTCCGCTCTTCTCCAGTTGGCGCACCGAATTTTCAATCCTCTTCCCGTACTGCTCTATGGACTGCCTTACCTTGTGCACCGAGTTCTCCACGGTGTTGTTGATCTGTTCTGCAATGCTTTTGGTGTTTCCGGCAAGCTTTTGCACTTCGCTTGCAATTACGGCAAACCCCTTGCCCGCGTGGCCCGCCCTGGCCGCCTCAATTGAGGCATTTATCGCCAGTACGCTCGTCCTCTCGGCAAGGTCGGTTATGGAATCGGTAAAGGAGTCGACCTCTCTCATTGTACCCTCTATCGTCTCCATCTCGGTGGTATAACCGTCGCTAATACTTTGAAACTCCTGTATAAGCCCCGATATTCCCCTGGCATCCCGCTGGAGCTGCTCTATATCGTCCTTCAACCCTCCCTCTTCCACCGTAATATGGCCGAGGGCCTCCTGAATAAGGTTGCTCACCTGCCGGCTGGAGTGTGCCAAGCTGTAGACATGCTCGGTAAGGGCGTTTGTTGCACCCTCGGTTTTTTCTATAATTACTCGAGAGAGAGTGCGCTGTACTTCCACCGTCTCGGAGGCTAAAATACACTGTTTGGAATACCCCTCTTCCTTCTTCTCTGCACCCCGCAACCGGCGCCTCAGCTCTTTGAGCTCATTCTCCATCTCTTTACCGGCCCGCTCCTCCTCTTCCCTCTCCTGCAGGGTAACTCCGATCTCCTGTTCTTCCGAAAGACCTTCCCGGCCATTTTTAGCGACATTCCCCGCTCTCAGCCCGGTCCACACGGACACCAGCAGCCCCGTAAGGGAGACCGCCGCTGCGGCAAAAACAAACCCCTCGGTACCTGTCAAAAAGAAAACACCTGTAAACGCAGACGTTAGCGCGAAAAAAAGTATATTCCACATAACCTTTGATTCCTTCACTTTTCCCTTATTGTAGTATTGATGATACCTCATCCATTTGCAAGGGAAAAGGGAAATTTTACATTGCAAAAAAAAACCCCCGCGGCAATACCGAAGAGGTTTGAATAAGAGCGTTTGGGCGGCACGGGATTCGAACCTGTGACCTCATGCGTGTCGAGCATGCGCTCTAACCAACTGAGCTAGCCGCCCGGCCCACTATTTTAGACTCGTCAATATTCGCTCAAGAACCTTTGTTCTGTCAAGAGGTTTGACAATATAATTCTTTGCCCCCAGCATAAGCGCCTTTTTGACCAAGTCCTGCTTACCCAGGGCACTAATCATGATAATGCGCGCCTCCTTGTCAAACTCCAAAATCTTCTCCAGTGCTGTAACACCGTCCATCTTGGGCATGGTAATATCCATGGTAACAATGTCTACATTGGGATACAGTTCCTTATACTTCTCCAGACCCTCTTCGCCGTCCGAAGCGGTGCCGGCAATTTCAAAACTTTCGGAAGTAAGTATCTGTGTTATCTGTTTGGTTACAAACATCGAATCGTCCACTACCAGGACTCGGTAAGGTGTTCCGTCTTCCCTAAGCCCGTCGGGGGATCGTTCATTAATGCTTGGAAAATCAGCTTTTGTCTTCATCCTCTCTCCTCCTATGCTCTTTCCCGTACTGCAACATTAATTTCAATTTTACCATCCTTCAACTCCACCGGAACTATAAGCGCTTCTACGCCCGAATCGGACACTTCCATATTAGTTCCCGTAATAATTGCCGGAGGCGTCAAATCGAACTTGAACCCGAGTTCATGGAGTTTGGTTACAGCCTGTCCGGTTATCATGTTTGCCAGTTCCGTAATAGTTGCCTTTGCCAGATCGTCCATCTTTTCCAGTTTTTCCCCGTTCATATCGGAAGCAACGGAGAGGGCTGTCTCTCTGGTCATGTCGAAGAGGACGCGTCCCTCCACGTCCCCGGCAAGCCCTACGATTGCGGCAACGCCGAGAACCGACTGAGAGGTCGATTTAAGGAAAAGCTCACCTCTCTTTACCTCCTGCCCGAGTACTTCCTTTAAGACATTAAAAGCCGATTCCACAAAGGGATTGATATACTCAACTCTCATCCGGTTTCTCCTTATATTTTATCTCTCTTGCCAATATTTACTGCTGCACATTTTTGTATGCCCTTACCGAATCACGGGCAATCTCCTCAAAATCCCCCGTTACTGCGCGTTCGTGTGCTCCCGGTAAAAGAAGACCTCCGGGCTTTAACTTGTTGCTGCACTCCTTGAGGAAGGCCTCCTGTTCATTACGCTTTTGAAAGGAGAGCAGGTCTCTTGAAACTATAAGATCCACATCCGGAAAAGGATTTGTATGAAATACGTTATGATACTCGAAAAGTATTATATCCCGTATCTCTTTATTAAAAAAGACCCCGTTTTTCGATTCCGAAGTGTAGGGCAAAAGCCCCTCCGGGATCTCCTCTTTTTTTAACACGAGATTCGGCGCCGTCGATATGCCCAATAGATCGCTGTCGTGCCCCCATATTTTTATTGAACTGTCGGGGTACAGTTCCCGCAGGACTACAGCGAGGGAGTAGGTTTCGTGCCCGTTGCCGCAGCCGGGATTCCAGACCAACAGAGACCCCGATGGGGAGAGATGCTCCTCGAAGAGCGCTTTTACCTTTTCTCTGTAAGCGTCGCTCCACAGTGCACCTGTATCCGGAGAGTAGAAGGGCTTGAGGAATTCATCCGCGTCTTCCTCCGACTGAAGCTGAACTTCCTCCCCCGAGGATGAACGCTGCTGTTTCCACTCCTCGTAACGCTCCTTTACCCAATCCCGATTATAGTCGGAGACGGCAAAACTCTTAAAAGTATAGAGAGTCTCTACAATAAACGAGTAATCCGCATCTCCGTCTTCGACAGCGGCCATCTTCTCTTCGGCCTGCTCCGGTTCATCTCTTACCAGCGCCGGACGGCTCTGCTTCTGCTCTTCTTCGTCCCTGTTACCAAAGATTCTTTCCACATCGAGTATAAGATAGAGGCGTCCCTCGTTTTCCACTACACCCTTAATAAACTTGATATTTATATCGCCAAATATGGGGTGAGGGGCCTGAATATCTTCGGAATTTATTCCCACAACCTTGTCGATAGAGTCGACAATAACGCCAATAAGATAGTCCTCGAGCCTGAGGATTATCATGTTCTCGAGCTGCTGGTTCTCCTGCCTCTGGGCGGGGATATTGAACATAATCCTCAAATCGATTATCGAGATTATATCTCCCCGAAGGTTGTATACGCCCCGGACGTAGGGAGAGGCGTTGGGGACATGGGTAAAGCGGTTGGCCTTGGATATCTCCTTGACCTTCATAATGTCTATACCGTAGTCCTTACCGGCAAGGGAGAAGGTGACCATCTTATAGTCTATATTCTCTACCTTTTCCGCCTCGTCTTTCTTTATCTCTTCGCTTAAGGTACTCATTACTTATTCTCCGGTAATTTGGGTTGCCCGGCGTTTTCTATTCTCGATCTCCTGGCGAAGGCCCAGATCGAGGAGCTGACTTACATCGATAATCAGAGCCACCGTACCGTCGCCCAAAATCGTGGCCCCCGCGATACCGGGTACATTTGTATATTTATCCCTGAGGGGCTTTATAACCACATCTTCCTCTCCTATAAGAGAGTCTATCATGAGCCCCATCTTCTTTTCTCCGCTTCCGACAATTACCACGTAACTGTACTCCCGGTTGTTCTCGGTGGGAATATTAAAGAGTCTGCTTAGTCTTATAAGACTTATCACATCTTCCCGCACGTTAAACACTTCGTAGTTGTCTATCATCCGGATATCGGAAGCCTTTATTCTGTGGCTGTCGAGGACCGAAGTAATAGGTACCGCGTATATCTCCTTTCCCACCCGAATAAGAAGGCCCTGGATAATCGCCAGGGTAAGAGGAATCTTTATGGTAATACGACTGCCCATTCCCACTTCGGACCACACGGAGACGCTGCCGTTGAGCTTTTCGATCTGCCTTTTTACTACATCCAGACCGACGCCCCTTCCCGAGAGGTTTGTAACGGACTTTGCCGTAGAGAACCCCGGCTCAAAAATAAGGTTAAACGCCTCGACATCGGAGAGCTTTTTATTCTCATGGATCAAGCCCCGGTCGACGGCCTTCTTATAGACCGAATCTACATCTATTCCCTTTCCATCGTCCTCGACCTCGATAATGATCATGTTCCCCTCGTTGCTCGCCTTGAGAAACACATGACCCTGTTCCGGTTTTGCCGCTTTCTTGCGCTCCTCCGGGCTCTCGATGCCGTGGTCTATGGAGTTTCTTACACAGTGAATAAGGGGGTCTAAAAGATCCTCGATAATCGATTTATCGAGCTCGGTATCCTCTCCCTCCATCTCCAGCTTTACCTTCTTCCCCAGGTCTTTGGACACATCCCGTACCAGCCTTGGAAATCGGTTAAAAATCTGGCTGATGGGTACCATTCGTATCTGCATTACCCCTTCCTGGAGGTCGCTGGTGTTTCTGGAGAGGTTTTGGGCGGTGCTGTTAAACTTGTTAACCGTGGTTTTTATCTCGTTCTCGAAGCTGTCGAAGATAGTATAGAGTCCGCCGAAACGTTCTACTATATCCGACTTTATCTTTTTAACAGCCTCCCCGTCCTGGATGCGTTTTAAATACTCCGGAAGCGAGTCGAAGAGCTCCCTGAGTTTTTCGTAATACTCCCCCCGGGCCTGTGCCATATCGGCCTGGGCTTCTGTAAAGCTCTGGGAAATTTGGCTAAAGGTAGCCTTGGTAATAACAGCCTCGCTTACCAGGTTGAGTAGATCGTCTATACGCTTTGAGTCTACCCTGAGTATCGAGCTCGAGGAACCGCTCTTGCGGAGTTCCGGCTCTTTTACCCCTTCGGCTCCCTTCTCGCCGCTCTCTTCGGTTTTCTCGCTATCCCCGGCTGCGGCTTTCTCTCTAGAGGCTGCTTTTTTTTCGGCTGTTTCGCTGCGGTCCGCCGCTTCCGCTTTCTCCTGCGCTGCGGCTTTTGCCGGCTCTGCCCCTGCCGACTCTTTAGCCTGACCCGTGGATGCCCCCGGGGCTGCCTGAGTCTCCCCGGCTGCCCTCTGACCGGATTCCCGAGCAGAACCCTCGTCTCCGACATCTCCCCGGCTCTTGAGCTTCTCAAGTGGTGTTATCTCTTTATGGGTTACTACATCGGGAAGGTTGAGTTTGTTCTCTACAGCCTCCGCTTCGGAAGATGTGGAGAGATAGTAGTAGATTTCCGGATGAAATACATCCTCGTAGAGTTCCTCGAAGTCCGGTATTGTTTTTAACACTGTTCCAAGGTCTTTTAAGGCGGCAAATACCTGAACCCCGCCGATGCTGTTCATCGGGTGATCCTTATTAAATTCCACCCTCACCTGGAACACCTTTTCTCCCGTGCCGGCGGCCTCTCCCAGCTCCA
>JBKHFZ010000154.1:0-6358 GCA_046539925.1 Spirochaetaceae bacterium
AAGATCGACAAGGTTCTGGACTACGTGGATACTCTGATCTAGTTTCGCAGCCCCCACGGGGAATGCGAGACGGTAAAAAGCCGGATACGGCTTTTTACCTAGTTGAGGTCAGTAAAACCGGCTTAAAAAAATCCCGGCCGACACTTGATACGTGGTATCCCGTGTGTCGGCCGGTATCGTAATATAGGAGGAATATATGAGTACGCACCCGGATGAAACAAAAAAACTGCTGGTTTCGGATTTATGGAAGATGAAGAAAGAGGGGAAAAAAATATCGATGATAACAGCCTACTCCTATCCCCAGGGTTTGGTTGTGGATGAAGCAGGGATCGACATTATCCTTGTAGGCGATTCTCTCGGTATGGTCGAGCTCGGGTATCAAGATACGGTTCCCGTTACAATGGACGAGATGCTTATGCATACAAAAGCGGTAATGCGGGGCGTTAAACGTGCCCACGTGGTGGGGGACCTTCCCTTTATGTCCTATAATATCTCCGTAGAGCAGGGAGTTACAAATGCAGGAATCCTCTACAAGGATGGAGGAGCGGATTCGGTAAAACTCGAAGGCGGACAGGAGATGGTTCCCGTGGTAGAGGCTATCCATAAAGCGGGTATCCCGATTTTTGGTCACATAGGTCTAACCCCCCAGACCGCGGCGCTCTTGGGAGGCTTTAAGGTGCAGGGCAAGTCGATAGACGATGCAAAAAAAGTGGTGGACGACGCGGTAGCCCTGGCCGAGGCGGGTGCTTTTGCCCTGATACTCGAGGCTATACCAAAGCAGCTGGCAAAGATTATCACCGAGATGGTGCCGATTCCCACTATCGGAATAGGCGGCGGAATCCACTGCGACGGACAGGTGCTCGTGCTTCACGATATGCTGGGCAACTTCAAGAGGTTTACTCCAAAGTTCGTAAAAGTATACGCGGACATGTACGACCAACAGGTAAAAGCGGTTAAAGAATTTATCGGCGATGTCGAGGGAGAGCAATTCCCCGCCGACGAGCACTCCTTTAATATGAAGCAGGAGAGAGTGGATGAGCTGAAGAAGGCCCTCGGCTTGTCGTAATGGATAGACATTATTATATATATGATATAGCATCTTATTGATACAGTCAGTGTATGTGGGGTGCTTTCAAAACACGTTTTGAAAGCACCTCCAATCTGTAATTTTTCTCGAGGAGGTTTTTATGGAAGTTGACAGTCGTTTTAAACAAACGAACAAAGAGGCAAAAGTTACTATCGCTCTCTTTGTCGTCAATTTTTTGTGGTGGCTTGTCCTGGGTTACGGACTTGCCGGAGTTGAGGGTAGAATCCTCGGCTTCCCCACATGGTTCTTCTTTAGCTGTGTCCTGGGATACATTGTTTTTGTAGCCGCATCGTTTGTGGTGGTAAAATACGTGTTCAAGGATATGTCTATAGAACCCTATGAAGAGGAGCAAGGAGGTTCTGTATGATTGAGTGGTCTGTTGTAATTCCAATGATCATCTACCTTGCGGCGATGATCGGCGTGGCGTTCTATGCAAACAAAAAACGCAGTGAGTCCAAGGACTTTATCTCCGAGTACTATATCGGGAGCAAATCCTTCGGCGCCATGGTGCTGGCAATGACTCTTGTTGTCACCTTCGCCTCGGGGAGCTCCTTTCTCGGCGGGCCGGGGGCCGCTTCCGCTTTTGGTTACGGCTGGGTATTCCTTGGAATGATTCAGATACCCACGGCGTACCTGACCCTTGGTGTACTGGGCAAGAAATTCGCAATCGTTTCCAGAAGAATAAATGCGGTTACCGTCCTGGATATGCTGAAGGCGCGTTATAACAGCAGTCTCTATATCATTCTTTCGGCGATAGTAATTGTCGGGTTTTTTCTGGGCATCATGGTTGCCCAGTGGATGGCCGGGGCAACCCTCATCAGTTCGGTAAGCGGCCTTTCCTATAACGTTGCTCTGGTAATCTTTGCCATTGTGGTGCTTATCTATGTAACCTTCGGAGGTTTTCGCGCGGTTGCCCTCTCCGACCTGATTCAGGGAGTTGTTATGTTCTTTGGTGCCATCGTTCTGATGATAGCGATTATCGCCGCCGGCGGAGGAGTAGGAGCGCTTACATCCGCCCTTGAGTCGGAGGCCCCCGGATTGGTCAGCCCCTTTGGACCCGAAGGCAGTCCCCTCAACGCGGCCATGTACACAATATCCTTCTGGATTCTGGTAGGCTTCGGTCTGCTCGGTCTTCCCCACGTGGGAATAAGGGCAATGTCCTACAAGGATGCCAATTCCATGGCCAGGGCCATGGTAATAGGTACCATTGTCGTCGGCTTTATAATGCTCGCGCTGCACTTGGCGGGAGCGTGGGGGCGTGTGCTCGTTCCCGAGATAGCGGCAGGAGAGATAACCGGAGACCACGTAATACCGGAGGTCGCCCAGCGGGTTATGCCGGCTTGGCTTGCCGGAATCATACTGGCAGGACCATTGGCGGCAATTATGTCGACGGTAGACTCGATCCTCATCCTCGTCTCTTCCACTATAGTAAAGGATGTATACATCGGGTACGTAAACAAGAACCCCAAAGAGGTAAGTGTCAAGGCCATTTCTATAGGATTTACCGCGGCTCTTGCGGTCTTGGTTTTTCTCCTCTCCTTCGAGCAGATCCCGCTCATTGTTATACTCAACCTGTTTGGACTAGGAGGACTGCAGGCATTCTTCCTCTGGCCTATGCTCTTGGGCTTGTTCTGGAGGAAAGCGAACTACCAGGGGGCTCTGTCCGCCTCGCTTGTGGGTGTGCTGTTCTACGGTATATACAACCAGGGATGGTTTGGACTATCCGCTCCACTCGGAAGCCACCCGGTTCTCTTCCCGGTAATTTACTCGCTGATAGTGTTTGTGGTGGTCTCTTATCTAACTAAGGGGCCCACGGAAAAGACGCTCCAGCTGTTCTGGGGGAAGAATCCGGTAAAGCAGGAAGACTGATTTTTTAAAATTAAAACGCTGGAATACTAATCTCCCCCCGCGCGGGGGAGATTTTCGTAATGGAGGCAAAGATGAAGAACTCTTTAGTAGACGTGCCGGGAATCAGAGTAGGCCATTGCACAAATGCCGAGGCGGGAACCGGCTGTACCGTCGTGTTGTGCGGTAAAGGAGTAACCGGCGGTGTAGATGTGCGCGGTGGTGCTCCCGGGTCGAGGGAGATACCGTGTCTCGATCCGGTAAATTTTGTGGAAACCGTACACGCTGTCTATTTGGGAGGAGGAAGCGCCTACGGCCTGGATGGGGCCTCCGGGGTAATGCAGTATCTCGAAGAGCAGGAGACAGGTCTGGATGTGGGTGTAGGCTTGGTACCCATCGTGCCCGGAGCGGTTCTCTTCGACCTCCCCCTGGGCAGTTCAAAGGTGAGACCGGATAAAGATATGGGATATAAAGCGTGCCTAAACGCACGCGGAGATTTTATAGAAGAGGGCTCTGTGGGCGCGGGAACAGGTGCTACGGTAGGAAAAGCCGCCGGTATGGAATACGCGATGAAGGGCGGAGTGGGTTCGGCTTCCTTTATCTCCGGCGACCTTATTGTATCCGCCCTTGCCGCTGTAAATTGTCTGGGGGATGTGATCGATCCCGACACCGGCGGCAAAATAGCGGGAATGCTCGATAAAGACGGAAAAAGCTTAAGCTCTACTATGGATTACCTTACATCCGCGCCGGATAGCAAGGCCAAGGCTTTTTCCGGAAACACCACCCTTGGGGTGGTGGCCACAAACGCCAAATTAAGCAAAAGCGGCGCAACAAAGGTGGCCCAAATGGCCCATGACGGGTATGCCCGGGCCATCAATCCCATCCACACCCTCTTTGACGGAGACACCGTTTTCTGCCTGGCCACCGGGGAGGTCGAAAGCGATCTTACCACTCTAGGTTCCATAGCCGCCATGGTTATGGCAAAGGCCATCGCCGGCGGCGCACGAGCGGCGGAGTCCCTCTTTGAGATCCCGGCATATAGAGATATAGTCAAGAAACAGGAGGAGACACTATGAAAATAGCAATACTCGGTTCCGGAGCAATGGGCTCTCTCTTTGGAGGCATGCTCTCCCAACACGGAGCAGAGGTAGTTCTTTTTGATATTAATAAAGCCCACGTAGACGCGGTTAACGGGAAGGGGCTTTTAATTGAAGAGTCTTCCACGGGAGAACAGACCCGTGTGCACCCGAAGGCTTCTACGGACCCGAAGTCGGTAGAAGGATCAGATTACTATATTGTGTTTGTAAAATCTACGGCCACGGAGCAGGTGGCGAAAAACTTTCTCCCCCACACCTCTCGGGATACGGTGGTTATAACCATGCAAAACGGAGTGGGAAACGAAGAGATTCTTCGCGGAGTCTTTGGAGAACATCGCACCGCCGCCGGAGTTACCAGTCAGGGAGCTACGTATCTCGGCCCCGGCGCAATACGCCACGCCGGCAGCGGCCCCACTTACCTCTGCATGTCAGACAGGAATAACAAAAAACTCGAACCATTTCTCGAGGTGCTCAACACCAGCGGCTTCGAGACCCACATAGAGGAGAATATACAGGATCTCATCTGGAGCAAGCTTATAATCAACGTGGGAATAAACGCGCTTACAGCCCTAACCGGACTGCACAATGGTGAGTTGCTCGATTATGAAGATACCAAAGAGATAATGAAAGATCTTACGGATGAAGCGGTTGCAGTGGCGGAGGCCAACAATATTACTCTTACCCACGAGGATCCCCTTCAGACCTTGTATGAAGTGGCGCGGAAAACAGAGGCAAACCGCTCATCCATGCTCCAGGATTTTGACCGGGGCAGCAGGACGGAGATAGAATTTATCAATTTTGCCATAGTCAGGGAGGGGGAAAAACTCGGTATACCGACACCTGTAAACAAAACTCTCGCGCGCCTTGTTAGAACACTCGATAACTACCATGCAAAGGAGAAAAAATAATGATTACTAAAGAAGAACAGCAGCTGCTGGACCTTATAGACAAAGATGAATGTATTAAGCTGACCCGGGAATTGGTGCAAATAGACAGCGTTATAAGACCGGATAAGGGAAATACGGAAAAAAAGGTAACCGACTTTATAGAGAAGTGGCTCGAGGAAAAAGCGGGAATAAGCCCGATAAGAGAGGAAGTTGAACCGGGTAGGGAGAATTTAATCGTAGAGATCGATTCCGGAAAACCCGGACGCTGTTTGATGCTGGAAGGGCACACCGATGTGGTCTCCGAGGGGGACCGATCCCTCTGGAAGCACGATCCCTTTGGCGGAGAAGTTGAAGACGGCAAGCTCTACGGGCGCGGCTCCTGCGACATGAAGGCGGGGGTTGCCGTGAATATGCTTATAGCAAAGGCTTTAAAAGAGTCGGGCCTCGATTTTAAGGGGAAGCTGAAACTCGGTATCGTCTGCGACGAAGAGGGGATGATGATAGGTATTAAGGACTTTATAAAAAAAGGTCATGCCGACGATGTCGATGCAGCCCTTGTATCGGAACCCGAAGAGAATCAGCTGTGCATCACCATGAAGGGTGCAATAAGGGCCAAGGTAAGCGTTAAAGGAAAAATGGCCCACGGTGCAATGCCCCTTACCGGTATAAATCCTAACCCGAGGATGGCCAGAATAATCCTTGGAGTAGAAGCGTATGAGAATGAAGAGAAGGAGCGCTGCGGAGAGGACAAACTGGTGGGATATCCCTCTATGACCGTTACCGTAGTCCAGGCGCCCCCCGCCGGGGAGCCGGCGCAGCTCAATGTAATGCCGGGAGAGGCCATGGCGTATATCGACATAAGAACCACTCCGTGTCAGGACCACGACGAGATAAGGGCACGACTCAAAAAAATAATCGACGATCTCTCGAGGGAGGATGAGAACTTTTCCGCCTCCATAGAGTTTATAGAAGACAGGCCTGTGGTTACCATGGATAAAGATGAGCCCATCGCTGTATGTGCTGCAAAGGCATACACCGACATTACGGGTAAGGATCCTGTGTATAACGGAGTACCCGGTGCCACCGACGGGACCTTTTTAAGGGCCTGGAAAAACATACCCTCCCTGGTAAACGGGCCCGGTCCGAGACACATGCCCCACCAGACGGACGAGTACGTAGAGACGGAAGAGCTCTACGAGGCGGCGCGGATCTACGCTGTTACCGCGCTGAGGTATCTGCGCGAGGAGAGCTAGAGAGAAGAGTTAAATCAGGCTACGTCACCCCGCTTCTTTTCGAAACGGGTGTATTCTCCGGACTCCACGACGGCTCGTGTCGTTAAATTCAAACACTTTGTTCATAAATTTTCCCCTCTATGGTATATGCGCACTGCTGAATAATAGAAAACACCCGGGAAAAAAGCAAGCCTGGGCGGTATTGACAAA
>JBKHFZ010000155.1:0-6353 GCA_046539925.1 Spirochaetaceae bacterium
TCAATAGAGGAACTCTTCGAGGCCGCTGTTCCCACGGACAAAGAGGAGTGGTTCGATGTAAAGTTCCCCGTCGAAGGGAGAGGGGATGTTACCGAAGCCCAGGTCTGCCGGGTAAAGAACGGTGTGGCTGCAAACTATCTGGAGCCTTACATGCGCAGGCGGGATCCGAACTGCATGTTAATCGGAGACGAGCTCCCTACGGACAAAACACGTTACACCGACCGCTTCAGTGAGCCTTTTGGAGATACTCGAAAGGAGACCTTGGAGTGGTTAAAGACGCAGAAATTGGCCTGTTACCCCTTTACGGTGGGAAAAGATGTGGTGGGTGTCGACGGGCTGGTTGTTGCACCCTGGAATGTAGGCTTTTTTGCCCTCGGATTGGCCCTCTTGCAGGGGATAAAGGATATCAACAGCGCCGCCGATCCAATTTCTCCTTCCTGCATCCTCTATGTGGCCCCTACATTCCGTCATACCCATTTTGACGGAAAACAGGTGGTGGTACACAACCGGTCGGAGGAACTCTACGAAATATTCAGTTACAACCTCTACCCGGGACCGAGCGCCAAAAAGGGTATATACGGGGCCCTCATTCATTACGGGGAGATGCAGGATTGGGTTACCGCCCATGCCTCCGCAGTTCAAGTAATTACCCCCTACGACAACAAGGTAACGATTATGCACGAGGGCGCCAGCGGCGGCGGCAAGAGCGAGATGCTAGAACACGTCCATAGAGAAGAAAACGGCTCTCTTCTCGTAGGGGAGAATTTGGTCAGCGGCGATAAGCATCATATTACCTTGCCCCGAACCTGTGCCCTTCGGCCGATAGCCGACGATATGGCCCTCTGTCATCCCTCCATTCAGCGCAACGACGGAAAGCTCTACATAGCCGATGCGGAGGATTCGTGGTTTATTCGAGTGGACCACATAACCAACTACGGCACCGATCCGGACGTGGAGTCCCGTTCTATCCACCCGTCGCACCCGCTGCTTTTTCTCAATATAGATGCAAAACCTGGGAGCACTGCTCTGTTGTGGGAACACATAGAAGACGCGCCGGGAAAGACCTGCCCAAACCCGCGCTTTGTATTTCCCAGGGAGAGTTACCCCCACGTAGTGAAAAAACCGGTTGGGGTGGATATCAGAAGTTTTGGTGTAAGGACACCGCCCTGTACAAAGGAAAAGCCCACCTACGGCATTATCGGTTTAACGCAAATTCTTCCTCCCTCCCTGGCGTGGTTGTGGAGGCTGGTATCGCCAAGGGGACACGCAAATCCGAGTATTGTGGACGAAGGAGCCATGTCCTCCGAGGGAGTAGGTTCGTACTGGCCCTTTGCCACCGGAAAGAGAGTAAACCAGGCAAATCTGCTTCTCAAACAGATTATGGAGACACCCCAGGTTCGTTATATTCTCTGTCCTAACCAGCACATCGGCGCGTGGCGGGTGAGGTTTATGCCCCAGTGGATTATGCGGGAATACCTCTCACGCCGTGGGGGAGCATGGTTTACGGAGAATCAAATTGAACCCGCCCCGACGGCGCTCCTCGGTTATTCCTTAAAGCGGGTTGTAGTAGAGGGGGTGGAAATACACGAAGAGCTCCTGCAGCCTCAGAAACAGCTGGAAATCGGAGAGGAAACCTACCGGCAGGGGGCGGAAATACTCCACACTTTCTTCGAAAAGGAGCTTCAGCAATTTATGAACTCCTCCCTCATGCCGGAGGGGAGGGAGATAATTCAGTGCGTCTTCGATAGAGGAACAGTCTCCGATTTCGAAAAACTTATTGAGAGCCAGTCGTTTATTGTGGAGGAGTAATAGCTTACCCCTTGCGGATATCCACCGATTCGATTTTGTCTCCCCTCTCGATTGAATCGACCACATCGGCCCCCCTTGTTACCTTGCCGAAGACGGTGTGTTTCCCGTTCAGGTGGGGTTGGGGGGCGTGGGTAATAAAGAACTGGCTGCCGTTGGTGTCGGGGCCCGGCGTTTGCCATGGACAGCACCTTTGCCTCGTGGGTGAGGGGATTACCCCGTGTCTCGTCCTCAAAGCGGTAGCCGGGGCCGCCCCTGCCTGTGCCGGTGGGATCTCCCGTCCTGGACCATTGTATTTTTGCCGAGGGGTCTACAGCGCTTCCTATATCTCGGAGACAGCTGCCTCCTTTGGCGCAGCATTTTCTTGCGCTGCTATTTTTTCCGGCGCCTTAATGGTGAGCATTAACACAAAGGATATAAAAGCGCAGGCCGCCGCAAGATTGAAGGCGATACTCAAGGGGAAGGCGGATCCTATCCACCCCCCGAGGGGTGCTCCAAAGCCGTAGGCCAGATACACTATACCGTAGTTTCCTCCATAGAACTTCGTGCCGTAAAAGTCCGCCGTTAACGAGGGAAAGACCGCCATAAATCCGCCGAAACAGGCGGTAACAATAAACAGGGATACAGCAAAGGGTACGCTCGTGCTGATAAAGTTAAAGGTGAGCATCGCGAGGGCGGTTATCAGCGAGTATACGGCTATTGTACGGGTGCGGCCGAGCTTGTCCGAAGCGGCCCCCCAGAATACCCGTCCTCCTCCGTTAAACAGACCGAGCATACCTACTATTCCGGCGGCCTCGGCAACGCTCAAGCCGGCGATTTCCTGACCCACCGGGGAGGCAATTCCTATCATCATCAAGCCCGAGGCGGTTCCGACCATAAAGGAGATCCAGATTTTGTAGAAGGCCGGTGTCGACAGCATCTCCTTTTTGGTAAAATGGACAGCGTTTTTCTGTTTCTCCGAGGGCTCCCAACCCGCGGGTTTGTACCCCTCCGGAGGAAGGACCATCCACTGCGCTCCTATTGTCACGAGTAAGAAAAACAGGATACCCAATATGCGCATCGCCATCAGAGGACCGATGTGTTCGATCAGCATTTGACCTATCGGGCTAAAGACTATCGTCCCAAGGCCCATTCCTGCTACAGCTACGCCGCTTATCGCCCCCCGTTTATCGGGAAACCATTTGTTACAGGTTGCCAGTGGGGTAATGTAGGCAAATCCGATACCCAAACCGCTCAAGACTCCGTAAAAAATATACAGGTGAACCACATTCGTGGCGAAACTCGAGAGGAAGAGCCCCAGGCCCAGGAGGGCGCCGCCGATTATGGTGACTTTTTTCGGTCCTATTCTATCCTGGATAATTCCTCCGGGAATGGCCCCTACAGCGAAAAAGAAGATGATAAGGGAAAAAACAAAGTTAAGCGGGGTGGAAAGAGATTCCGGAGTAACATTCTGATGCTCGGCCAGAATTACTGCCAGGGGATCCCTGTAGATGCTCCACGCGTAGACGGCGCCGATGCAGGGAATAACCAGCATCGTACCCACAACTGTAAACCAGCGGTTCATAATTTTTTGCTCAGCCATTTAAGCTCCTCACCAATTTATGTACATAATTTATACCCAAAAATCGGAGTAATATAGTAAAGTTTTTTTGGATAATAGTGTAAAAATGTAATTGGTTCAAGCCTGGGATACAGGCGGATACATTAAGCGGCGAAAATACGGGGATAAGCTCACGGATATAAGGAAGATTATCGGGGGAGGAATTGCTTCATCTCCCCCAACAGATGGAGCGTAGATATTCCCCTCGCCGTGAGGTCAGCTAAGACCCTGGGGAAACTAAAAGAGACAGCATAAAAGTCAACCGGAGGTGTCCGCCGGTAAGAGTTTGTGAGACAGAGAAAGGAGGTCTCTCCAGCTGTATATTCCGGCTTTTTTTCCTGCGTAGGAGAGATCACCGCCGTAGATTACATACCGCTCTTCCGCGGGACAGCCGGAATAATCGGCGAATTTCATAAGAGATTTGGTGTATTCATCTTTCAATGTTGTTCCCGATTTAATCTCTACTGCAGAGAACCCCGCGCCGTGTTCCAGTATCAAGTCTACTTCCGTACCCGTATTGTCTCTCCAGAAATATATGTGTGGACGCCTGCCTTGGTGCATTTTTATCTTCAGGAATTCAGACAGAATGAAATTCTCGAATATTCCCCCTCTCAGATAGTGGGAAGAGAGCTGTTTTTCATCATCCAGCCCGAGAAGAGAGCAAAGGAGACCGGTATCGTAAAAGTAGAGTTTAGGCTGTTTTACAATTCGTTTCTTATAGTTGCGGTAATAGGGTTGGAGGAGGTACACGATAAAGCTTGCCTCCAGAATAGATATCCAGGACCGGACGGTTTTATGATCGATACCCGCCTCGACTGCCAGGGAAGACATATTCAACAGACTACCGGTACGGCCTGCGCAGAGACGAAGGAACCGCGCAAAAGCGGAAAGATCTCCTATATTCTTGATCAGCCGCACATCACGTTCGACATAGGTCTGAATATAGGTGGGATAAAACAACGAAGCTTCCATATCTCTGTCATGAAGGGGAGGATACATACCCCGAAACAGCACCCTGTCCAGTGGATCCTTCATGACAACGGGCAGTTCGAGTAAGGTGAAGGGAAGCAGATGAAGTACCATGACCCTTCCAGCGAGAAAATGCTGCGACCCGGTGAGAACGACGTTACCCATCTCTCCGGTTTCATCCACAATGGTTTGAAGATACGAGAACAGGGCGGGAACTCTTTGTGCTTCATCAATAATAAGACCCCGGTCTATATGGCTGTTGATAAAGCGTCGGGGATCTTCTTCCGCGAGGGCACGGATATCGAGGGCTTCCAGATTTAGATAGTGATACCCGGGAAACATCGATCTGACCAGGGTGGTTTTTCCCGACTGTCTTGGACCGGTTATGGAAATAACGGGAAACACCTGTTTTGCCTTTTCTATCTCCTGTATAAGTGTTCTGGGTATCATGGAAGTAGTGTAGGAAAAGATCCTGTGCCTGTCAAGAAAAACTTACAATATGGGAATATAATACCCATATTGTATTCTGGAGGTAGTGGTTCAAACCATGTGGTATTGGAGCAGCGCCCCTAATAAATAACCGGCTCGGCGTCGAGGTCGCGCCAGATGTACCAGGTGGCCACCGTTCTCCAGGGCCGCCATCTCTCGGCGCGCTCTGTAAGTTTCTTCTGAAGGTTTTTTCTGTCGGGTAGATCGCTCCATCCGTAGAGACGGCCCGCGGCGTTTACAAGACCTATGTCCTCTACCGGAAGGATGTCGGGGCGTTGTAAATGAAAAATCAAGAACATATCCGCCGTCCACGGGCCTATCCCCCGAAGGCTGCAGAGCTGTTTCTTTACCTCTCCGTCTTTCATCGCGCGCAGCCTCTCTTCGTTCAATGTGCCCTCAAAAAAGGCCCGGGCGATACCCCTAATGTACTCCACTTTTCTCCTGGACAGCCCCGCCTGCCGCAGGGCCTCCTCATCGGCGGCCAGGAGGTTTTCCGAATCCATCTCGGGGACGAGGCTGCGCAGGCGGCCCCAAATGCTCTCGGCGGCGTAGACCGAGATCTGCTGTCCCACTATCGCGTTTACCAGGGTCTGCAGAGCCTCTCCGCTTCCCTGCAGAACGTCCTCCCGGTGCACAGAGATGAGCTTCTCCATCACCGGATCCGCCGCGGATAGCTCTTTACAGGCTCTTTGCCAGTACTCTACCATAACAATACTCCAATTTTCGATAATTGTAACGATACATCGTGACAATTATCAATACTCGGTGTTGAGAAACTCTCTCAAGCTTGTATGGGGTATACCTTCTTGACTTCCCCTTAAGGGATCCATGGATACAACTACCTTGGGCCATGCGTCGGAAATTGCAAGAAGATTACCGAACTCACGCTGTGCCGTCTTCTCGTCCGGAATAAGGTATGCCGCCTGTACATACATTTTTTTATTGTGTTTCTTGCATACAAAATCGATCTCCTTTCCCGCCGCCTCTCCGGTATACACTTTCCACCCCGATTGGAGGAGGTGGAGACATACTGCATTTTCCACGATTTTTCCCATGTCCGATCCGCGAAACTCATGAATCGAATGTCTCAAGCCCAGATCGGTAAAGTAGTATTTTTCTCCTATTTCGAATATTTTCTTTCCTTCGAGGTCGCTTCTGGATATACGCTGAACGATACCTGAATCGCTTACATGTTTGAGATACTCAACCACAGCACTCACCGAACCCCCCGACTTCTGGTTTTTGAGAAAATTCGCGATGTTTCTGGAAGAAACCCTCGAACCGATGTTGTCGGCAAGGAAAGTTATTATTCTCTCGAGCAGATCGGTATTACGGAGGGATCTGCGGTGTACAATATCGCGGTAGAGAATACCGGCATACACGTTTTTCAGGTATTCATACACAATCGGCTCATCCAGTGGAAGGTTCCGTAAAAAGGGCATTCCCCCCAGTTTAAGATAAAGCGTGAGAGTTTCGTCGTTGTCCTCTA
>JBKHFZ010000156.1:0-6338 GCA_046539925.1 Spirochaetaceae bacterium
AGGGGTTTTATAATATAGTTTTTCGCCCCCAGCATAAAAGCCTTTTTTACCAAATCCGGTTTTCCCAGGGCGCTTATCATTACCACCCTGGCCTCTTTGTCGTACTCTATTATCTTTTGCAAAGCGGTAATACCGTCCATCCCCGGCATGGTAATGTCCATTGTTACCAAATCGATCTTTGGATAGAGACTTTTGTATTTTTCCAGCGCATCAGAGCCGTCTCCGGCGGTATCGCTTACATCGTAGCCCTCTCCAGCGAGAATCCTTGAAAGCTGCTTCTTTACAAAAATCGAGTCGTCCACAATAAGTATTTTATAAGGACTCCCGTCCGGCCGGACCCCGTCGGGCACCCGCCTGTTTACATCCGGGTAGTCGGATTTTGTTCTCACACGATCCCCCTTTATCTGTCGCCTCTTATAATATTCTAGGGAATTCAGCCGCAATTGCAAGCTTTTATTGCAGGCTTTTATTCTGAATTTTTAAAAACCCTTCCCTTGTCAATTGTAGATGCTTAAGATACTATCTATCGAAACACTTGTGCACGCGGAGAAGTACCATGAAGAGCTACAAAGAGATAAACGATAAAATAGCCGCAGGTAAGGCGGTAGTTCTTACCGCCGAAGAGGTAATAGACTACGCCGAGACCCACGGAGAGGAGAAGGCAGCTAAAGAGGTGGATGTTGTTACCACCGCAACCTTCGGAGCAATGTGCTCCTCCGGCGCATTTTTCAACTTCGGCCACAGCCGTCCTAAAATCAGGATGACCGAAGCGTGGATCGACGACGTGCCCGCCTATGCGGGCCTTGCTGCGGTGGATCTCTTTATTGGAGCATCGCAGCTTCGCCACTACGACTCGGCAAATATCCACTATCCCGGCGGATTCGACTTTGGGGGCGGACACGTAATAGAAAAACTGGTGGCCGGAGAGGAGTGTTCCCTCTTTGCCCTCAGCTACGGCACCGACGACTACCCCCGCAGGGAGGTGCGCACCACATTTACCATACAGGATCTTAACCAGGCAATAATGGTAAATCCCCGCAACTGCTACCAGAACTACAACGTTGCAACAAATATTTCCGACCGCCCTGTATATACCTACCTCGGTAAACTGAAGCCTCACATGCAGAACCTCACCTACTCATCGGCGGGACAGCTTTCGCCGCTCCTCAACGATCCCTATTACCGCACTATCGGTGTAGGCACTTCAGTCTGGCTCGCAGGGGCCAGGGGAATCGTCTATTCCGAGGGAACCCAACACACTTCGGCGGTACAGAGAACGGAAAACGGCGTGCCATCCGAAGGCGCGGGAACCCTTGCCCTCTCTGCGGACATGAAGGAGATGGATCCCGAATTCGTAAAGGGAATAAGCCTAAAGGGCTACGGTGCATCCCTCTCTCTCGGCGTCGGCATTCCCATCCCCATTCTCGACGTAGAGATGCTGAGGCACACCATGGTAAGAGACGCGGAGATTTTTGCCGAAGTTATCGACTACTCCGAAGACTACCCCCAAAAGACGGGCCGGGTTATTGCAAAAATAGACTACGGCAGCCTCCGATCGGGAAGCGTAGAGATCGACGGAAAAAAAGTCGAAGTCTCCTCCATGTCCTCCTACTCCAAAGCTCTCACCATTGCCGAAAAACTCAAAGAGGAGATACGGTCGGGCACGTTCCTCCTTAGCGAACCCTCCAGGCAGCTTCCTCCACATAAATCGATGGGTTCCCTTACTATCCACGAAGACGAGAGGAGGGAGGGAAGATGAGCACAAAAAAAATTCTCCTCAACTTTAGCAAACAGATATCCGAAAAACCGGTCGTCTACCATCTGGTAAAGGACTACGACCTGGTTATCAATATTTTCCGGGCCAGAATAACCACCGAAGAAGAGGGGTATATGGTTTTGGAGATAGAGGGAGATGAAGAGCGGATACAGGGGGGGATCGATTTTATCCGCTCCTTTGGTGTGGAGGTAAGCGAAGCGGAGAAGGGACTTCGATGGGATTCGAACATCTGCACCCACTGCGGCAACTGTCTTACCCACTGCCCCACGGAAGCTCTCGCACTGGAGGACAGCAGAACCCGCAGAATACGGTTCGACAGCGATCTCTGCGTAGAGTGCCTCAATTGTATAGAAAACTGTCCCTACGGGGCCTTAAAATCCCTCTTTTAATAGAGACTGCAGGTGCTCCATCCAATGGCCGCCCCCGAGGGTAGAAAGAGATCTTTCCACTCACTCTCCTTTAAGGGGGCCCATTACCGCTTCTGCGGAGCGAGGGTGGAACTCTTGAGCCGCACTATACGCCGGCTGCGCAGAGAACTGGAGCAGTACATCCGCAGGTTTCCGGACTTCGGCTCCTCCCTTGTACCTTTTACAGATATAGAAGAGCTTCCGGCACAGCCGCCGGAGTCGGCCATACGGATGCACAGGGCCTCTTTGGCGGTGTACAGGGGAACGGGGGGGAAGTTTTGCGTAGGCCCCATGGCGGCTGTAGCGGGAACCTTTGCGGAGCTCAGCGTAGAGGCGGCACTCTCCTCAATCTCCTCAAATAACCCCTCCGCCAAGTATGAGCGCGATATCGTCCTGGAAAACGGCGGGGATATCTTTATGCTGCTGCAGAGGCCAGTAAATATTGCTCTCTTTGCGGGTCCGGAATCTCCCTTTGCCCACCTCGCTTTTCGCGTCGAGCCCGAGGTCTATCACGACGCTGAGCCCGGCAGGAGGGAGAAAAAGAGAGAAGGTAAGGCGGTGTGTTCCTCCTCGGGAAAGATGGGCCACTCCCTCAGCTTCGGCTCCTGCGATCTTGCCACGGTATTTTCCCGCAGCGCCTCTTTAGCCGACGCTGCGGCAACTGCCCTGTGCAACTCCGTCACTTCCATCGACAAGATGGAAGAACAGATAGAGAGAGCCTGGGGAATAGAGGGTATAGACGGTGCTGTTGCCGTGTATGGAGACAAACTCGGGCGAGTCGGGGATGTACCGGCTCTTGTTCGGCACGACGACCCCGATCTCACCTTAAAAATAGTGTAGTTTTCCCGTCGTATAGCGTCGGCTTCCCCTCGGCTGCTTACCGGTCGTCCAGTTTCGTCTAGTTTCGCCGTCCGAAAATCCTCAGCAGAAAGAGAAAAAGGTTAATAAAGTCCAGATACAACTTGAGAGCTCCCATAATGGAGAGCTTTATATACTGCTCCTCGCTGATGGAGGCGCCGAATTGTTGATTCCACTTCTTTATCGTCTGAGTATCGTAGGCTGTCAGGCCCAGAAAGACCGCCACGCCGATGTAACTGATCATATAGTAGAGCCCCGGGCTTTGGAGAAAGATATTTATTACCGATGCGACAATAATTCCCCACAGCGCCATAATCAAATAGTGGCCGATCCCCGCAAGATCGCGGGTGGTGGTCATTGCATAGAGGCTCATCCCGGCAAACATCCCCGCGGCGGTAAAAAAGGCAAGGGAGATAGTGGCACCGGTGTAGGCCAGGAAAATAACCGATAGAGTAATACCGTTAAGTATGGAATACGCGGCAAAGGCCATGGTAGCCGCTCCCGGAGACATTTTGTGGATCCGGGCGCTTAAATATATAACCAGCCCGAGCTCCGCGAAAATAAGTATAAGAAAAAGCATCGGTGTCCTTGCAAGGGACATAACAAGCTGGGTGTTGCTCGAGATTCCGAAAGCGATTATTCCGGTAATACCCAGCCCCGCGGTCATCCACATATAGACATTTCTCAGTATATTTCTCTCTCTTACCGCCGGTATTCCGAGTACCTGTTCTCTGCTTACGGCCATGTGTTCCTCCTCTAATAGTTTCAGAATAAAAATTACACTTTTTTTCCCCAAGGTCAAGTTCTTTTCTCCGAACTCGGGCAGATGGGGGTACTTTAAAAAAGATCCATCTCCTGTATACTCACCCTATGGATCTTTTCTCCAAGGATACACCCCGCGGCGACACCGACGGGCAGACACCCCTGGCCTACAGAATGAGTCCCCGAACCCTCGACGAGTATATCGGCCAGGAACACATTATAGGAGAGGGGAGGCTGCTTAGAAGGGTTATCCAGGCCGACCGTCTCTCCTCCATTATCTTCTACGGGCCCCCGGGAACGGGTAAAACCTCCCTCGCCAGGGTAATTGCCAATACTACCAAAAGCGCTTTTACCACCCTGAACGCGGTTCTTACCGGCGTAAAGGATCTACGCGAGCAGATAGAAAAGGCAAAGGAGCGCCGTGACCTCTACGAAAAACGCACAATCCTCTTTGTAGACGAGGTTCACCGCTGGAACAAGGCCCAGCAGGACGCCCTCCTCCCCTGGGTAGAGAGAGGAACGGTAATACTTATAGGCGCTACAACCCACAATCCCTACTTCGAGGTAAACTCCGCTCTGGTGAGCCGGAGCAGGATTTTTCAGCTTGTTCCCCTTTCCAGTGAGGAACTCAAGGCGGTGGCACGGCAGGCTATAGAGGACCCCCTCCGGGGCTACGGCGCCTACTCGGTAGAGTTCGAGGAGGGGGCCCTGGAGCATCTGATACGGGTGGCTTCGGGAGACGCCAGGAGCCTGCTCAACGCCGTGGAGCTCGCCATAGAGACGAGCCCCGAGAGCTTTCCTCCGCCCCAGGACACCCCTGGGGGCGAGACAATCCGTGTCTCCTTCGAGGCGGCGGAGGAGAGCATACAGCGCAAGGCTGTCCTCTACGATAAAGAGGGGGACTACCACTTCGACGTAATAAGCGCCTTTATTAAAAGCATCAGAGGCGGGGACCCGGATGCGGTCCTCTACTGGCTTGCAAAGATGGTCCACGCCGGAGAGGACCCGCGTTTTATCTTTAGACGCATGCTCATCTCCGCCGGAGAGGATATAGGCATGGCAGATCCCCACGCGCTTTTGGTGGTGGAAGCCGCCGCATCGGCTTTTGACCGTGTGGGGATGCCGGAGGGACGATACCACTTGGCCCATGCGGCCCTCTACCTTGCCAACGCCCCAAAATCAAACTCCAGCCTCGGGTTTTTCGACGCCCTCGAGGCGGTAAAAAGCGAGGATGAGGACCAGGTACCCCGCCATCTTAAAGATGCCGCCAGGGACAGCAAGAGCTTCGGCCACGGAGAGGGATATCTCTACCCCCACGCCTACCGAGACCACTGGGTGGCTCAGCAGTACCTTCCCTCCGGGCTCCAGGGTAAAGTTTTTTACCGTCCCTCGGATGTGGGCTTTGAGGCCTCTATTCGCGAGGAGGTAGACAGAAAGCGGGAGGCTAATCTTGCAGCCATGATAGGAGAGGAGACCCCGGAGGTCCTTACCTACTCCCCTCCCGACGAAAAAAGAGAGCAGTGGCTCGCCAGAACGGCGGACAACCGCAGCTCGGCACTTTTGACCCTGAGGGATGAGGTTTTTCGTCTTCTCGCGCCGGCACGGCACCACCGGATTCTGGACATAAAAGCCGACGACGGCCTCTTTCTCTGGGAGGCTCTCCGCCGAGCCCCCGAGGGGAGCGTAACGGGAATAGTAGAGAATGAGGAGAACAAAGAGTACCTTCAGCGTTACGCCTCCGCTTTGAATGTACTGGACCAGCCGCGAATATACACAGCTCCCGCCGAGACACTGGACGAAAAATCGGCCAAAGAGACCTACGAAGGGATAGTCGCAAAGAACGGCGTAACCCGTATTAGCGACAAAGAGCCCTTCTTCCGTTTTCTCTACCATAGCCTGAACGAAGGGGGAACCGCTGTACTCGCCCAGGCGGTACCCCGTAAAAGCCCGCGGCTATCCGAGCTGTCCCGCGCTTCGGAGATGTCCTCCGATCTAAAGAGAATTCTCGAAGAGGCGGAGGAGTTGCTGTACAGCCGAAAAGAGCACACCAAAAATCCCGTTCTTGCATGGGACGGGGAGGATCTTGGCACATGGGCCCGGGCTGCAGGTTTCTCGAATACGGAAAACCGCTCCTTACACGTGGAAGAGAGGAGGCGGATATTAAAGAAGCATATAGAGAAGTGGTTGAGTCCTTCAGGGGGCAATTACATACAGAGCCTTGGAGACGCAATTAAAATTGACCGAAGAGAGGAAGTAAAGCACGAGCTAATACGACTTTTAGGCGCTTGCGATGTAGACTGGTACACCGAGTATTGTATTCTTATTATGCGGAAATAGATCCTGGTGTTTCAAAAATCTTTTTTTTGAAAGAGGCCGAGCTGCAACACCGGGCAGACTTGACAAAAATATAAAAATTCGACAAAGTATGCTCCACACGTTACCGGCAGGCTGCGCCTGCCTCATTTTACGGTGGATATAGTTCAATTGGTAGAGCGCCAGATTGTGGTTCTGGTTGTTGCGGGTTCAAGTCCCGT
>JBKHFZ010000157.1:0-6289 GCA_046539925.1 Spirochaetaceae bacterium
CAGGCTTCGACATTCCCGTTGTGAAAGAGTTCGTTGGTAACAGGTACGGAGTAAAAAGGTGTCATCCGCCTGCCGGCGGCGGCCTCTTCTTTTTGAGCTTGAGGTTTGACTTCCGCGGCGGCAGGCGGGCCTTGGCATTTCCGTGGGGCAGAGCCCGCCGCTTTACCACCTGTTTTACCGCTTTTTCTCTTCTGCCCGCCGCCCTTCTTTTTTTCGCCCTCCTCTTTTTTCGGAGTTTTAAGGGTAAAAGAGCCCTTTAAAAGAGCTTCCGGGGTCTTTGCCTTTTTTCCGTCGAGAAGTTTAACCATTGTGCTTATTGCTGTATCGCAGATTTTTTCGTCTCGCTGCGAAGAAAAGGCACCCGCATAGATGGTAATAAGCTCGTTCTCGTTAATAGCATGGAAGGAGGAGTAGTGTTCCGGGTTTTTCGGATTTATTATTATCGGCCCCATATCCGGATGAAAATAGAGGAGAGTTATATCGAGGGCTTTCCATTTGGGGACTTGCTCCTTTATATAACCAAAATCCTCTATTCGAATCTTCATAGTATGGGAATGCGGTTTATAACCGTATTTATCAATAAGAATTGCATGAACGATAGGTACGATCTGTTTCGAATTTATCTCCTTTTTAGCCAAACGGTCGCTGAGTATATCGGCTATATTGACCTTGTTTTCGAAATCTTCGATCAAACTCGAAACTACTCTAAAATGGTTTAGAGCATTGTTAAAGCCTTGTTTGCTTCCCAAATGCTCATATTCGTGGGGAATATCGATCATATTACACCTCTTTTTTAGAAAATACAGTACGGGCGCCCTAAAAGCACCCGTACTGTCCTGCTTTATTCATTTCTAAAGAGACTTGAGTCCGTCATCGTTTTTGCTTTTTTTCGGACGACCCCGTTTTTTAGAAGAGCCTCCGGTTTTGGAAGTAGTACTCTTTGTGCTTGATTTTTTCTTGCCTCCCGAGCCCTTTGATTCTCCTACAACTGTCTGATCGTCGGAGGCGTTCTGAGCTTCCGATGAAGAGTTGAGCATGTCGAGGTAACCCTGGCCTTTCCCCGCGGCTTTGCCGGAGGATCTCGATTCGCCGGAGTCCTCTTCTCCCGTCATATCGCTGGAGAAGTGCTGATCTATATCTTCTCTCATGGTAGAACGCCTTCTCGAGAAAGAAGCAAAAGCGGCGTCCTGGAATCCCTTGGACACACCGTGGAGGAACTCGTTTAATACGTTTGCCATTCCGTCGAGGGTCGCCTTTTTTCTTTTAATAGAGGTAATGTCTACATCGAGAAGCAGACCGGGCTGTATATGGTAGGGGTTTATGGTGTAGTCGTACCGGTTAAACTCCTTTTCGAGAAACTGGAGGCGCTCCTCCATAACCCTGCGCTGCACCGGGTAGCGGTAACCGTACATGTTTTGAAGCTTTTCCCTCATAAGGATAAGTTTCTTGAAGGTCTTGTCCTTGTCGTACAGGTAGGTACGGTTCATCTTTTCCACCTGTGTCTCCGCCGGTCGCACCCAGCTGATTTCGTCCCAGACCTTATCGATATCTTCGTAGAGGGGATCTCCGGTTTTGTCCTTTATCTTCCGCTTTATTTTGTTTTTGTAGATCTTTGAGAGGTCTTTGTAGTCGGTAATGCGTTTGAAGAGTTTATTGTCTTCGTAGACCATTTCCAGTACATCCCAGAGATGCTGAACTTCGACCTCGAAGGATTTGATCTGCACATCGTAGGCTTTGCGCTCTTCGATCAGCTGTGCATTGTCGTAGTATTTAAGCTGGATCTTGTAGCGTTCGTCGGGGAGATTGTTCGGATCGGTATCCTCGTATTCGCGGATTATAAGTTCCCGTGCGTTTTTGAGGTTCTCAATGTACTGATACCCCATTTTGGAGGTATCGAGAATCGAGGTTATGCTGTTTATTGCCGTGTTAAAGCCCCGGTTACGAATATTTTCCAGATCGATAATCTTTTTGAGGTTCTCCCGTATGTTGAGCTGGTCGAACTCGTCCGGATCGATCTCGGCACGGAGGCCCTCGAGACGCTGCATAAGGCGTTTGGCCATATACTTGTAGCGGTTGGATTTTGGATCTTCGGTATCGTCGGAGGTATGATCTTCGACCTTTTTCATCTTCTCGAAGATGATTTCGCTGTCTTTGAGCTCCTCTTTGCCCTCGTCTATCCGCTGTTCCTTTACATCCTCTATCTCTTTTTCAATTTCCTCGATGATATGGTTTCCGATCATCTCCTTGATAAGAAACTCTACCGTTGCCTGATAGTGGTAAATGGGGCTGATAAGCTCGGAGTCGAGGATATTAACCGAGAGTTTTACATCGGTTACGGTTCTGGGCTTGAAGATATTGTCCTTAAAGGCGCATTTTACTACCGAATAGGCGTTTTCTCCTCTGATAAAGGCGCCTACGTCGGTTTTCTGTCTAAGCAAAGAGTTGGTCAAGTTCTCGAGGTCGTTCACACCCCTCTGGATGTGCCCCTGCAAATGGCCGTACATATTTACTACGGATTTTTCGATCTCACCGGTATTAAAGCGGTCCATCCCGCCTACTTCGTCGAGGAGAGAAGATATCTCCTTGGGTGTATATCTGGTCATTACCTTCATCTCTTCGCGATCGACAAAGTTTCTGACCTTTTTAACCATCTCGTCTTCCGTGGTAACCATGTACCTGTTGAACATATTTTGATAGTTCTGGTTAAAGTAGTTGTAAATCTTCTCTTTGAGACCGCCCATGATGTCCATTCTTTCCAGGACTTCTTTAGGGAGTTTGGTGCTGACATGGTTCATGACCTTGTCGACCTCTTCCTCCAATAATCGGTCTACTTCGAGCTGCTGGTCTCTGCTTTCCTGTGCCAGGGAGTTTCGCGAACCTACTGCACTGCGTTTTGTAGGGTGAAAAACCATTGGGCTTTTAGGTAAATCTATACTAGCCATTGTACTCTCCTTAATAATTACTCTTTCGCTTCTCTATACTAATAGATTATCAACATGTTATGCAAAATGTAAAGCACGTTTTTTTTAATTTTCATCTTCTTTTCGCCGGTTAATCATGATAGTATGTAAATTATGCGAAATGAGATGAAATTTACTGTTATTTTATCCCTTATTGCGGTTTTATTCTCTGTATCCGGGGTTTTCGGCACCTTATGTGCCCTTGAGAGAGAAGGAAATATCTCCATTCACATCCTTTTGGACAGGTCTCTATCTATGGAGGGGGAGATCGAGAATGCGAAAAACTACATAATGGACGATATTATAGATAAGACACTTATACCTGGAGACACTATTACCGTTATTGAGTTTTACCGTACCCCGGGTATTGTGTTCTCCGAAACTGTTTCCGCAGAAAAGGAGAAAGAGCCGCTGACAGCCGAAATAGAGCTTATCAGGGCAAATAGAGGATATACGGATATAGGGAAAGCTCTTGATTTTCTTGTAGAACACAGCCTCCCCAGAGAGGAAAATGTACGTACCCATACAATTCTGCTTTCAGACCTCAAACAGGAGGCCCCCGCGGACAGCCCCTACGCCGGTACCGTGGAAGATTTCTCTCATGTTCATCTTACTCCAAAAAAGGAGATGCGGCAAAACGGCTGGAGAATTTTGATAATCGGCCCGGAAATTGAAGAGAAAGCCGAAGGAATTGCACGGGAGGTCGTTTCGGTACGTTCCAAAGCGGAGTAACCGGTACAAAAACATACACAATGGATGCTTTTCTTTACCTTCGTTCGTTTATCGAACGAAACGATAAATTTATACTTACTGCCCATGAAACTCCCGACGGCGATGCTTTGGGATCCGAGATAGCGATGTATCATGCATTAAGAAAACTCGGAAAAGAGGTGGAAATTTTCAATGCGGACCCCACATCCGGAAAGTACAAATTTTTGGATCCTGAGAAACACATCACTATAATTGGAAACGAAGAAGACACTTCCCTTCCCCTGGAGGAGTATTCTCTGATAATTCTCGACACCAGCGATATCCACAACATAGGGCTGGTGTATGATTTTATTTTTCCCTATGTAAAAGAGTACTTTATAGTTGATCATCATGAGTCTATGGAGAACAGGGTAAGCAAGAACCATGTGGAAGAGTCTGCAAGTTCAACCTGCGAAATACTCTACGATTTTTTTGTCGATCAGGCTTGGGAGATCGATTTTCCCATAGCTCAGGCCCTTTTTGTAGGAATTGTCTACGACACCGGCTCCTTTATTTATCCGAAGACGAGTGCAAAAACTTTTTCTATTGCCCACTCCCTGGTTTCTATTGGAGTAAAACCCAACTATATATACGGCAGGATATACGAAAGCAACTCAATCTCCGCGCTTGTTCTGCAGTCGAGGGTCCTCTCGAGCCTCGAACTCTATTTTAATAAACACGTTGCCCTTGTTACCATGACGAAAGAGATGATAGCGGAATGCGGTGCCGTATACGAAGAGGCCGATACCATTATCAATATACCCCTTAAAAGCGAACCTATACGTGTTTCGGTATTCTTGAAGGAGAATGAAAAGGGTGTGCTGCGCTGTTCGATGCGTTCGAAGGGTAATATCGACGTAGCGCGGATCGCCCAGACCTTCGGAGGTGGGGGGCATAAAACGGCCGCGGGTTTTAAGAGCAAGTGGCCTATTGAAACTTTGAAGCAAAAAGTGTTAGAGATGCTTAGTACCTACACTAAGGAAATGGAAGATTATTTGGAATGATGCGCCCTTTTCTATTCTTTCTATCTATTTCGGGAGTGCTCTTTTTACTCCTGAGTTGTTCCGGAGAAGAACAAGTTCAGTCCTCCTATGTTCATGAACCGAGGGAGATAGAACTTACCGGAAGTGGAGAGCAGGTAGACACATCCAACATTGTCGACCGCAGCGAATACTCCTCCGACGAAGAGCTGGTTCCTCGTGTTCAGGTACCTCCGGATATGCAGATAATACAGCTGCTCGAGGTAAATCTCGATTTAGACCGTAACGACGAACAGATTATCTCTGTAAAGGGAACGAAAGAGGGAGACGACTATATCAGGCTCATGGTTGCCGCCTACGATTCGGTTCGCGACAAATACACGGTAAGCTGGGAGGGGCGGACAAAGGCCAATTCTCGCAGAAGCTACAGCGTAAGCGTTCTCGATGTAACCGGGGACCATAACCTGGAGATTATCTGTAACGGTATGACCAGCGACGGACATCAGACACTGGATATCTTCCGCCGTACAGGAAAACCGGAAGAACTCGGACTCCACTACGAACCTATTCTCTCTCTGGATGTAAAGGGGACCATAGAACTGCAGGAGGAGAAACGATCCCAATCCTACCAAAAGGGCTTGTCCAGGGGGGATGCATTTCCCGTGGTAACTACAACGGAGGATGACGAGTCCGATCGTCTTGGGGACTTGATAAAAAGCACCTATAGGTGGAGGTCCGGTTCCGGAGAATACGAAAGAGTAAAAAGAGATAAAATAGCAGGAGACGAGATCGAGGACCAGCAGCTCCGGGAGCTCCTGGAGGGAGACAGAGAGGATTTGGAACGTTTTTTGGACGGGCCGTGGCTTCTTACAGGAGGCGGAGACAAAATACCGACGGATGACAGGTATGTAATCCATTTCGACTCCTACGAAGAATCGGTTACTCTCTATTCGGGTAGAGTACAGGAGTCCTATAACTGGAATGACTCTCATCGTTTTCTATCGGACAGCCTGAGTATTAACGGTGAAAACACGATAATTCCCTTTATGAGAATATATCTTTCCGTAGAAATACGGGATCTCTCTACTATTCGGCTGACTGTGGCGGATGTAAACTCTCACAACGGAACAAGAAGCACTAACGACACATGGTCCGGCACATACCAGAACATGGGAGATTCCATGCAGGATAATTTTCTCAGAACTTCCGGCTCCGACGATTCGATAGAGGGGATGCCGAAACTCTCGGGGGTGTATAAAAACGACGGAGGCGATTCCTTCTACTTTGATTCTCCCAATTTTCGGCTCGAAGATGGGGATAAGACGGTAAGCGGAGGGTTTTCCACCTATTCCATGGGGACGGATATTCTTGAATTACGGGTGGTAGATGAAAAGGGAATTGTAGAAGAGCGGAGAACCTACAGCTTCGATTTTACAGAAGAGCAGAGGGAAAACGAAATCCTGCGCAGATTGGTTCTTAGACCCGGGAAAATCGTCCGTTCCGGTTTTACCTCCTCAGGAGAGAACCCTCTTATATTCCATCAGAGAGAGGTAATAGAGGACGAATCGGAGGATCAAGGCGACGGCGATAACGGAGACG
>JBKHFZ010000158.1:0-6279 GCA_046539925.1 Spirochaetaceae bacterium
GGGATGTCGTAACCCATCTCCCGCTGAGTCTCCTCGGACATCGAGAGAAAGAGGTTCTCCGTATCGAAGAGGAGACCGTCCATATCAAACAGAGCCAGACCTATACTGTTCTTTTGAGTGCTTCCCGGGCCTCTTTTTTCAGTTTTCATATTTATGGGCACATGCTACCATAGTACCGAAGGAGGGGGAAGTATGGAACTGCTTATTCGAGAACCGGGCGGTCGGCTGAAAACAGCATGAAGGCCCGGTGTGCCTAAAAACCTTCGATTCTCCAGCGCACATCGAGGAGCACCTCGGGTATTAGAGCTCCTCTATAATACTCTTAAGAAGAGTGAGCAACTTTCCCTTTACCTTGCCCCCCATCTCCATTACTTCCTCATGGGAGAGCTTTTGGTCGAGGATGCCCGCCGCCATATTCGTTATGGTGGATATCGCCGTTACTTTTAACCCCCCATGGGCTGCGGCTATAACCTCCGGAGCGGTAGACATTCCTACCGCGTCGGCACCGAGTACCCTGAGCATCCTGATCTCCGCGGGAGTTTCGAAACACGGGCCGGTCCAGTATGCGTACACCCCTTCCCGCAGGTCGACCCCCCTCTCTTGCGCCGCCTTTTTCGCTTTCCGGCGAAGGTCTGCCGAATAGGCATCGGACATATCCTTAAAACGGGGGCCGAACTCCTCTATATTCGGTCCTCTAAGGGGGTTTTCGTCCATAAATTTTATGTGGTCTTTTATAAGCATGAGGTCGCCGGGGATAAACGCCGTATTTATACCCCCTGCAGCGTTTGTTAAAATCAAGTTCTCTACACCCAGAAGTTTGAATACCCGTACCGGGAACACCACCTGCTTCATAGAATAGCCCTCGTAGTAGTGGAACCTCCCCTGCATAACCGCGACAGGTCTGCCGGCGAGGGTTCCCATTATGAGTCGCCCCTTGTGTCCGGTGACGGTAGAGACGGGGAACCCGGGAATATCCTTGTACTCCAGGGATATCGGGTTTTCAAACTCCTCGGCAATAGCACCAAGACCACTCCCCAGGATTAGGCCGGTTTTCGGAAAAGGCGGCTGCCCCTGTTTTTTCAAGGCCGACCCAATAAAATCAGCCGCGCTCTTTTCCGCTTTCAGTAGATCTTCCATAGTCCCTCCAAAAACAACAAAGCCGGACAGGCAAACCCGTCCGGCAATTGTTAATAATTAATATACTGATTTACGCATACCGCTTCGCGGCACACTGCTCAGCACATACTGTTCAGCAGCTGGTGTGGAGCCTATCTGCCGATTGCATCGCGGGTGGTTTCTATAGTCACCTCTCCGCTTAAAATCTCCTCTTTTGCCTTTTCTATCTCGTCCTTTACCGCTTGGGGTACGATCTCATCGTGCTCGTGGAAGTCGGATATTCCTACACCACCGTCCTCGAGACCGTACTCGCTCGTGCCGCCCTGCCAGTTGCCTTCATGAACTTCCTTCACAGCCAGATAAACCGAGCGGGGTATTTTCTTCTCTGCAGAGGTAAGTACCGTGTCAGGAGCAACATGATTCTGATCGACATCGACACCTATAGCAAAAACACCTTCCGATTCGGCAGCTTCGATAGTACCTACACCGGTAAGACCTGCAGCGTGGAACACAATATCCGCTCCCTCCTCGATCATACCGAGGCCGGCTTCTTTTCCTTTTGCCTGGTCGTCGAAGGAACCGGTAGTTACACTCAGGACTTCGCAATCCGGGTTAACCCGTTCTACTCCCTGGATATATCCTACCTCGTACTTTTCCACCGCCGGTACGAGCATTCCCAGGACTACTCCTACCACGTTCTCGTCGTTGAGTTTGTCGCTGCGATCGGCGTACTCTTTTGTCATCATCCCCGCTACGATTCCGGCAAGGTAACCTGCCTGCTCCTCTTTATAGAGAATACCCTTGAAGTTATCCGGGTCGTCCTCGTTAGCTCCTATGTCTACACCGCCAAAGTAGGTATCAGGCATATTTGCAGCAGCCTCTTTAACCGCGTCCTCCATCAGAAAGCCTACGGCAAAAACTATATCCGAACCGTCTTCGGCAAGACCGGTCAGGTTGGGAACATAGTCCGTCTGCTGGTTGGACTCTACAACTTTAATCTCGGCGCCAAACTCCTCTTCCGCTCTCTGGAGCCCCTCATAGGCACCGTCGTTAAAAGACTGGTCCCCCAGCCCTCCAACGTCCGTGGCCATGGTTGCCATCAGACTCTCGGTTGTTTCCTCTTCTTTTGTCTCTTCCTCCGTCTCTTCTTCCCCCTGGCAGCCGCTAAACATAACAAGTGCCGCCAAAAGCAAAACAGCGAGAACTGAAAATCCTCTTCTCATAAAATCTTCCTCCTTCTGGTATATCGATTTTTCTTTGTCGGTAGAATTATATCATTAACCCGTCAAATAATAAATCCTTTTGCAATTCTTATTCTCCCGCCTTCTCGAGAATAAAATCTTCTCCCACCTTTGCAGGCGGTCTGGACCGGCGCACCAAGCCCGCAATCGCAATAATAGTGGCAATATAGGGGAAGATTATAAACAGTTCCGCCGGAACATCCACAATTTTGGTAATCTGAAAACGCACCTGCAGTGCATCGGCAAAACCGAAAAAGAGGGAGGCGATAAACGCACCAATCGGATGCCACCCCCCGGAAATATTGGCTGCCAGAGCGATAAATCCTCTGCCGTTTGTCATGCCTTCGGTAAAGGAGGCGGCATTCTCTATAGAGAGGAAAGCCCCGCCGAGGCCGGAGGTAAGACCGGATATAAAAATTGCAAGGTACCGCATCTTGTAGACCGACACGCCGATAGTCTCGAGGGCCATTGGGTGTTCCCCCGCTGCCCGAATATGCAGCCCCGTCTTGGTCTTGAAGAGAAACCAGGTAAAAAAGGCCACCATAAGAAAGGATATATAGACAATTGGCGTCTGATTAAAAAGTATACGCCCTACTACCGGTATATCGCTCAGACCGGGAATGTAGAGCCGCAGGGAGTAGAGATTTGCAGGGACCCGCGGGCTTGTGCCCGGATGCCCAAAATATACTACCATCAAAAATTCCGTAAGACCGAAGGCCAGGATATTAACTACTGCTCCGGAGACTACATGGTTTAGATGCAGAGTAACGGTCCCCAGGGCGTGGATAAGAGAAAACACACCACCTGCGAGCATACCTATCAGCATCCCCATCCATGGGTTGCCGGTTATAAAGGTGCCGACCACCGCGAAGAAGGCGCCGACGATCATAATCCCTTCCATGGCGATGTTGACAATCCCCGAACGCTCACAAATTACCGCTCCGACCGCCGCAAGGGTAATGGGGGTGGAGAGACGAATCATCGCGGCGAGCAAGTTGGTATTGAAAATTTCAAAAAAGGCTTCCATCTAGGCCTCCCCCTCCTCGGCGTATTTGAGCTGTCTTCTCTGTTTTATCTTCATTGCAATGATGACGTAGAGATACTTCGCCACAACAAGAAAGAGGATAATACCCTTTATAATTTCGACAATCGATTTATTGGTCTGGGTTACCCGGGTCATATACTGCCCCCCCGCATCCAGAGCGCCCCAGAGCAAACCCGTAAAGATAACTCCTATCGGGTGTCCTCCGGCCAAGAGCGCTACAGAAATTCCGTCCCAGCCGTACCCGGCACTGAGGTTCTCGTACATCACATGGTTAAGCCCCACCACCTGGTTGTACCCGGCAAGTCCCGCGAGAAAGCCGGCAATAAGCAGGGCCGCCGCTATCGCCTTGCCCACGGAGATTCCCTGTGCCCGGGCGGCCTCCTTATTCCCTCCGACCGCACGGATCTCGAAACCTATTCTGGTGTAGTAGAGAATATAGTAGACGAGAATCGCAACGAGAACGGCCAGAAGAATCCCCGTATGGAGGCGGTAGTTTGCCTCCGGGAGGAAGGAGTTGAACCTCGGCAGCCAGTTTGTCTCCGGCAGTTTATCCGTTACATAGGGCTGTGGGTCGGTGGCGGGGTCTCCCCCGTGGGCCCTGATAAAAATCGGAGAGAGATAGCGGGCGGTGTGGGCGAGCATCATCGTGGTTATAACCTCATGGGCGCCGGTCTTTACCTTTAAGAAGGCCGGAACAATAACCCACGCCGATGCAAGAAGGCCGGAGATTACAAATATGAGAGGAAGGGCGATAATAGGCGGAAAAGCGAGGTTGAGACCGAAAAAGGTGGCCGCCATAGCACCAATATAGTACTGCCCCTCTGCGCCTATATTAAAAAGCCCCGCCTTAAAGGCAAAGGAGACCGAGAGACCGGTAAAAATAAGCGGAGCGGCGTTGAGAATTGAGATGTGCCAGTTTCTGTAAAAGCCGCCGTAAAATAGCGCTTTGTACGCATTTACCGGGTTGTACTCGCTGGCGACCATTATAAGCGCGCCTATAACTACCGCACCAAGAATACCCAAGGCCGGAACCATCGCCTTATGCAGGATAGAGCTTATCTCTCCAACAAAAGCCGATTTTCCGAGACTGAGTCGGCGGTAGAGACCGTAGATAATCAGCGCGGCCAGGAGAAACACCAGTCCGATAAAGTAGGTCCCCAATAAAAGTACGGTCCCCACGGCTGCAGAGACAATAATAAGGGTAAGAAAGAGCGGTGTAAAATACGATTTTTCCATCATCTCCTACTCCCTTGTTCCGCCGGTCATATAGTAGCCGACCTCTTTGTGGTCGGTCTCTTCGGGGACAAACTCTTTTACTATTTTCCCCTCGTACAGTACCAGTATCCTGTCGGCCAAAGCAAAAACCTCCTCCAGCTCGAGGGAGATAAGCAGTATTCCGACCTCTCTCTCCCTCATAGCAAGCACCTGCCGCTGGATATATTCAATCGCCCCCACATCGAGGCCCCGGGTAGGCTGGGATACGAGGAGAAAAGTCGGCTCCCGGGAGAGCTCCCTGGCCAGAATTACCTTCTGCTGGTTGCCCCCGGAGAGCTGCGCCGCCGGAACCTCCGTAGAGGCGGTGCGGATATCGTAATCCTTTACCAGCTTTTCCGAATGCGAACGTATAGCCCTGTAGTCGAGGTGAAAACCCCACTTACAGAATGGTTCGCGATCGTGGTAGCCGATCATCGTATTGTCGCTTACCTTCATACCCAGAATGAGACCGTGACGATGCCTGTCTGAAGGAACGAAGGATATGCTTCGTTCAATCAAACTGCCGGTGGAAAAGTGCGTAATATCCTCTCCCAAGTGCTGTATTTCTCCCTTTGAGACCCTTCGGAGCCCCATTATACCCTCGGCGAGCTCGCTCTGGCCGTTACCGTCTACCCCGGCTATAGCCACTATCTCCCCCGCCTTTACATCGAGGGAGAGCCCGTTTACCGCCGGATAGCCCTTGTCGTTGAGGACCTCTATATTGTCTGCAGAGAAGACCACCTTATCGCCGATCTCTTTCTTCTCCTTCTCTACTCTGAGAACCACATCCCGCCCCACCATCAGGTTGGCAAGCTCTTCCTTGTGCACCTCTTTGGTAACCCGTTCTCCCACGAGCTCGCCGCCGCGCAACACATAGACTCGGTTCGATATAGCCATTACCTCTTCGAGCTTATGGGTAATTATGATGATCGACACTCCGTCCTTGTGCAGTTCCCTGACCACCCCAAAGAGCTCGTCCACCTCCTGGGGGGTAAGAACCGCCGTGGGTTCATCGAGGATGAGCACCTTTGCGTTTCGGTAGAGAGCTTTGAGTATCTCCACACGCTGCTGCAGACCAACCGAGAGATTCTCGATCTTTTCGTCGGGATCGACCTTGAGCCCGTATTTCCTGGAGATCTCCTCTACATCCTTCCGCGCGGTTTTGTAGTCTATAACGTTGTATTTACCCGGTTCCGCACCGAGGATGATGTTCTCTGTTACGGTAAGCGGGCCTACCAGCATAAAGTGCTGGTGCACCATACCCAGGCCCATATCGATTGCGTCCTTTGGAGAACTGAACTCCACCTCCTTCCCCTTGAGCAGGATAGAACCGGAGGTCGGCTTGTAGAGGCCGTAGAGGATGTTCATGAGGGTGGACTTTCCCGCCCCGTTCTCTCCCAGGAGGGAGAGTATTTCCCCCTGCTTCAGGGTAATACTGATGTCCTTATTTGCAAGAACCTTTGGAAACTGTTTTACAATGCCGCGAGTTTCAAGGATTGTATTATTCCGGTCGAGACCCATACTCTTCTTCCTCTTGCCCCCGGGGAGGAGGCCGTTTACTTTACAGCACAGACAGAAAAGGTATGGATTACACTAACCGAGTTTTTGCGAGTTGTCAATTAA
>JBKHFZ010000159.1:0-6260 GCA_046539925.1 Spirochaetaceae bacterium
ACCTTCCCCAAACCCACGCCTTCTGCTATGCTTGAGTAAATTTATGAGCATACACATACTTTACATTGGAGAAATTGTCGGCAAAGCGGGGGTCTACTGCATCAAGAACGGCCTCCAGGAGATAAAAGAGAAATACGGCGTAGACTTCGTTATAGCCAACGGGGAGGGAACCACCGGCGGCTACGGAATAGGCAAGAATCACTCCATATACCTGCACAAGCTCGGCATAGATGTTATTACCGCCGGAGAGAAGGTATACTACAAAAAAGATATGGTTCCCCACATCTCCAAGGCGCCCTATATCCTCAGACCCGCCAACTATCCGCCCCAGAACCCGGGCAGGGGGTGGAGAATATACCAGTCCGGGGACCGCAAATTCGGCATTATCAATATGCTCGGTCAATCCGGTTTCGATCGTGTGCACCTGAGCAATCCCTTTACCTATCTTCCGGAATTGGTAAACCGGATTAAGCAGGAGACCCCCATTATCCTGGTAGACTTCCACGCCTCAACCACAGCGGAGAAATACTCCATGTTTCACTATGCCGACGGCATGGTATCGGCAATTATCGGAAGCCACACTAAAGTCCTCACCGCAGACGAGCATATAATGGAGAAGGGTACCGGGGTAATCTGCGATACCGGGCGCACCGGCAGCTTCCTCAGCGTTGGAGGGCTGGAACCGGAAACCGAGATGCGCCAGTTCCTCACCCAGATTCCCGAGAGGTCGAACGAATACTGGAAGGGGCTCGAGTTGCAGGGGGTGGTGCTTCATCTTAACGAAGAGGGCAAAACCGAGTATATTGAGCGTTTCCGGCATCCGCTTACAAAAGAGGGATAATGAAAGATACGGCAACAGTAGAAAATATAGAGGGACACAGGATAACTCTTATGTGCGGCGCCGGCGAGGCTTGCCGTTCGTGCAAGGCAAACTCCTTTTGCGCTTCAAAAACAAGAGAGGTCTCGGCGATAAATCAAAAGGGGATTCCCCTCAACAGGGGAGATAAGGTTGAGTTTTTTATTCCTCCAGGGAGGACAATTCTAGCGGGTTTTGTTGTGCTTATTGTTCCCCTCATTATTTTTATTCTAGCTTTCCTCGCCGCGGGAGAGGTGCTTCCCTCCGCCGGAGAGGGGCTGCAGGCGCTTTTTGGTATTTTCGGGCTAGCCATAGGTTTCGGCTTCAGCTTTATCTTTAACAAAATTGCAAAAGACAAGAACCTGCCCCGGATTCTCCGCAAAATATCCGATACCTGAAGCACTCTCAATAATCGAAGCTTTGTGGAACACCAAGCTATTTTACAGTTACGTGTTCCATAGCCAGGCTGTTTAGGGTCTCCGCCATCTTCGAGAGAGGCACAATCTGCTGCACATGCCCCAGCTCGGCTGCAACCTTGGGCATTCCATAGACGATACTGGAGGCCTTGTCCTGGGCAATAGTTATTCCGCCGTTTCTGTGGATCGAGCCCAGCTCTCTCGCGCCGTCCTTGCCCATACCCGTCATTATAGCTGCCAGTACTCTGCCCCCGTAATGTTGTGCCGCCGAGGCAAAGAGCACATCCGCCGAGGGTCTGTGGCCGTTCACCAAGTCTCCCTGGGAGAGTTTTGCTACCCCCGCAAGCCGACGGCGCTCTACTTCGATATGATAGTTTCCCGGACATATGAGCATGCGCCCCGGTTTTAGAAGATCTCCGTCTGCAGCCTCCTTTACCTCGAGGGGACAGATTCTATCCAGACTTTTTGCAAACTCGGTGGTAAAACCGGCGGGCATGTGCTGCACCACTACTATGGGCAGAGGAAAATCCGGAGATAAATCGACACACATCGCCCTGAGGGCATTTGGCCCTCCAGTAGAAATACCTATAACAACTATCTCCAGCGCTCCGGCCTCGGCACGGGAGACGGGAGAAACTGCGGTTTTTATCTCGGCGGTTTCCCGCCTTCGTATTCTTGCCGGTTCAGCTACCGGTTCTGCCGCCCCTCCTGTCTCTGCAGAGGCTGTTCCTGCCGTCTCTGTTCCTGCCGATGCAGAGTCGCCCGGGGCTTTGCTCCGTCCCTCTGTCTCGGGGACAGAACCGTCCCCCCTCCTCTTTGTCCTCTCCTCCTTTGAGGGGGTGGCTTTTCCCCTGCTTCGCCTGTACTCGAGCCCATAGCCCCAGAGCATCTCTACAAGATTCTTCTCCACTTTGTGGATATCCTCCGAGATAGAGCCGGAGGGCTTGAGAATAAAATCGGAAGCCCCCAGGGAGAGCGCTTCCATGGTTATCTTCGCACCCCGCTCGGCAACCGAAGAGAGGATAACAACGGGGACCTCTATTCCCCTCTCCTTGCGCTCCTTGAGAAACTCAATACCGCTCATCTCCGGCATCTCGAGGTCCAGTACAATTACATCCGGATCGAGTTTCGGTATCTTCTGGAGGAGAAAACGGCCGTTCATCGCTTTTCCAGCCAGCGTAAGACCCTCCGCATTTTCCACCATCTTGCCTACAAGATTTCTCATTAATGCAGAGTCGTCGCACACTATAACCGAAACATTACCTGTATCCACACCTAACCCCTATTCCAAATTTTTTCGATATACTACTGCCCAGTCGGTTTTATAAAACTCGAATTTTGTATTCATCCCAAACAGGGACTCCGAATGCCCGATAAAAAGATACGAGTGATTGTTAAGGGCGTTGTAAAAATTTCCTATAACACTCTTCTGGGCAGCCTCGTCAAAATATATAATAACGTTTCTGCAAAAGATAACATCCAGGTTGCGCTGCCCGCTGTCGAATTTGAGATTGTGATAATCGAACTTGACCATCTTTTTTATCTCGTCTTTTACCTGATACCCGTTGTTCTTGATCTCAAAAAACCGTTTTAGATACTTCTCGGGAACACCGTTTACCTTGTTCTCGGCGTAAAACCCCTCCTTCGCCGTCATGAGAGATTTAAGGCTCAGGTCCGAAGCAACTACCTCCGGTGTTATACCCGGGGGGACCTTGTCCTTGAGCACCATGGCAATGGAATAAGGCTCCTCTCCAGTGGAGCAACCGGCGCTCCATACCCGTATAGAGGACTGACCCTTCGCCTTTTTATACTTTATGAGGTCGGGGATAACAAAATTTTCCAGGGTTTCAAAGTGTAGGGTATTCCGAAAAAACCTTGTAAGATTGGTGGTCACCGTGTCCAGAAGAGTTTTCAACTCCTCTTTATCCTTCAGGATAAGAGAATGGTACTCCTTTGTGCTCTCGAGCTTTGTCTTACGCAGCCGCTCCTTGAGCCTGCTTTCGAGAATCGTTCGGTTCGATTCCGAAAAATGGATACCGCTCTCGTTATAGATGATATCCCTGAACTGCTTGAACTCTTCGTCCGAAAGGTAACGTGCCATGTAAAGTAAAGTGTATGTATACCCTATTGGGGTGTCAACAACAGGGCAGGAATAAGCATCTAAAAGCGTGGTTTTTTGAATTGTTTTTGCACTCGAGCGTGATATAGTGAAGAGTGTGAGGCTATTAACATGAAAGAATATACAGTTAAAGGAATGGCACTGCACAGAGGGACAAAGGTCCCCTTTGTGGTACTCGAACAGCTGGAAGAACACTTCTCTCTTCCCTTACCTGTGGGAACTCTGGAGGCAAGCTCCATACTCATGGAACTCGAAGGAGCGGTAACACCTCAACCTTCTACCCACGACCTTTTGGCGCACTTTTTTCTCAGACACCGCTTTAAGGTAACAAAAGTTATAATATCTCACGTGGACGAAGAGTTTTCCGCCGCCGTTATCCACTATAGAAAAGGACCTCTACACTACTCTATAGAGTCACTTCCCTCCGACGCAATAGCCCTCGCCCTCAGGCTCGGCGTATCTATCTTCCTTACAGAAAATGCAGCCGCCGACGCCCGGAAGAATCTCCACTCAAAATCCATGAAAGATTCCGAGAGTCTATCCTATCTTTACGTCGAACCGGAGAAGGAAACAGACAGAGAGTTTACTTTCCATACAGAAAAAGGAGCATAACAGGAGTCGGAGCAATTGCTCAAAACGCCCTGCTGATTTATAATCCTCCTACATGAAGAAATATATCTTTGTGAGCGGAGGAGTCTGTTCGAGCCTTGGAAAAGGCTTGGCGGCAACATCTCTGGGAAATCTGCTCGAGAGCAGAGGCCTTAGCATTCGGATGGTAAAAATAGACCCGTATATCAACGTGGATGCGGGAACCATGAGCCCGTATCAGCACGGAGAGGTATACGTTACCGACGACGGTACGGAAACCGACCTGGATTTGGGAAACTACGCCCGTTTTACCAATGCTCCCCTGAGCAGGGTAAACTCCATAACGACGGGACAGGTATACCAGGAGGTTATCAAGCGCGAGCGGGAGGGCCGATATCTTGGCCGAACCGTTCAGGTAATCCCCCACATAACCGACGAGATAAAACGGAGAATTTTCCTCGCCTCCCAGGACCAGGAGGTGAATGTAACAATTATCGAGATAGGGGGTACTGTAGGAGATATAGAATCCTACCCCTATCTGGAAGCTGCCCGTCAGCTTATCCAGGAGCTCGGTAAGGAGCAGGTACTCTTTATTCACCTCACTCTTCTTCCGGAGGTAGCGGGGGGGGAACTCAAGACAAAGCCCACCCAGCACTCGGTAAAGGAACTCCTCGGTATCGGAATACAGCCGGACATCCTCATCTGCAGATCTCCCTACCCCCTGGAGGCCGATTTTGTAAGAAAGATATCCAGCTTTACCAATGTCGAGCGTCGCGCCGTTATCTCTTCCCACGATATCTACAGCACCTACGAACTGCCTCTTGTCTTTCATGAACAGAATCTCGACGATCTGGTTATAGAAAAGCTCCGCCTCGAAAGCGGAGAGGCGGACCTTGCCGGATGGGGAAAAATGGTAGAGTCGATTAAGGGGGCGGATAAAGAGGTATCCATAGCGATAGTAGGCAAATATATCGATCTGCACGACTCATACAAGTCTATACACGAGGCCCTTTTCCATGGAGGCATAGCGCAATCCTGCAATGTAGAGCTTGTAAAAGTCGATTCTGAAAACCTGGAAAAACAAAATCCCCTCGAAGAGCTCTCCGGGGTAGACGGCATACTTATTCCGGGGGGGTTCGGCCAAAGGGGAATCCTGGGGATGATACAGGCGGCGGAATACGCGAGGACACACAAAATACCTCTCTTTGGTATATGTCTGGGAATGCAGATTATGGTTATCGAATACGCCCGCAGCGTGCTGGGGTTCGAAGATGCCGACTCTACGGAGTTTTCCCCCGAGACATCACATCCGGTAATCAGCCTTTTGGAAGAACAGGTGGATGTGACTCTCTACGGCGGTACCATGCGCCTGGGTCTGAGCAAGACCCACCTCCTGGAGAACACAAAGATCCGGGAGTCCTACGGCAAAGAAGAGGTGTGGGAAAGACACAGACACCGTTACGAGGTCTCCAACGCTTTCCGTAACCGTATCTCCGAGGGCGGGCTTGTTATCAGCGGAGTAACCCCGGAGAGCACCCTTGTGGAGTCGGTGGAGTGGCCGAACCATCCCTGGGGCATTGGGGTTCAGTTTCACCCGGAGTTTACCTCCACCCCTATAAAGCCTCACCCCTTATTTTCCAGTTTTATTAAAGCAAGTCTGGAACACAAAAGGGAGAGCTCTACTAGTGCAGCGGATAAAAAGGAATAGACCGGTTTTCTCTCTTGTGCTCTGCGGGGCCCTTCTTCTTCTTGCTCCCCGATGCAGCTTCGACTACAGAGACACCCGCCTCTCCGAATCCCTCTCCGAGGACGTTCCGGACAGCATTCTCACACACTATGTCCACACCTCGGTGCGCAAAGGTACACCGGCGTTCCAGGTGGCCGCCGAAACCTCGAAGACATTCAACAAAAAAAACGAGGCTCTCCTGTCCGAAGTGAATTTCCGGGAGTTCGACTCGAAGGAACAGACAGTATCCGAAGGGGTTGCGGATAAGGCAACCGTGTACACCCAAAGCGACAACGTCGAGCTGAGCGGAAATATACGTTTTACCCACCGGCCCGACGATTTTGATATAGCCGCGGAATATCTCTACTGGAACAACGAAGAGAGAAGCCTGGAGGGAGGAGAGGAACAGTTAGTAAGTATAAGAAGAGGAGGCGGGTCCGCCATCTCCGGCCGGGGTTTTTCCTCTTCCGGCGCCTACAGGAGGGTGCAGTTCGACGGAGAGGTCGAGGGAGACTATACGGAGGAGGACGAAGCGGATGGGACCGGGTCGTCGGG
>JBKHFZ010000160.1:0-6184 GCA_046539925.1 Spirochaetaceae bacterium
CCCTGCTCAGCGTGTTCGAAGGCGGAACCCGTACTATCCTTTACAATTTTTATCTTCAAATTTGGCCGCCCTTCGTCATCGGCCGCCTCCAGAAGCTTTTGCGCAATCCAGCAACCGGTTTTTTCATTGCGCCATGCTACTACAAAAATGTGCAAAAAAATATACAGCAGAAGCTGCCAAGTGGTTGAGCACTAGAAGCAGTAGTGCGTTTTTTTCCTCTTTTTTCCGTGAAAAGGGGAATTCCGTATTATACTGCCTGTAAGGAGGTGTTTATGAGAAAATTCCCCTTTTTTTACCGTGCGACCATAGATGCCGCCCTGATAACTCTACTGCTGCTGATTCCTGCCGTAACCGCATACGGAGACATTACCAACGATATAGAACAACTTGCCCAGGAGTTTTCCGTCGTTTTCAAGAACAACAACCCCGACATTGTATTCAAACCCAACCTCGGGATTATTCCCTTCGAAAACAACTCTCCCGATGCAAAGAAGTACAATATAGGCGAAGCCGTTACGCAGATACTCGAGTCCAGTTTTTCACGCTCCCTCATTTTTAACATAATAGACGAGGGCAAGCGCAAAAAAGCTTTGGAGGAGATCCAATTGGCCCTGAGCGGTCTTGCCGACGACGACAGAGTGGAGATAGGCATGCTCGAGGGAATAGACTATTTTATCTCCGGTTCGGTTACCCAGATAGGGGACAGCTTTACCATAGGAATGAAGGCGGTGGAGGTAAACACGGGCAGGGTTATTTTTACACAGAAAATCTCGGTGCCCAAATTCGATATAATCGATTACTCAGAAAAACTCGCCGCCGCCTATGTAAGCCCCTACGGCTTGGGATTGGAGTTTCATCATACCCCCTGGTATTACCTTGCCAGCGAGATGAACAACATAGAAGGCCATATAGTGGAAGGCTGGCCCTCTGGCCTTACCATACACTACCGCATAAGCCGCAGTTGGCTTACCTGGCTCGGCTTTGAGGGTACCGCCGGTGCCTTCCGTCTGGAGGACAGCCATGAGAGTACGGAATATCAACAAGATGAAATAGGAAACATGGATACCAGTAATGGCGAATTTCCCGATAAAATTTACTACTACAAGGAGCGCACCTACATTTCGGCCATCTTCGGGACGGGCTACGTGTTTAACGTCAACAGAAACTTCAACGTAACCCTCGGTGGGGACTTCAAGCTGGGCATGAGCTTTCTTCAGCAGTTTTACAGATATGCAGATAATGAAGCCGAGAACATAGAGGTGGAGCACGAGATTACCTCCAAGGATATGACCCTGCTGATTTTTTCTCCCACCCTGAAACTGCAGTATTATATTACCCCCAGGGTGGCCCTTAACATGGGGTACTCCTACGGATACCAGATTCAGCAGCCCGAGGATATGGCCTATTTCTACGCATCCACCACGGCGGAGAAGTTTCCCCCTCTCCACAAACTCGACCCTAACGAGGACCCCAAGGGGGAGGCCCACATTACCGACTTTTCCGGCCACCGATTAATTGCGGGTTTTGGGTTTTATTTTTAGTTTTCCCATACCGCTGCACGGCAACCGCCTGCTCCTTCGTTTCTCCTGTCTCATATCTGAACTATCGCTGTTGTTTCTCTGTCTTTATCTCGATTTGTGTTGATAAGGGCTCCCCAGTGTGGAAAAATCGAGAGCTGTATGAAGACAGAAGTAAAGGCCCTCTTGATGAACCTTACCTCGATTTTTGCCTGGTCATTGAGTCCGGTGCTCATCAGATTGGTTAAGGACGACTTCCCCATACAGTTTCAAAATTTTTTCCGCTTCAGCATATCCCTGGCGGTGGTGTGGCTGGTGGTTCTCAAGACGAGCGAGCCTGGAGTGCTGCGTGGGCACTTTAACAGAGACCGTCGGCTGCCCTTAAAATATGCGGGGCTCGCCCTCTTCGTCTATCTGCATCAATTTTTTCTGGTTGCCGGCATCTACAGGATAATGCCGGGAATATCATCCATCCTCGAAGTCTCGGGGGTGCTCTTTTCAATAGTACTGGCAATGCTCTTTTTTGCCGACGAAAGGGCAATGGTCCGCCATCCGCTTTTCTTTCCCGGCGTTATCCTCTCCATCACCGGAGTTATGTTTTCCCTCGAGCTTACAGATACGGCAATTCTCCCGAGTTCGGCCGCTGCAGAGGCCGAGAGCATGATAGAGTTCTACACGGGAGCCCTCTTTATCATTCTAAGCGCCTTTTCGTGGTCGATGTTCTCCGTACTTATCAAGCAATGGCTGCCGGGAATCCCCGGAAGTCTCTCGACCGCCATGGTCTTTACGATTATTGTACCCTTCTTTTTCATAGCTCACATCTTTACCGCCATTGCCGTTCCGGAAATACCGGTAATTCCCAATGCACCGCCTTCGGCGTGGCTCTATTTAAGTCTATCTGGACTCGTGGGGATAGCGCTGGGCTACAGTCTATACTATATTTCTCTGCCCGTAATAGGTGTTACCCTGGCGGCCAACCTCGGACTGCTCATACCCTTTTTTACCGCGTTGATATCTTTTCTAATTTTGGGAGAAAGATTATCCGCCATGCAGCTCGTGGGAGGAGGAATTCTGATTTTCGGCTGCCTACTCCTCGTCCAGGTGTTTACTACCTCAAGTACGGAACCAGCGAGGAGCCTTTACCACAACCATGACCAGCAGAGTCGCAGCACACAAACCGGCAACAATCGCCACTGAAAGGTAGACCGGCTCTACCGATAGACGTTTGAGTACAATTCCCGCGTAGGCCCAGACCATCACCAGGCCAAAGAAAATGTCGTTTCGCTTGAGCACCATCATTTTCCCTACACCCGAGCCGACAAGAAGTACAACAACAGTCCAGACCACCTCGGAGATGCCGAAACCGCTCCACCCTGCATCTACGAGCACGGCCGTTACATTTGCTATTAAAGCTACGCTTATCCATCCAAGATACACGCCGAAGGGGATGTATCCGAATAACTTTTCCGCTGAGCTTGCTCCCGGGGCTGCTATGCCGAGCCGTTGGTAAATGAGCAGCAGAGAAGCAAAGAGTATACACATTACAAGAAGCGAGAGAACGACCATTTTATAATGCCACGCAAAGATCCAGCCCATATTCGCGGCGCAGCTGAGCAAAAACAAGGGCCCGATCTTGTCGCGCACCCGAGACTCTCTACGAAGTTGATGAATACTGAAGGCGGCGAGCAAAAGATAAATAACTCCCCAAATCGAAAAGGTAAGCCCCGCCGGCACAAAGAGATTCGGATACATGTCGGAAAGCTCACCTGTTCCCAAGCCGTTTATGGGCAGGGCATTAGCGAGGGTGTTTACAATAACTACACCCACAAATCCGAGGAGGTTACACCCTCGAAAAAACACACTCCTGTAAAAATTCCTGTTCACCGTCTCCACAGTAGAACTCATATTACTTCCCCGTGTGGCCGTTTTGGCTGCCACCTACCGTCTTCTCAAAAAACCTACTCCAACACCAATTACCGCACCAGTCACACCAGAGACAAGCACTTTGCGTCTCACCTCTTCGACACCCCTTATGGTGTTGCCTATCTGCCCGAGAATTGAGTCGCTCGGCATTATCAGAGCTTGTATTTCGATATAGGAACCCGCCACCTTACCAAACAGAAAGTAACCGGCTATAAGTCCGATAACCCCAAAAATAATTGCCGGCCCGATAAAATTTTTCATCTGCCTTTCTCCTTTAAGATACAGTACCTTCACGATACCTGTATCTCCTCACCCTGTCCATACTACTTAACAAGTAATTTTCAGTCGTCGTATATCTCTTTTACCCTGCCCACGACCCCAGAGGAGAGTTTTACCTTTATTCCATGGGGATGCTGCGCCGATTTTGTAAGAACTCTCTCTACAATTCCATCGGTAAGTGTACCGCTTCGCTGATCCTGTTTTTGCACCACCGCCACGTGCAGTCCAGGCTTAATATTATCTCTATCTCTTCCATCCATTGTTTTCCCCTTTCCCTATACATTCTCAACAAATCCATGGCTTTGGTAAAGGGGAAAACAATGGCCTTGGTAAAGGGTGGTTTGACATTCTATAAATTTTTAATTATATTACATAAACTATTACAAAGACGATATATAGGAGGAAACGAATATGACCAATCTACTCATCATCGGCGGGGTGGCCGCCGGCGCCACCGCAGCGGCACGGGCTCGTCGTATAGACGCGGATGCCCGCATAACTCTGCTCGAGGCCGGGCCGGATGTCTCCTTTGCCAACTGCGGGCTCCCCTACTATATAGGCGGAGACATAGAGCATCGCTCGTCCCTCATCCTCGCAAGCCCCGAGACCTTCCACGACCAATACAGGGTGGATGTGCACACACATACCGAGGCAATAGAGATAAACCGCCAGGAAAAATATGTAACCGGCCGAAACACCCGGGACAACAGCACAAAAAAGTTCAGCTACGACAAGCTTATCCTTGCCCAGGGAGGTAAACCCCTGGTACCGCCCCTGCCCGGAGTGGATAAAGACCATGTCTTTAGACTCTGGACCCTCGAGGACATGGATGCCATCGACAACTACATAAAAACAAGGGAGCCGAAGACAGCTGTGGTAGTCGGCGGCGGCTTTATCGGGCTTGAAATGGTGGAAGCCCTCGCAAAAAGAGGAATCAAAGTCAAACTCGTAGAGATGACTCCCCAGGTTATGCCCAATATGGAAGGCGAATTCGCGGGATTTCTTCAAAAAGAATTGCAGGACTACGGGGTCGAGCTGCATCTCGGCACCTCCCTGAGCGAAGTAGAAGACAAGGCGGTTAAACTCGGCAACGGCAAGAGCCTGGAGGCGGACTTTGTTCTCCTCTCCGTGGGAGTACGCCCGAGCCTTACCCTCGCGGAAAAAGCGGGGCTTGAATTGGGCGAAGCCGGGGGACTTCTTGTCAACAGCAACCTTCAGACCAGCGACGAAGATATCTTTGCCGCCGGAGATATGGTGGAAATAGAAAACAGAATTCACGGTAAAAAGATCCGCCTCCCCCTGGCAGGACCTGCAAACCGTCAGGGACGGCTGGCAGTGGAGAACGCCCTGGGCGGGAAGAAAGAGTACAGAGGCGCAATGGGCACCTCGGTGGTAAAAATCTTCGGGGCAATCGCCGGCTCCACCGGCCTGTGCCTGAATGAGGCAAAAGAAGCCGGCTTCGAGGCGGACGCGGTGGTAGTTCATAAAGCCAGCCATACCGCCTACTACCCCGGTTCGGAGAAGGTAAGCCTCATGCTCATATTCGACCGGCAAAGCGGGAAAGTCCTGGGAGCACAGGCAGCAGGCCGGGTAGGAATAGATAAGCGCCTCGATGTTATTGCCGCCGCGATAGTCGGAGGGCTCACCATCGAGGACCTGGGAGAGTTGGACCTCGCCTACGCCCCTCCCTTTAACAGCCCCAACGGACCGATTCACATGGCCTCCTTTACCGCGGATAACCACCTCAGCGGCTTCAGCCCCTCGGTGTTAGCCCGGGACCTCGAGGCTTTTGTAAAAGAGCACCAGCCCATCGCCGTCGACCTGCGGGACCCCATCAGCTACGGAAAGGCAAATCTTTCCGGGAGCAACAACATCAGCCAAAACGAGCTGCGAGATAACATGGACAAGATCCCCTCGGATAAGACAATACTCGTAATAAGCGAAGACGGACAGAAGGGCCACGTCTCTCTGCGCATGCTCAAGGGAGCCGGTTTCGACAAAGTCTATAACTTAAGCGGCGGGTACATCTCTTTAGAGCGACACGCACGGGCTCTGGGCTTTGAACATTTGCAGGCAGGCCTCTTCCCGCTGGAGAAAAAACGTATAGAGGACCTGGAGGCGGAAGCAGCACAAAAGGAGAGCTCTCGGACAGAAGAGACACAGCCGGGGGAGGAAGAATTAGCCGGAGAAGGGCCCCTCGTAGTGGATGTGCGAACCCCAATGGAATTTTCCGCTGGTGCCTACCCCGATGCGGTTAACATTCCCCTCGACGAGCTGACCAGCCGAACCGAAGACCTCGGCAACAAGGACCGGGAGATTACCCTCTACTGCGCCACCGGGGCACGCTCTTCCTACGGTCAAAGAGTTCTCACACAGATGGGTTTTACCAATGTAATTAACGGCGGCGGCCTCCACGACATGATGTCGAAGAAGAAGTAATACACCCGCGATCCAGCCCCCGGGGG
>JBKHFZ010000161.1:0-6170 GCA_046539925.1 Spirochaetaceae bacterium
CTTCTGTGCCTCCTCAGACTCCTCCCCCCCCTCGCACTTCTGTGCCGACGCCTCCACTTTCACGTACCCGCTGTCGGTAAATTTGAGGGCGTTACCTATGAGGTTGTAGAGAACCTGTCTTATACGCATCTCATCGAGAAACACTCTTGCGGGAGTACCTTCCTTTACGTTGACGATAAGTTCCACACCTCTCTCTTTTGCTTTTTCCATGTATACCGCCGCTGTGTCCTCGAGGAGCGAAGCAATATCCACCTCCGAGGGGTGCACCTTGAGTTTTCCCGCCTCTACCACAGAGAGATCGAGGAGTTCATCTATCAATTCCAGAAGCTGGCGTCCGTTTTTCTGAATAATATCCAAAAAGGAGAGCAGTGCCGGGTTCTTTATCTCTTCCTCCACAAGCTGGCTGTAGCCGATAATTGCATTCATCGGAGTTCTTATTTCATGACTCATATTGCCTATAAAGTCGCTTTTCGCGCGATTAGCCCGTTCCGCTTCTTCCTTTGCACGGAGCATCTCTCTCTGGGCTTTTGTTTTTTCCCTAATCTCCGCCTCGAGTTCCGCGAGCCGTCTGCGTTCTATCTCCTGGGTACGCAGCTCATACTTGCGCCGCTGCTCCCGGTTAAAAAACAGGACCAGTCCCGCTAAAAGAAGAAGTCCCGCCGCACTATACCCCGCATAGGCCCATCCGGTTCTCCATGGAGGGGGAATAACCTGCAGCCCAACGGAGAGCCCCTCTTCGTTCCACACATTGTCATTGTTCGAAGCCTGTACCCTGAAGGTGTACTCCCCAGGAGGCAGATTAGTGTACCCTGCATGCCTGCGATTGCCGGAATAGATCCACTCCTTGTCAAAACCCTCGAGCTTATAGGCGTAACGATTCTTGTCCGGACTCACGTAGTCAAGACCGGCAAACTCGAAGGCTATGTATCTGTCCTTGTGGGTAATCCTCAGCTTTTGAACTTCCGTAAGAGGCTTCTCCAGTTCCGCCTCTTTTCCAAAAATCTCAAAAGAAGTCAGATACACCGGCGGTACATGGGTGTTTCTCTTAAAATCACTCGGCTCGATTCGGTACAACCCCCTGTTAGTCCCAAAGTACAGCCGTCCGTCGGAATCTCTAAAATGCCCGCGGGTAAACTCCTCCGCCCATATCCCGTTATCTTCGTCTATCCGTTGAAATCCCTCCTCACCGGGAGTAAATATAACCAACGAATCGGAGGTACTCAACCAGAGTCTGCCCCGAAAATCCTCCAGAATCCCGTACACCGAGTTATCCGGCAGTCCCTGCTCTTCCATAAAGAAAGAGAAGCTGTCCTCTGCCCTGTTGTAGCGCAGAAGGCCTCCGCTTACCGTTCCGATCCATATTCTCCCTGCCGAGTCTTCGTAGATCTCCCTTATTGTATTGCTTGTAAGAGATTCGGGATCGGTCTCGTCGTGGGTATAATGTATAAATCTGTCCCTCTCTCTGTCGTATCTGTTCAGCCCGTTATTGGTGGCTACCCAGAATACCCCCTCCCCGTCCACAAGGGTGTCGTAGACCAAGTTGTCGCTTAGGCTGTGGGGATCCTCGGAATTATTGGAGTAGTGGTCCACATCTCCCGTGTCCCTGCTGTAACGGGTAAGTCCGCTGCTGTAGGTGCCGATCCAGAGAGATCCGTCGACATCCTCGTTGATGGTGTAGACAATATCGTCCTGAAGAAAGAAGGGCGGATCCCCTTTATGAAAAACGTCAAAACTGTCCTCTTCGCGATTGTAGCGGTTAAGTCCGCCGTTGGTGGATACCCACAATGTACCGTCGCTGTCCTGAAAAATACCGGTAACAATATCGTTGCTCAGGGATGTGGGATCTTCGGGATCTTCCCGGTAATGAACCATCCGATCTCTCTCCGCGTCATAGCGGTTCAAGCCGCCGTTGTACACGCCAATCCAGAGAGTATTGCGGTTATCCACGAACACTGCGTTTACCTTCCCCTCGGTAAGAGAATCCGGTTCTTCCGGATTACTGCCGTAGTAGGTAAACTCGTTTTCCGGAGCCACCATTTTGTTTATGCCCCCGCCGTTTGTGCCTGCCCAGAGAATTCCCGCTCTGTCCCTGTAGAGGGAGTAGACAATATTATGGCTCAAGCTAAAATCGTCCTTTGTCGAGGTATGGCGGGAGGTGACCTTCCCCGAGTGGGCGTCGACCTCCACAAGACCACCGCCCCAGGTGCCCACCAAGAGGCTTCCATTTCCATTTGTCTCGAGAGAATACGCTCTCTCGTCGGGAAGAGGATGGGCGGTAAAACTCTTCGAATCAATATCAAAATTGTAGAGACCCGCCCCGCCCCACGTGCCCACCCAGAGATGGCCGTTTCGGCTCTGACCAAGGGCCATTGTAAACTCGCACTCCGCCCTGTAGGCGGTAAATCTGTTGTCCTCCCCATGATACATATTGAGCCCGTCGTAGGTGGCTATCCAGAGCCGCCCGGCGGGGTCTTCGTGTATATCCCTTACTGTATTGTCGCTTATACTGTCTGCATTTTCAGGATCATGGAGAAAACGGGTAAACTCTCCGGTCTCCTCATCCAGCCGGTTAAGCCCCTTGAGGGTCCCCACCCATAGATCTCCCCTGGAATCACGAAGTATCGAGACGACCACCGAATCGGACAGGGATCGCGGATCTCCAGGATCGTGGAGGTAGCGGGTTACATCTCCGGTAAGGGTGTTCAACCTGTTGAGACCGTTGTAGGTTCCGACCCAGAGCACATGATTCTTGTCCATGTACAGGGTCTGAATAAGGTCGTGGCTCAGGGAATTGGAATTGAAGGGCTCTTTTTTGTAGACCTTAAACTCGTATCCGTCGTAACGGTTTAGTCCCCCCTGCGTTCCGAACCACAAAAAACCCCTCTGGTCCTGAACGATGCTCGATACGGAGAGACTGGAGAGACCGTTCTCCTTTTTTATATGCTCAAACCGCACGTTGTTATCTCCGTACACCGAGGACAGGGAAAAAAGAAAGAGAATACCCGCTATCCCGGGAAAGAGTCTCTTAGCCATCGTTCTCTTCGCTGTATTCAGGATAGAGCTTATCGAGACACTCCGGGCAGAGCCCATGGCTGAACTCGATTTTGTTGTATCTTCTAAAATACTGCTCCACATTCTGCCAGTACCCACTGTCGTCCCTCACCTTTTTACAGTGGGCACAGATAGGAATAATTCCCCGCAAATTCCGCACCTCCTCGAGGGCGGTCTGGAGCTTATCGATAAGTACAGCCTGCCTTTTACGATCCAAAAGAAGCTCCACATGGGTCTGCACCCGCAGCAGAACTTCCCTGTTGTGAAAGGGCTTGGGGATATAATCCACAGCCCCCGCCGAAAAACCCTTAATTTTATCCTCTATATCCGCTCGGGCGGTAATAAAGATAACCGTAAACTCTTTATCTGGATACTTGCGCTGGAGCTCTTGTGCTATCGAGAAACCGTTGCCGTCGGGAAGCATTACATCGAGGAGGATAATATCGGGAATCTCCTTTTCCACAGCCCTGTAGGTCTCTGCCGCATTCGATGCAAGGGCAAAACGGTACTTCTGTTCCCCTAGAATGCGGTAGAGCATCTCCAGGTTTTCTCTTACGTCGTCTACCAGCAGTACAAGAGGCGGGGGGAGTTCCATCTTAATTGAGCATCCCCTTACCCGCGGCAAGAGGAGCTCCTCTGCGGCGGTCGATTAAAAGTCCCAGGAAGTAGAGGATAAAGATTGCCGCAAAGGTGTATACGGAGCTCAAGGAGAACCCCGCTACGCTCACAGCTATGGCAACAACAGCCCCTCCCGCAAGAGTGAGCACCCCCGTTACTGCTCCGCCGTCCCGACGGTGAAAGATACCCAGCAAGAGGGGCACAAAGACCAGAAGCAGCCGAGAAGAGGCGACAGAAAGCTCTACAATATAATCGGGGCGCAGGAGGGCAAAACCAAAGACAAGACCGGAGAGAACCAGGGTCATTATCCTGCCTACAAGCACACTTCGTTTTTCTCCGAAGACATCCCTCGTCAGCATGGAAGAGAGAGTGAGAATAATGGAGTTGGAGGTGGAGACGGAGGAGAAGATAATACTCAAGCCGACAAGCAGAGCGAACCATCCGCCCATCCTCGACATAAGCACAACAATGACCGTATCCCTGTCGGCAATAGCGGGAAGAAGACCGTTTAATGTACCCTCCTTTGCGGCAAAGCCGATAAAAGTAACTATAACCGTATAGATAAATCCGAACACTCCGAAGAGAATCATCATTTTTGTAATACCCCTGCGTTCTTTGATTATAAACATTCTCTGCAGGACCTGCGGATTGGTAAGAGCAAAGAAACACCAGGGCAGGGTGAGGTTAATAAAAAACACGGGTGTCCACACCTGGTTGGGGAACCTCGAGAACTCAAAACCCTTAAACTCACCTCCGCTCCACACCAGCACGCTTATTACTACCAGCATCATAAAAGCGCCCTGGAGAGCGTCGGTTATAGCCACACCCCTCAACCCACCGAGAAATGTCCACACGCAGATAATAACAGCAGCTATTCCCGCCCCCACAATGAAGCTTATCCCGTATGCCTCGAAGACAAGGGCGAGACCGATTACCTGTACCGATGTGTAGGGGATAAGAGCGATAAAGGCTACCACCGCCCCGATCTTTTCCGTTATTACACCGTAGCGGCCGGAGAGCAGTTCCATAGGAGATATGAGCCCATGGGCGTGTCCCAGGTCCCAAATTTTTCTCCCGTAGAGCCCTATTATAAGGAGCGTCGCTCCGAGATAGGCGAGTTCGAAGATAAGCGCTCCCACTCCGGAAGCGTATGCCAAACCTACCAGTCCCACCACCATAAATGAAGAGTAGGTAGTCGCGGCGTAGGTAAAAGCCGTAACGATCCAGCCCACGGTTCGCCCGCCTACAAAGTAATCCTCCTGGGTCTGCCCCTTGCGCATAACCAGGAGCGAAATAGCGCTTCCTATTACGAGGTAGAGTGCGAGGAGCAGTATTAGTTGGCTCATTAGTAGACTCCCACGTACGGCGGTTTAAAACGAGATACCCAGCTGCACCCTCGTGCCCGTATATATCCATTTAGGTGCACCAAAGAGAAGGTCCTGCTGAACCTGCATAAATACACTCATTACAGGATGGACCTTTATACGCATGGAACCGTTGAGGTAAGGTCCCATGAGAAAACCGGGATCGTTGCTCTCTCCAAAGGTAAAACTGGGAGATATACCGGTGCCCACACTATAGCTCACTTTATCTCCTCCAAAGGGAAAATTGAGCCCGAGCTTGAGGGGAACAAGAAAACTCGCCTCGATATCTCCATCTTCGTTCTCTTCCGTGTGGACACCAAAATCGGCTCCGCCGACAAGGTTCATTGCCTCACGTATGGAGTGCTGGTACGCGGCCCCTGTAGTAAGGTACACGGTTTTGTAGGTAAAAAAGTTTACCCCGAATTTTCCGGTAAACATAGACTGGGAAAACACGGGCATAGAGACAGCTCCGAGTATAAGTGCCGCAATAATTATTTTAACTCTTCCCATTCGGTTCCTCCCTATATGTGCCTATCACTGTATCAATCGCCGGCCGTTAGCTCAATACTCTTCCGTGGGAACCAGGTCCGAGTGTACAATTTTCTCCAGTTCTCCTGGGAGGGCTTTCTTTTCTTCCTTCCCCATACCGGCGGTCTCCACCGGCGGATGCACGGTAAGAGTAATATCCGCACCCTCTATTTTACCGTTGTCCTCGAAAATTCTGTAGGTATTGTGTACGGTAAGAGGCACTATTACCGCCTCCGAATCGAAGGCAAGCTTAAAACTGCCTGCCTTAAAGGTGCCCATAGTTCCGCTTTTACTCCGAGTTCCCTCGGGAAAAATAAGGAGGGGATTCCCGGCTTTTATACGCTTTACCCCCAGTTTAATCGATTCCATAGCCGAACGGTAACTTTTACGATCTATAAAGACCGAACCAAGGGCCATAGTCCAGAGGTTGAGGAGGGGAACTCTCTTTATCTCTTTTTTTGCCACAAACCCCGGGGTGGCGGGCATATACCCGATTATTAAAAGAATATCGAAGTAGCTCTGGTGGTTGGAAATAAAGCACAGCCTCTGTGTATTCTCCGGCAGGTTGTCAAAGCCCCTTAACTCGACCCGGCTTCCGGTAGCCAAAAT
>JBKHFZ010000162.1:0-6163 GCA_046539925.1 Spirochaetaceae bacterium
AGCCGGCAGCAGTAAAAGCTGCCGGCTGCACACCGGTTTTTCTTTAGACTCTATCCGATAATAAACTTTATCAGGAATAGAATACCTACCACGTAGGCCATTATTGTTATGTCCTTCGACTTTCCGGAAATGAGTTTGAGGAAGATGTAGGCGAGTACACCAAACATAATTCCGTCGGCAATACTGTAGGCGAGGGGCATCATAATCATCGTCAAAAATGCCGGAATAGCCTCTGTATAGTCTTCGAAGTTTATCTGCTTTACCGGAGTCATCATAAAGAGACCCACAAGGACAAGGGCCGGTGCGGTTGCCGCTCCGGGTATCATGAGAAAGAGGGGACTTATAAAGAGGGCGAGGAGGAAAAAGACCGCGGTTGTAGCTGAGGTAAGACCCGTTCGTCCTCCCTCGGCGACACCGGAAGCGCTCTCTATATAAGTGGTAACGGTACTCGTTCCCAGCACGGCACCCACAGTAGTACCGACGGCGTCGGCAAAGAGGGCGTTTTTGGCCTTTGGAAGGTTTCCGTTCTCGTCGAGATACCCCGCCTTGTTCGAAACTCCTACGAGGGTTCCCACGGTGTCGAAGAGGTCGACAAAGAGAAATGTAAAGAGGATTATCAGCATGTCGAAGGTAAACACCTGGGAAAAATCAAACTGGGCAAAAACCGGCGCAAGAGAGGGGGGTGCCCAGCTGCCCGAGGGCGGGTTGGTAATTCCCATGGGGAAGCCGATAATAGTGGTAATAACGATTCCGAGGAGGAGCGCCCCCTTTACCTTGTATGCAAGCAGTACACCGGTTATGATAAGTCCTATAAGCGCAAGAAGTCCGGTTCCGCTGGACACTTCACCGAGGGCAACTAATGTCGCCTCGTCTCCCTGAACTATTCCCGCATTCTGCAGTCCTATAAACGCGATAAAGAGCCCTATACCTACGGAGATTGCCCTTTTCACGTTTATGGGAATGCTGTTTACGATCGCCTCGCGGATATTCAAGAGGGTAAGAATTATAAAAATAATTCCCTCGAGAAAGACGGCGGTTAAAGCGAATTGCCACGAGTAACCCATGGTAAGTACGACGGTAAAGGCAAAGAAGGCGTTCAATCCCATGCCGGGGGCCAAGGCAAAGGGATAGTTGGTCCCGAAAGCCATTACCAGGGTACCGATAGCCGCGGATATTGCGGTGGCGGTAAACACGCCTCCCATATCCATGCCCGTCTCCGAAAGGATCTGCGGGTTGACGATAAGTATGTAGGCCATCGTCAAGAAGGTGGTGAGGCCGGCAATAACTTCGGTTTTTACCGTAGTATTGTGACCTTTAAGATCGAAAAATTTCTCCATTTCTACACTCCTATATGAGGGTTTCTATAGTACCTCCCGATTGTACTGTTGTTTTTTCATTCTCACAAGGGTTAAATTATTCATCTGTTGCAGAATGTTGTAGAATGTTGTAGAAAAAGCGGCTCCTGTGGATTATACTGCCTATACGAGGTGTATATGGGCAGAAACAACGGAATTACAAAGGAAGTTCTCTCTCGCAGGATAGAGGTGGCCACGGGCAGAAAAAACGCGGAACTGGTGCTTAAAAACGCAAAGATAGTAAACGTCTTTAGCCACGAAATAATCGAAGGCAGCCTTGCAATAGACCGTGGAGTTATTGTGGGTACGGGGGCCTACACGGGAGAGAAGGAGGTGGACATGATGGGCCGGTACCTCATACCGGGCCTCCTGGACGCGCACGTGCATATAGAGTCCTCCCTCAGCACACCGGGACAGTTTGCAAAAGCGGTGGTTCCCCACGGCACCACCGGGCTCGTAGCCGATCCCCACGAGATAGCCAATGTAAAGGGCAAGGAGGGGATACGGTTTATGATAGAGTCGAGCAGGCATATCCCCCTCAAGGTTCGGTATATGGTACCCAGCTGTGTTCCGGCCACCGATTTTGAGCACACCGGCGCGGTGCTGGACTCCGAAGCAATAGAGGAGCTCATGGACGAGGAGAGGGTAATAGGTCTTGGTGAGGTGATGGACTACCCCTCCCTGATACACGGAAGTGAGGAGCTGCTGAAAAAGCTGATGACCGCCCACCGCAGGGGGAGAATGATAGACGGCCACGGACCGATGCTCTTGGGGCGCGATCTGAACGCCTACGCCGCCGCGGGTATCCGCAGCGACCACGAGAGCTCCACCCTCGAGGAGATGAGAGAGCGGCTTCGGGCAGGAATGTACTGCCTTATCCGGCAGGGCTCGGCGGCGCAGAACCTGCCCGACCTTATCTCGGGAGTGCGGCCGGAGAACTCGCGGAGATGTATGTTCTGTACCGACGACCGTCACCCCGAGGATGTTATTGCCGAGGGGCATATAGACAACCACCTGCGCATGGCCGTGGAGAGGGGAATAGATCCCGTTACGGCGGTGCAGATGGCGACTATCAATACGGCGGAGGCCTACGGATTAGAGACGGTGGGGGCACTCGCCCCCGGCTACGACGCGGATATCGCGGTAGTGGAAGACCTAAAGGATTTTAAGGTCCTCAGCGTCTATATAGACGGAAAAAAGGAGGCCCAGGGGGGAACCGCACTTTTCTCGGTACCCGAGGTGGATATCTCTTCGGTTACCGATACCGTGCGGGTCAAAGATTTTGAGGAAGAGCAGTTTGCCCTCTCCGTTCCAAGCGGTATTGCCAGGGTAATGAGACTCCACCCCAACAGTCTTCTTACCGAAGAGGCGGTACGGAAGGTGCACACGGACAGCTCCGGTTGTTTTGTCAGGCACCCGAAACTGGATATCCTCAAAATAGCGGTAATAGAGCGGCACAAAGCCTCCGGCAACATTGGTATTGCTCTGGTGGAAAACTATAAACTCAACAGGGGCGCGGTTGCCTCGACTATAGCCCACGATTCCCACAATATTATTGTAGTTGGAGAGAACGACCGGGATATGTTCGCTGCGGTACAGGAGTTGATAAGGGTCGGCGGAGGAATAACCCTTGCAGAGGGAGGGGAGATTCTCGATACGCTGCCCCTGCCGGTTGCCGGACTTATGTCCGACCGCCCAATAGAGGAGATCTCCGATAAACTCCACTCCATGTATGAAACAGCCTTCGAGAGACTGGGGGTAAACAGTCTGCTCGACCCCTTTATGACCCTCAGCTTTCTCGCGCTTCCGGTAATCCCGGAACTCAAGCTCACCGATATGGGACTCTTCGACGCCCGCTCTTTTACTTTTACCGAGGTGAGCGTTACCGAGGAAGAAGATACCGAATAGGCCGGTGCACGGACAATGGTGGGGCCTATAACATTACCCGGCGGCCCTCGACCTCGAGTACCCTAATCGGCGTGTCGTAGAGCTCGGAGAGGTGTTCTCCCGTGAGCATCTCTCCGGCGCTCCCCGATGCGTGTACCCTTCCGGCCTTCAGGAGCACCATCTCTCCGGCAATTTCCGCCGCCAGGCTGGGGTCGTGGGTGGTAAAGAGGAGGGTTTTTCCCTCTCTGTTGAGCTTGAGCAGGAGTTCGGTAATTCTGCGACGGTTTGAAGGGTCGAGACGGCTGGTAGGCTCGTCGAGGATGAGGATCTTCGGCTGCTGCACCAGCGCCCGGGCGACAAGGAGCAGCTGATGCTCCCCCCCGGAAAGTTTCCCCACCGAGCGTTCTGCCAGGTGAGGAAGACCAACCGTCTCCAGAGCTTTTTCGGCTATGCGAAGATCCTTCTCTCCAGGCATCTCCAGCTGATGCAGATAGGGGGTTCTTCCCAGCAGAAGGTACTCTATTACCGAATAGTCGAATCGTACCTGCTCATCCTGGGGGACGAGACTCATCCAGCTTCCCATCTCCTGTCGTCCGTAACTGCCCAGCTCTTTTCCCGCAAGGTGTATCTCGCCGCCCTGGGGCTTTTTCCAACCGAGGCAGAGGTCGAGGAGGGTGGATTTGCCCGCCCCGTTTGGTCCGAGAATCGCGGTGCTCGAAGCGGGCAGGCAGCTAATGTTTACCTCCTTCAGGGCCGCCTCCAACCGCCTTGGATATCGGTAATGAACGTTTTTTAGCTGCAGGAGGATTTCACTGTCCGCGCTGTTCGTATCGACGGGGTTGTGTGGATTGTCGGCGTTGTCTCGCTTCTCCACTCTACCCGCTTTAGTCATGGTCGGCTTATCCATGGGCCCCTCCCTTTATAAAGCGTTTGGAGAGGAGAACTATAAAGAGGGAAGCTCCAAGGAGGCTCGTGAGTACTCCCAGGGGAATCTCTCCCTCCAAAGCGGTACGGGCTGCGGTGTCGCAGATAACCACAAAAATCCCCCCAAGAACCATGGAGGCGGGGAGGGAGTAGCGGGAGTCGGAGGAGAAGAGCCTCCTGGCAATGTGGGGAATTATGAGTCCCACCCAGCCCACTATGCCGCTTACCGAGATAGCCGCGGCGGTTATGGCGGTGGCCGAGAACAAAAGAAGAAGCCGTTCTCTAAAGGGCGCCATCCCGAGGGAGAAGGCTGTTCGGTCGTCCATGGAGAGGAGGTTGAGCCTCCAGCGCAGGAGAAAAAGGAGGAGAGTTCCTGTTACAAAGACCGGAAGGATGGAGAGGGCCTGGCTCCAGGTCACGCTCCAGAGTCCTCCCAGCATCCAGAAAGTAATTTCCGGAAGTTGGCTCATCGGGTCTGCAGCGAACTTGAGGATACCCACGCCAGAGGAGAAGAGTGCGCTTACGGCTATGCCCGCCAGAATCAAGCGCAGTACCCACCCGCCAAAGTGGAAGTTGCGGGCAAAAAAATAGGATGCCCCCAGCCCGATAAGGGCAAAGAGAGCCGCGGAGGCCTGAACTGCCCAGAGAGAAGAGCCGATGGTAACAATACTCAGGGAAGCACCAAAGGCCGCCCCCTGGCTGACCCCCAAAAAACCGGGTTCAACAAGAGGGTTGGAGAAGATCATCTGAAACACATCTCCCGCGGCGGCAAGACTTACCCCCAATATCAAGCCGACGAGCACCCTCGGAAGCCGCAGGTGGAGAATAAGGCTCAGAGCCATGGGATCCTCGGCGAGGGCCCACGGCTTCATTATCCCGGGGGTGGGGTACCTTCCGGTAAGCACCGCCGCCGCAGTTACCGCTGCAAGAAGCGCGGCGGCAAAAAAAAGCCTTCTCCTTCGCAGACGGTGGAGTTTAGTCAGAGAGCGCCTCCTCTATTCTCGGAAAGACCACCTCCTCAAAAGTATCCTCTTCTATGTCGTACAGCCGGCGGTAGAACTCCTCCGTCTCGTCTCTCATGTCTATATCGGAGAACAGCGAGGGATGAAGCCTGGAGGCCATCCACTGCAGACCCAGAATCCACCGGGTGTCCGGTTGAGCCCAGCTGTAGAAGTCCGCGGGTACCGCCTCCACATTTCCGTTTTTAACCGCTCGGAGATGCTTCCATTGGGGGTCTTCGAGGATTTTATCTATGTAGTCCTCCGGGGCGGTGTGAAAGCTGGTTATAAAGATGTGGTCCGGGTCCCAGGCGGCAATCTGTTCGAAGTTAACCGTCATCCATCCTCCGCCGGTGTGGGAATCCGTCCAGACAGGCTTACCGCCGGCCGCTTCCACCTGAAAGGTCTGTATCCACTTATCGGGAGCAGTGTTAAAGGATGTCTCCCCTCCGCGGACACTGTAGTAGAGCAGAAGGGTTCGCGGCTTTTCTCTCTCCTCTATCGTCTCCCGTGTCTCTTGTATCTCTTCGAGCCTCTTGTCGTAAAAATCGACAATTTCCTCAGCCCGCTCTTTCTGGTTAAGAAGCGTTCCCATGGTGCGTATGTCGTAACTAAAGTCTTTTGGAGACTCCAGGCTTAGGGCAAGCACCGGCACGCCCATGCGCGTAAGCTGCTCTCCCAGGCTGGAGTAGACAAAATCCTTGACCAGGACAAGATCGGGTGTGTGAGAGAGAATCTGCTCCGGCCCCACCTGGTGGGAGAGCTGCACGGCGCTGTTGTAGTGATCGTCAATATAGGGGAGAAAATCCCCCAGCCCCTGGTTTGTTTTCCCTACCGCCACAAGGGTGCTGCGGGTATCCTCGAAAAGGAAGAAGGCGTTGGCCGTAAGAAGGGTCGCCTTTCCCGCGAGTATAACTCTCTTCGGCTTCTCTTCGAGCCGTACCTCGTTGCCAAGAGTATCGGTAACGGTCACGGGGTACCCTTCCTCCCTCTCATCCT
>JBKHFZ010000163.1:0-6144 GCA_046539925.1 Spirochaetaceae bacterium
CGAAGGACCGGCTTCCGAGGCTCCGCCGGCAACTGTTGGAATACTCGAGAATATGGAAGGACTCTCTCCAGGTGTAGAAGAGGGTTATCAAAAAAGCGTTAAGACCTTAAAAGAACTCGGCTTTTCCGTAAAAGCGGTTACCCTTCCCACGCTGGACTACGTAATTCCCGCTTACTATACCATAGCCTCCGCCGAGGCAAGCGCAAACCTCGCCCGCTACACGGGTATCCGCTACGGCTACCGGAACGAAGAGGCCGAAGAGCCCCAGGAGCTCGTGGAAACATCCAGAGACGAAAGCCTGGGGGCGGAGGTAAAACTTCGCATCCTCCTCGGCACATACGTCCTCCGCTCGGGTTTTCAAGACCAGTACTACATAAAGGCTCAAAAAATCCGCACTGCCCTGAGGATGGATTTTGAGAAGATATTTAAAAGCATCGATATCATGATGATGCCCGTATTCCCCACACAGGCTTTTCTCTTTGGAGAAGGAGGGCTCGACCCGTTCCAGCAAAAGATGGCGGACAAGTTTACCGCGACCGCCAACCTGGCAGGTATCCCGGCCCTCTCATTTCCCACGGGGAAGTTCGAAGGCCTGCCGGTAGGTATGCAGTTTCTCGCACCCATGTTTGGGGAGGAGAGACTCTTTAAGGCCGCCCAGATATACAGCCGGGCCTACACGCCGGAGCTTCCTGAGGATTCCCTTGATTGGGGCAGGAGGTCGGAAGATGAGTAAGGAGAACCGAATAGAATACACCACCTATATTGGTCTGGAGATACACATTCAGCTGCTCACAAAAACCAAGGCCTTCTGCAGCTGCCGCACCAGCTTTGGGGCCGAACCTAACACCCATATCTGTCCGGTATGCCTGGGTTATCCCGGAGTGCTGCCGGCGCTCAACGAAAATGCGGTCTTCAAGGCGTATCAGGTTGCCCAGGCTCTCTCCTGTACCCTCTCCCCCTCGACAGTCTTCGAGAGAAAGAACTACTTCTACCCGGACATGCCCAAAAACTATCAGATTAGTCAGTATGCCCACCCCATAGGCAGAAATGGATATATAGACTTTCCCGTAGAAGGAGGGGTAAAGCGGGTAGGAATACACGATGTGCATTTAGAGGAGGACGCGGGAAAAATGATTCATGGGGGAGACATAACCCTGCTCGACTATAACCGGGCCGGTACACCGCTCTTGGAGATTGTGACCGAACCGGACCTCCGCAGCGGTGAGGAGGCGGAAGCCTTTATACAATACTTTCGCAGCGCCGTCCGCCACATGGAGGTGTGCGACGGAAATATGGAAGAGGGCTCTCTGCGATGCGATGCAAACGTCTCGGTAAATTCCGTCGGCCAGGGGCTCGGCACCAAAGTGGAAATAAAGAACCTCAACTCATCGAGATTTGTCCGGCTCAGTCTCTCCTACGAAAGCAGGCGCCACGAAAAAATGCTGCGGGAGGGGAAGAGCATAGTACAGGAGACCAGGCTATGGAACGAAAACCGCGATATTACCGTGGGTATGAGAACCAAAGAGGAGTCCCACGACTACCGCTATTTTCCCGAACCGGACTTGCCTCCTTTTCAGCCGACGAAGGAGTTTCTTTCCAGTGTGCAGGAGAGCCTGGAAGAGCTTCCCCTCGCCCGAAGAAACAGATTCATAGAGAGCTACGGAGTAACGGATAGTCAGGCGGTTTTTCTTGCCGAAGAGAAAGAGAGATCACGCTTTTTTGAGGAGAGTGTTGCCCTCGGAGCCGATCCACGGGAGGCGGCGGTGTGGTTAACCGGAGAAGTGCTCTACCGACTTAACCGTAACGGTTCACACCTCGGGGAACCTCCCCTCACCACGGAGAGATTTGCCGATATACTCCGGCTAATGGCCGACGGTACTATCCACGGGAAACTGGGCAAGCAGCTTCTCCAGGCGGTCTTTGAGGAAGATAAAGATCCGCGGCGGATTATCGAGGAGAGGGGTTGGAAAAAAATCACGGCTGAGGATGAACTTCTGCCTATTATCCATTCGGTAATAGAGAGCCATCCGGAGGCGGCAGGCCAGGCCCGCGGAGGAGAGGAGAAAGTACTCGGGTTTCTTATGGGACAGATAATGGGAAGGACCTCCGGGCGGGCCGAACCGCAGCTCTCCCGGCAGATACTTATAAGAGAGATACAAGAGAAGGAGAAAGAGTAATGGAAAGAACATACGTACGCGATATAGCATCATTAAAAGGGGAAAAAACCATCTGCGCAGGATGGGTACACAGAATAAGAAGTCTGGGCAAAATTACCTTTGTACTTTTGAGGGACAGGACCGGGATAATACAGACCGTCTGGGAGAAAGACCCGGAACTCACCCTCGAATCCGTAGTAAAAATTGAGGGAAAAGTGGAAGCTAACGAAAAGGCCCCGGGGGGGTACGAAATACAGGGAGAACACATTGAGCTTCTCTCCAGGGCCGAACCGGATTTGCCGGTTGCGGTAAACCAGGACCCCTCCACCCTAAGTATAGATGCTCTCCTCGATAACAGGATGCTTACCCTGCGAAACCCGAAGATTCGTTCCATCTTCCACCTCCAGGGGGACATTATCTCCTATTTTAGCGAATACATGAGGAGCAGAGAATTTACCGAGATCAAGAGCAGCAAGCTTATCGGCAGCGGCTCGGAGGGGGGAACGGGACTCTTCGAGGTAAAGTATTTTGACCGTTCGGTATACCTTGCCCAGTCTCCCCAGCTCTACAAACAGGCAATGGTAGCCTCCGGCATGGAGAGGGTCTTCGAGATCGGGGCGGCCTACAGGGCGGAAAAACACGAAACCCCCCGGCATCTAAACGAGTACGTCTCTCTGGATATCGAGATGGGTTTTATAGAGAGCGACCAGGAACTAATGGATCTTGAAACGGAAATTCTCTCCCACATATTCCAGCGAATATCAGAGAACAACCGGGACCTGCTCGAGCAGTGGGAAGCAGCAGTACCTGCACCGGATAAAATACCCAACGCCCCCAGGATAAGCCATGGGGAAGCGAGAAAAATTATTAGTGACCGCCTCGGCAAAAGAGTTTTCGATCTCAACCCGGAGGGAGAGCGGGAGCTGTGCGACTGGGCGATGGAAGAGGCGGGGGTCGACCTTCTTTTTGTTCACTCCTTTCCAAAGAAAAAACGCCCCTTCTACACGTACCCCGACGGCCGCAAAACCATGAGTTTCGACTGTATTTTTCGAGGTCTTGAGATTACCTCCGGAGGCCGGAGAATCAACGAATATGATATGCTGGTGGAGAACATGAAAAAGTTCGGCCTGGAGCCGGAGGATATGAAGGACTACCTCCAGGTATTCAAATACGGAGCACCTCCCCACGGCGGTTTTGCAATAGGTTTGGAAAGACTTACCCAAAAAATCCTCGGCCTTGCCAATATCAAGGAGGCAAGTCTCTTTCCCCGGGACAGGAGGAGGGTCAGCCCTTAGACAAAGCCGACATGCAAGTCCGATCAGCCCTTAAAACGGCGTCGAGTGGGGAGGCTCACGAAGAGGTGGGTCCCCTCCTCCTCGTCGGTGGTAAACCATATGTTTCCGCCGTGAGCCCTGGTAATTAGCCAGGCGCTGTAGGTACCCAAGCCCGTGCCGTCTCTCTTGCCGGAAGTTACGTAACGCTCAAAGAAGCGGTCCCTAATCTGCTCGGGTATGGTTCCCTCGTTGTGTACATCAAAAAATATGTCGTACTCCTTTCCTTCTACCTTGAGGGTAATCTCTTTTCCCCTGGGAGAAGCGTCTGCGGCATTCTGCAGCAGATTCGAGAGAATATTCTCAATAGTCTGCTCCTCTCCAATCATAAAAAAATCATCCTCTTCCATATATATTTCAAGACTCAGATCCTTCGCCTCCAGTACTTTCGCAAAGCGGTATCCCAAACGGGAGACAAGTTTTCTAAGATCAAACACCGTGGGGTTTAGCTCGTACTTTCCCTCGGCCATCTTATACATATCCAGCGACTGGTCTACCATGCGGAGCACACTCCGTCCCGAATCCTGAATAGCCTCTACGAGTTTTGTTTCTTTCTCCTCCAAGTTGGAACTCTCACCCAGAAGCTGGGCTCCCCCGATTATTCCGTTTAAGGGAGACTTTAAATCGTGGCGAACCACCCTCTCCACATCTTCCCGCAGCTGCTCGACCCTCATACGGTCGGTAACATCCCGCGCTATGTGGACAATCTGTTCGGCCTCACCGGCCTCATCTCTCTCTACCTCCCAGAGGGTTATCTCCACAAAACGCTCCTTTCCCTGCAAATCCCTGTGTACATGAACGACAGGCACACCGTAGTCAAGACCGTCGCCTGTCATAATCGGACAGGGATGCGCGGAGGAGCCGCAGGGTTCTTCCAAATTGTGGGTTACCTTATAGCAGGGCAGCCCGACTACGGCCTCCCTCGTTCCGCCAAAGTGGTCGATAAAGGTCTGATTCGCATCTATTATCCGAAACGTCTTTTTATCGAGAAGACTTATCTCCTCGGGCAGATTATCGAGCATTGTGGAGGTTATACTCTGGTTACGCTCGAGCTCTTCCCTGCTCTCCTCGAGCTCTCTGTTTCGTTCGTTGAGCTTATTTGTTAAAATCTCATTCGGCTCTCTGATTCCCTTTATCACGACTCCGCGATAAAGCATGTAGAAAGATACAAATTTTAGATAATGCCCCACAAGGTTGGAGATGTCGTAGACCCCGATATAGAAAGTAAAGAGCATCTCCGCGGCTATGGTTGCCAGAATCGCGGCCACGGTGTAGAGAAAAACATCAAGGTAAAAAAAACGGCGGCGGCGGTAGAGGAGCACAATCGATATAAGCAGCATAAGGGCTACTACATACTCGCTTACAACCTTAAAGGGAGTTAATCCCACTCCCTCTACATGGCAGTCGGGAAAGTAACCCCCAAAGACCGCTGCAAGCCCCCCTGCGGTTACCGCTGCCACAGCAAAGAGAGTCAATTCCGGATTCAACTTGCGGGAAAGAAAGAAGGGGGCAACAAGGAAAACAAGCCCCTCCATATAACGAGCCAATACCCAGAGCTGGGTTGGAAGGTTTGTCCCTGTCCCGCTAAACACATTCATCCCGTCGTAGGCGATGGTGTGGGTAGTGTCCACTATCCCTACACACAGGTACACAATACCGATGAGGGGGAAAAATCCGTTGTCAAAAAACCTTCTACCGTTCCATGCGATAAAAAAGACCGTCCATGCAACCGCAACGCTAAACAGTTCGGCAAACACATGGGCCAGAAGAAAATTGAAATCGGCCATTACGAAGATTACAGCCAATCCCGTTATCAGCTGGATAAAAATAGCGAGGAGCAGGCGGATCTCTATTCCGCCGATAAACCTGCGAATTCCCTCAGCATCCGGTAGTATGCCTGTATGAGTGGAGCCTCTATCCATTAAGAGTTCCTATTCAAGCTGAAGCGTGTCCATAGGCGAAAGGATTTCCACGGGAACTCCGGCTTTTTTCCCGAACTTTTGAGCATCTTTTCGGTTTCCCACCACATCTCCCCAGTGGTAGGGAAGGGCCTTCTTGGGAGAGAAGCCCTTTACCGCTTCGGCGGCATCTTCCGGTCCAAAGGTGAAATTTCCTCCTACCGGTATGAGGGCAAGATCTATGTCGGAAAGTCCCTTCATCTCCTCCGCAGCGTCGGTATCTCCCGCATAATAGATGCGAGCCCCGTCCAACTCCACTACAAAACCCAGCCACCCGTTCTCTTTGGGGTGAAACTCCTTCTCCACATTGTAGGCGGCAATTCCTGTAACATTAATGCCGCCGATTTCGAGACTCTCTCCGGGTTTTAGGCCTTTGCCATAGCTCAACTCTTGCACTGCATCTTCGCTTCCTACAACTTCTCCATCCTCTTTGAGGACGGAACGGATATCTTCCAGCGAAAAATGGTCGTAATGGGTGTGACTAATCAAGACAAGGTCCCCGTCATGGGGTTCTCCGTCTATCTTCCACGGATCGATATATACGGTCTTTTTGCCACTCAACAGGAAACTTGCATGTCCAAGCCAGCTCACTAACACATCCATAACACTTCTCCTTTAACTAGGTTTCCCATGCCGCTTTTCGGCAACCGAAACGGCGAAAACAGCCGAATACGACTGTTTTTTTAATAGAAATACAGA
>JBKHFZ010000164.1:0-6114 GCA_046539925.1 Spirochaetaceae bacterium
TGGCGCGGGCTCTCTCTTCGTCGATGTCGCAGACGATGGTTATCTCCACGCCCCGATTCTCGCCGATTGCCTCGATGTGTCGTTTCGAAATCCGTCCGCAGCCGACGAGGGCCACGGTTTTTGTCCGCCCTTGAGTATTCAAGTGATGCTCCTTGTAGTTTTAGTAAACGGTAAACCTCTGACCCCTAGCCAATAATCCCCCGCAGTTCCGCAGGAACTGCGGGCAGGTCGGGAAACCGATGCAGCACCCGCAGGTCGCTCTTGAGTATGCCAAAGGCGGTGAGGAAGATGATCTTAAAATAGTTCTTGAGCGAGCGGTGGTGGTAGTACCACTTCTCCAGCTCCCCCTTGTAGGGGGTGATGATGCGGTCGTGGGTGTGGTCGAAGTCGTGGGGGGAGCGGGCAAGGATGCCCTCCTCGTCGCGGAAGATAAGCGAGCCGATGCCGGTAAGGCCGGGCTTTAACTGAGAGATGTAGCGCTTCTGGTCCTCCGAGAAGAGTTCGTAGTGAACCCGGGCCTGGGGCCGCGGGCCGACGACGCTCATGGAGCCGAGAAAGATATTGAGCAACTGGGGCAGCTCGTTTATCTTGGTTTTGCGCAGAAAGGAGCCGAAGGGCAGTACCCGGGGGTCGTTCTGCTGGGTTAAAAGGCCGCCTGCCATCTTCTCGGCGTTTTTTACCATGGTGGTAAACTTAAAGACGTAGAAGTCCTTACCACCAAAGCCGACGCGAGGCTGGAGATAGAATACCTCGTGCTCGCCGGTAAGAGCGAGCACGAGGGAGACTATCAGAAACAGCGGGGAGAGCACAATGAGGGCCATGCCGGAGAAGAGAATGTCGAAAAAGCGTATCATAGCGGTAAAAACCTCTTGAAAAGGAATTAGTTGTATTAAAAGTACTCGAAATACTTCTTTAGATAAACTGGAAGAAACTTTGACAAGCGGGCTCCTCTCTGTATGCGTTCCAATAGCTCAATACTGACATCTCCCTTTTGTATAATATAGCCCTTGAATTTTTCATCCAGAATCTTTACCGCATCAAGTTCCATTGCATACTGATAAGAGACATACGACGGATTTTTGATAAAAGAGTGGTCTCCGGGGAAAATTTCACAGGAATTGTCATGAAAAGCACCTTGGTAGATGGTTGAAACACTTACAACCAGAACCATGTTATCGGGATCCGGATCGGTTATTACAATTTTCAGATGCATTTTCCTTGAGGCATCTTCACGCAGAAAAGTTGAACGTTTTGACATTTACCCGCAATTCTCTAAAAAGAACTTTTTTTCCTCTTCATTGGAATAGTATTCGTCCATAATTTCTTCTATTTCTTTGTCAGTTTTACCGCTTTTTTTAAGAATAGTTTCAATACTAATCGGAGAGGCACCCTCTCCCGGATCGCTCCATTCCGGACACACCTCAGGAGAATGAACCAAGTCAATCATCTGTTGCCAGGAGTAATCTTTATATTTTTGATCCACCTCAGAAAGAATTTCAATCTCCACGGGAGAAAGATAGTCGTAAGGACGATCAGGCTTTTCATCTATAAGCTTGTAATCCTTTGTAAAGAAATATTCATCCCATAATGTCTGGGACTCCAAATCGGCTTTCCCTTTTATCAGATCAAGAGTTTTTGAAAGTACCGGGCCGTTTTTAAGAGCGTAATACTGATCGCCGGTAATAGGAGCACCCCATTTTTCCAGCGCTTTCTTATCGGCAAGATAGAGGAGCTTTATCATTTTTGTATAATTCAACGTCCCATTGTTTTTTCCAATGAGGTAATGTACCGTATCGATAATTTTTCTCACTTTATTACGATTATAGTTCATACTACCCTCTTTTCATCTCTTCTAATAAAATACCATCTACAGCAGCTATTTTCAACTCATTTTTCAGGTATGTATTATCTATCCTCCAGTCGCGCTGCAGTTAAAACTATAAAAATGAGTAAACCTCTAACCCCTATTCTATCTCACACTGCTGGGGATATTTACCACCCTCTTTTCGAGCCACTCGGCGTTGGCGGTGTCTGTGCGAAAAGAGTCTTTATACATGGGCAGTTTATACATAAGGGTCCATATTGGCCGGGTCATTACTTTATGTTCGTTGGAGTAGTGGAGAAACTCGTCCCTGTGCTGAGGGTCTTCGAAGAGAAGACAATTGAGCCAGTAGTTTACGCGGGTGTTTTCCCGCTCCTCCACAAACCGTACTCCTTCGATGGGGTCGAAGAAGGCCTTGTACTCGAGGGCTGTCTGCCGCTTATTCTCCAAAAAGCCGGGGAGCATCTCCAGCTGTGCACAGCCGAGGGCCGCGTTTATGTTGGGCATTCTAAAATTATACCCGAGCTCGTCGTGGTAGAACTCCCATTTATGGGGCTTTTTGGCGGTGGTGGTTAGGTATTTTGCCTTGTCTGCAATATCCTCGTTGTCGGTGCATATCATGCCCCCGCCGCCGGTGGTTATGGTTTTATTCCCGTTAAAGCTAAACACGCTCATGAGGCCGGTGCGGCCGGTGTGCAGCCCGTTACTGTACGAGCCGATGGACTCGGCGGCATCTTCTATTAGTGGGATATCGTATTCCCGGCACACCTCGTTCAACTCCTCTATACGCGCCGGATGGCCGAAGGTGTGCATGGGAAGGCACGCGGCTATTCTCCTGCCTGTTTCTCTATTGTAAAGGCCGTCTTTCTCTCTTTTTCCATAGCCGGCCAAAAAGGACCTTACCCTCTCCGGGGAGAGACCCATTGTATCCCGGTCCACATCCACAAACACCGGTTCCGCGTAGAGATATCGGACCGCGTTGCAGGTTGCCACAAAGGTAAGGGGCTGGGTTATTACCTCTTCCCCCGGTTTTACCCCGGCAAGGCGCAGGGCTACCTGAATTGCACTGGTACCGTTAACTACCGCTACAGCCCGTTTTGAGCCTATATAAGATGCCAGCTCTTCTTCGAATTTATCCACATACTTGCCGACGGAGGAGACAAAGGTCGAATCGATACACTCGTGTAAATACGCTTTTTCGTTCCCCCCGAAATGGGGCACGTGGAGGGGGATAAAATCCTCTGTTGAATACAGCTCCCTGATAAAGCGGAGAATCTCTCTATAGTCCATCTTTTCAAAGCCCATATCTACTCCCAACTAAAGTTAGGGGTGGTATTGCTAAAGACCTCTCGGCTCGTATCTCCAAAGAGCTTGTCCTCGAGGGCACGGATAGTCTCCTCTACCGATTTGTCTACATCGTACACTTTATCTATATCCAAAAAGCGGTGGAGCTTCGAGAAGTCCACTTGGTAGTCTCTATCGTCCCCGCCGGACTTGAGAATATCTATCTGAGTATCGGGCAGGTACTTTTTTACCGCCTCCGCGATCTGTATTTTTTTATAGTTTTCTCCGGGGAAGCCAATATTAAAGACGTTGTTTTTTAGACCATCAAACTTGTCTACAATTGTATTTATTATGCGGGAGAGGTCGTACACATGCACATAGGGGCGGTAAGACTCGGGCCTGTAGATGTCTATGTACTTTTCCATAAACCCCTTAAGGGCAAACTCATTTACCGTAAGGTCGAATCTCATGCGGGGACCGATCCCGTAGACGGTGGAGAGGCGCCCTATTACCCAGTCCATATCGGAGACCTCCTGCTGAAGATACCGCTCTACGTTTACCTTTGTCTCCGCGTAGAGAGAGAGGGGATTGAGGTTTGTATCCTCATTTGCCAGCTCGTCCCCGGAGATCCCGTAGTTAGAGCAGGTGGAAAAGTACACAAACCCCTTTAGACCGTACTTAGACGCCCTCTTTATGATCTTTTTAGCCGCAATTTCGTTTGTCTCTTTTGTAAGCTCGGGATATTTGTTGCTCGCCGGGTCTCCCACTACCGCTGCCGGGTAGATAACAAAATCCACCCCCTCCAGAGACCTGTCTATAACCTCATCCTTTGTTATATCGTCGCGTATAAACTCGTAGGAGGGGTTGGAGTAATGGATAAGCGGGGTAGACCGGTTAAACCAGAGCAGATCTACAACCCTCAGCTCGTGGCCGTGCTTTAACAGTTCGGTAGCCAAAACAGAGCCTATATATCCGGCCCCTCCAGGTATCAATATCTTCAAAATAGTCCTCCTTATTATCTATCAAAGCCCCTTAGGTAAACTTTATCTTTTCAGTATGCCCTTCAACTGAAAGTACCCTCATCTACAGGGTTGGTTGAGCGGAATTTAACAAATTTCTTAAAGTAGTACACGCTCTCTCCCGCAAAGGCGGCGATGTCGTCTTTTTTCAGGTCCATATAGAAGTCGTCATCGCATCTAAAATAGTCTCGGTACCTTCGCTTATTCTCCCCTCCGGTTCTCAGGTTATTGAGAAAGCTGATAATATCCCCAATAATCCACCTGCTCTTGAGCCCCTCTTTATACGAAAATCAATATGGATCTTTATATGTATCAGAAAAATCGGCAGGGGTGTTTTAGACAGAAAGCTGATATTGATAGTAGGGAAAATCGACTCCCGCATCTATATCCAAACCGGTGGTGCCCCAATAACGGGGATTAGCTTCGATTAACCAATGGGTATTGTCAGACTCGTTTACCAGGAATTCACACATTACCACACCGGTATAATTCAACTCTTTGAGAATTTTCGAAGCCTCGTCGGCAATATCGTGTTTGTATATACTTTCCGCTTTTGTACAGGTTCCGCCAAAATACTCTTTTTCGCGCAGATTACGCCTTACGAACCGGGCTATCTCCTTGCCTTTATTGAACAGAAGAGACACCGCGTACATTGTACCTTCTACGTATTCCTGAACAATTGGTTTGAGTACCGCCTTTGCTTTGAACTCTTTCCACACCTCCAGGGCTTCTTTTTTTGTCTCGACTATTTTTACGCCCTTTGAACCGTTACTGTTTTGCATCTTTACAATAAGGGGAAACATCATTGTTTCAATACCGCCGGTTAATTCGGCCTCCGTATCCGGCTTGATTGTACGGGGCAGCGACACAGACAGGCGGTGGGCAATTTCCCATAGCGTATAGTTATTGAAGAGAGAGAATATTTTCTCGTAGCTCGAGATGGGTATAATAACATCTTCTGGAAATCTGTCAATATACTTTGCAACCGTCAAAATTTCTTCGTGAACCGGTATATAGACACCTATCTGTTTCTCTTTTATATAGTTAATTACCGAGTCGATAAACTCTTCCGGTTTTGTTCTAAAATCCGGATATACAAAGAACCCGCTTTTATACTTTGAGAAACTGCACATACACTGTTTCTCGCTATCGCCGGCATATACCTGAATGTTTTTTCGGCTGAGGCTTCGCATTATAGCCCACGCGTTACGGCACCAGCCGTAGGTAACGAGAACTCGATCTTTTCTATACATAATTTTCCTGTACTTTATTCGGAGGCTTTATTCGTGAACGCCGGTTTCCCTGTTTAGATAGTGGAGGATCTCCTCCCGGTAGCGCAGGTAGCCGGGGTCGGTGTAATGGCGCTCGCCCTCCAAGTCGATCTTCTCCTCGAAGACAATGCGAGAGGGGCGCTGACTAAATACCACCACCCGTGTACCGAGGTACACAGCCTCTATAACACTGTGGGTTACGAATAGAATGGTTTTGTCCAGGTCCTGGAGGATTTTTGTGAGCTCCTGCTGCATATATTTTCTCGTCTGCGCGTCCAACGCGCCGAAGGGCTCGTCCATCAGGAGGATGGGCGGGTCGTAGGCCAGGGCCCGGGCAATACCCACGCGCTGTTTCATGCCCCCGGAGAGGGTAAAGGGGTAGGCCTGGGCAAAATCCTCCAACCCTACCTTCTCCAGGTAGAACATCGCCCTCTCTTTTCTCTCATTCTTGTCGCCTTCGCGAAGGCCCGCCATAACATTGCCCAAAACGGTACGCCAGGGAAAGAGCGCGTAGTCCTGGAAGACAAAGCCGAAGGTTCTAGTGGGCCTGACAAGCGGGCGGCCCATTACCTCGATGGTTCCCGCGCTAGGCTGTTCCAAGCCTGCAAGAAGAGAGAGAAAGGTGGACTTTCCGCAGCCCGAGGGCCCGAGAAGCACTACAAACTCTCCCGACTCTACGCTCAAGTTTATATCTTCCAGAACCCGCAGATTCTCAAAA
>JBKHFZ010000165.1:0-6089 GCA_046539925.1 Spirochaetaceae bacterium
TACTGACAGTATCCCGGCATATTCGCTATTTTACCTTGCAGTACCGCTTTGAGAGTTTTACAAGAGGGGTGGTCGATACACGGGATGTGGTCTTTTTTCTTCTGGTAAGCTTCCTGTTTCTCTACGGAGCGGTGAAAGTGCTTGTATTCCGGAAGTGGAGGTAGGGCGGCATGCATACCGAACTAAAACGGGAGATAGGGTTTACTGTTCTTACCTTGTTAGTTGTAGTGCTTCTGGGGATTAATGGAGAGCGGTTTTTTACGAGAGTGGACCTGACGGAAAACCGAATTTACACCATATCCGACGTATCTAAAAATATCTTTGATGAGCTCGAAGAGGGAATGAGTATAACCTACTATGTTTCGGACAGACTCTCTCGGGTAAGTTCGCTTCCAGATACCATCGAAGATATTTTAAGAGAGTACGCGGCTTACGGTAAAGGAGATGTGTCCGTCCGTGTGGCAGACCCGGAAAAAGAGGGTGTCGAGGAAGAGATAGAAGAGTTGGGTATAGAAACCCGCCAAATCGAGGTTGTCGAAGAGCGGGAGCAGACCTATGCCGACGTCTATTCGGGAATCCTTGTGCGCTATAGGGGCAGAAAAGAAGTTATTCCCTTTGCTATGCGTATCGAAACGTTAGAGTATGAACTCACCTCCGCTATAAGGGACATTATAGAGAATAAAGAGAAGAGAGTGGGTATTCTTTCGGGGCATCCCGATAGAAGTGTGGATAATATGTACAACATGCTGCGGCAGAGTCTCTCTGAGCGCTATACAGTAGAGACCCTGGAGTCCGGGCAGCCGATACCCGAAGGATTGGATGTTCTTATAGCGGCAGGTACGGAGCTTTCTATAGACGACGCGATATATATAGACAGATATATTGCTCGAGGGGGAAAGGCGTTGTTCGCCGCGGGCGGAGCAGATATAGATGTGCAGGAGAGCTTTGAGGCCGAGGAGATAGAAGAGGATAACCCTATACTCGGTCTGCTCTCGGAATACGGGGTAGATGTGCAGAGCCGTCTCCTCCTCGATGCGTTCTCCAAACGGTTCAGAATTCCCCATTCCACTCCCTCGGGTACTTCCTGGGAAGCTCTGGACAGATATCCCCACTGGGTAAATGTAAGGAGCGGAGGGGTTTCGGAAGACCACCCGATAACCGCGGGTTTCGGCGGGCTCGACCTCTTGTGGCCGAGTCCCCTGCGGTACAAGGAGAGCCCGAAGGCGGATATAGAAACACTTATAAGCAGTTCGACAAAATCCTGGTTAATGGAGCCTCCCTTTTTTATCGATCCCGGCAAAAGCTCCTCTTTTTACCCGGATGAGTATTATTCACAGCCAGAGGGAGATTTTGGAGACGGTCCGTATACCGCTGCGGTAACTATAGAAGGAGAGGTGGATCATCCCTACGCGGAACCCGCAGACGGAGTAAACAGCAGAATGGTTATAGTAGGGGACAGCATTTTTCTTACCGACTTTATAAGTTTCTCCGGAAGCCTCTACAATATTGATTTTGTGGGAAACTGCGTAGACTGGCTTGCCCTTGAAGAGGATATGATGGATATTAGAACCCGAAATGTCCGGCCCATGCGGCTGGACGCTCTTCCTCCGGAGAGGGCGGAGATGCAGTACAGTTTTGCACAATTTATAAACCTTGTATTTATTCCCCTTCTTGTCCTCGGCTTCGGCCTGATACGCCGGTACAGAAGAAGGAGAAGAGGGCTTTGAGTTTTAGAAAAAAACTCTCGTTTCTTCTGTCTCTTATAGTTCTGCTGTCTCTCTTCTACTTTGCAGGGACGGTTTTTACACCGAAAAGTAATACCGAGGAGAAGCCTTATTCCCTTTTATCGAAGGAAGAGCTTGCCTCTATAAAAGAGATAGAAATTCCTTTTACCCATACGAATCTCCAAAAAGAGGATGGCCGGTGGTATCTTAAAGGAGCGGTAGACGGCTCTCTCCTTATTGCCGACCAAAAAACGGTAGAGGCATTTCTAAAGGAACTCGAGGATATTAAAGTGTATGCTCAAACTCCCCTGGAATCGGACGGTTGGAGTCAATACTCTTCCTCTGCAGATATAGAGGTGACTCTTTTAGCCGAGAAATCGGCAGAGGATTCTCCGGAAGCTCCTTCGGGGGACATTCAATCAAAAGTTATCCGTATTGGAGACAGAGTTCCGGGCACAAAGAGAAGATATGTAAAAATGGGGGAGAATAAAGTCTACGAAGCCGACGATGTTCTCGAATTGGTCGGCAGCTCTCACGAAAAATGGGCGGACCTCTCTCTATTCGATGCGGAGTTTAGTCACTCCAATTTACTGTCCCTGGAGATTGTACTTGCGAGAGAGTTGAAAATCGAAGATGTCTTTGATCTTGAGGATACCTCTGAATTTGAAAGCAAAAACTCAATACGCCTCGAACGGATGGTTTCGGATGATAACCTGGGGGCCTGGAAAGGGTTTATTAGAGAAAGATCTTTGCAAAACTCCTTTACACCGGAAAGAGATAAAGTCGAGAGATTTACGGATACTCTCATGCGTGTGAAGGGCAGTGAGTACCTCGGCCGAAGGGGTTCCGACGGAGTTGAATCGCTTATAGATAATGTGGTAATGCGGATATCCATGGAACGCGGCGGGGCAAGCGGTGAGACCCTGGAGATGTACGAAACGGTGGGGGGAGACAAAGCGGTTATGCTCTCGAATGGGAAGGGCGAAGGACTCGCGGATAAGGCGGTCTTTTCCTTATCGGAAGAGACATACAACCGTATTCTCCGTGGTGCCTCAGAAATGTGTAAGTAGCGAATTTATAGTGAGCTTTTTTAAAGGATACTCTATGACTATTTTGTAAGAGGGTCGACTCTATTTCTTGCGTGCTAAATAAGATCGGTACTTGCCGGGGTCCGGTCTAAAACCGAATATTTTTGTCTCCGGGTCGTGGACCGCTTTCTTCAATGCAACACGGGTTTCTGTAATAATTCTTTCGTTGTCTATAAGTCTTCCGTTTCTCGAGCTGAGTCCCACAGCGGAGTCTATAGGCGAATAGTTTACACGTTCAAATAGGTAATGCTGAAATTTTGTAAGAAGATCGATGCCCTGGTCCAAGTCCGTATTGGGTAATATTACCGCAAAAGTATTTGAGTCTATCTTAAAAAGAAGATCCTGAAAGGGGAAAAAGGAGGATGCGATGCTGTGTATCTCTCCCATTGCTATCGACTCCCGGCATTTAAAGCAGTGGACAAAACAAAGAACAAGATCCTGATCCGATGCAGCCGCCCTTTTGAGCTCGCTGTCGAGCCTTGGTCTTAGAAGGGTGTCGCTGCAAAAATCGGCCTGTTGAGATGCTCCCTCTTTGTGAGTAACTTCTTCTTTCGCGGGTCTTTCTCTCTCGGCACGTTTTTCCCTGGAGGCCGCCGGCGTGCCGGAGGGAAGGGGCTCTTCTTCCGGGACAGTTGTTTCCGCAGCGGCACTTGGAGGTGTGCCTTTGCCTTGAAGCTTTACCAGTAAAACTGCAAGAGATATTGCAATTACCAGGAGAGACGCAAGAACAGCGCGGATGCCTCGAAAGATCGTGTTCCGGTCGATAACCGTGTACACCGCCTCGACAACAAATTCGTTGTCCCCGGCCCTCGTAAATACTTTATCGTAGGGAGAACTGCTGCTTAAAATAATGTCGGACCGCTGCTTATTGTCTTTACCATAGGAGAGATGCACATCCTCCGGTTTTTTGCCGAACACATAGTGGACCCGTTCGGACTGGTCGTAGAGGATAAAACTTCGCAGACCCTTAGTCTGCCGGAGTTCTTTCCGTAAATTGTCGAAGATTCTGTTTTGCTGTGCCGCTGTCTCCTCGCTTAACCCTTCATCCGGAACGGAATCAAAGAGCAAGTCAACTTTATCCCACAACGAGGAGAAATGGAGAAGAACCGCATTTTCCCGGGAGGTTTTGTAGTCGAAAACGAGAATAAGGGCCCCGCCGAGTATCAAAACAAGAAGCAGTGCAACGGTAACGTTGATAATTTTTAATGTACCCGAACTCATAGGGATCATTATATAGAAAAAAATAAAAAAGACAAACTCTTTTTATACCAATTTGCAGCTCCTCGATTTTCATTGTCTTTCCTGCCAAAAACACCACGCGCACCACGGGAAACTATTGAGAGAAACCGGGGATTTCCTTTACACTATTACAAAAATAGCCGTACCCGGCTATTTTCGTAGTTTCGTTTGCCGCGAAGAGGCATGGGAAAACTAAAAACTGGAGGGTAATAGATATGAGTGAGAAGGAGAGAAGTCGTGTACTACCTGCCGGCTGGTATCCCGAGAGTGAGAAGAAGACCCTCGAGGTGCTGAAAAAGTGGGAGAAAGAGTCGGATTATATACCCCAAAATGTGGAGAGATACGCAGTATCCGCTGTTGTTCCTCACGCCGGTTGGGCGTTTTCCGGCAGACTTGCTTTTAGTACCATGTTCCACCTTACACAAGACTGCGAGACGGTTATAGTTGTGGGCGGGCATATGCACGGGGGCGACGGTGTTGTTGCTGCGGAGGAGGCGCTGTTCGAGACGCCCCTTGGTCATGCGCCGGCGGACCGAACCTTTGTTGCCGAATTGTCCAAGACAGTTCACTTGAGGTCGGACAGTGTCCCGGATAACACTGTGGAAGTAAATATCCCCCTTGTGCGGTATCTTTTTCCTCATGCGGAAGTTGTCTGGTTAAGAACCGGGGCCGGCGAAGAGGCTAAGGAACTCGGCGCGGCATGCGCAGAGACGGCTGAAAAGACCGATAAAAATGCGGTGTTAATAGGATCGACAGATCTGACTCACTACGGGCCGAATTTCGGCTTTACCCCCGCGGGACTCGGTAGCGCCGCTTACAGATGGGTAAAAGAGGAGAACGATAAAAAAATTATAGATGCAATGCTTGCCATGAATTCCGACAAGGTTCTCCTCCTCGGGAATGAAGACAAGTCCGCCTGTTCTGCCGGTGCAGCGGCTGCGGCTATTGAGTTTGCCCGGTATTACAAGGCAAGAGAGGGAAGCCTCCTCGCTTATTCAAGCTCCTACGAGCTCCATCCGGACAACTCCTTTGTCGGGTATGCGGGTATCTACTTCAGACCGGAAGATAATTGATGAGCAATTACCGACCTGCTCCAGCTTATTACATCCTCCAATATACATGCGCCGATGGAGCTGTGCCCAAGAATCTCCTGTTCCCTGCGCACCGCTGCGGAGGCTGGAAACAGCGTCGTAACTACGTCTATCTGCTCCTCCGATAGCTGGGAGCGGTAGCCGGCTAAAGATTCGGTCGGTTTAGGCAGCTCCCCAAGGATGGAGTCGTAACTCTTCAAGAAATCTCTCCAGCTCATGGAGGGAGAACCCGCTGTAAACAATGTCCCCACAATACTGCTGTTCTCCCGTCGTTTGGCCGGTTCGGCGGGGCACAGTTTCTCTCCGTCACCCTCGATAGGAAGCACCCTCGCCTTTATGCCTTCGGACGCTTCTTCCAGTCTCTTTTTGTAGCTGATCATGGGTTTTGTGGTATAGCGGATTAAGTGGCGGTTGCCGGTGTGGAGTATCTCGGGATTACGAAATATAAAATTGAAAAAGAGGGATTCCGAAGGCACAAGTCGGGTCTCCTGGCTGCGAAAATGGGGATAGAGATAGGTTCCCCTGGTGTAGCTCTTGCCTCTGGGAAACGAGAAATCCACTCCAAAGAGAAGAATGTTCTGGGCACCCAGAGAATCGGCCAGGCTCACGGCGGCGTGGCTTACATTTCCTCCTGATGTATCGATATGGGGGAACTTGCGCCACTTTCTGTTTACATAGCGGGAAAAGGGGTGGCCGCTGGTAAAAAAAACCGGTTTGTCGGAGAGCTCCGTAAGATGTCGGGGCGATGCAAGATCGAGGATAAGGGGTACTTGCGAGGGATACCCCTGTATAAAATGGTGGTAGGTAATATGTTGACAATCTATAGAGATAACGAGATCCGGGATTATCTTATGGTAGAGTAGAAAAGGTAAAGATGTATCGGTAGCAATAAGGGTGCCGCCTTTTCGCTCCTGGATCAATCGGTCAAGCTGTTTCTCCAGGGACGG
>JBKHFZ010000166.1:0-6036 GCA_046539925.1 Spirochaetaceae bacterium
AAACTATAATTGATATACAGCCCTTTGACTATCCCCTTTATTTAAGGTATTATGTATATATGGAATCAGTTTCTCACACACATACATCTCCCAACTTTAACGTAGACCAACACGTTGTGTATCCTCTTCAAGGGGTAGGAAAAATCACCTCGATCGAGGAGAAGGATTTTAAGGGCAGCAGTGTCCTCTACTATGTAATCTATCTGGAGATATCGGATATGACCGTGATGGTACCGGTAGACCGGGCGGAAGAACTCGGAATCCGCAGTATCGTGGACAGCAAGGAATCCAAAAAAGCCCTTACCCATATTGCGGAAAAACACGAACCGGTTACCGCAGACTGGAAGCTGCGGTATCAAATGAACCTCGACCTCCTCAAGAGCGGCAGCGTGCTCGATATCGCTACGGTTGTAAGAACCCTCTACCATCGAAGCAAGATAAAAGAGCTCCCGATCCAGGAGAGAAAGCTCTTCGACAACGCATTGAAGATCCTCGTAGACGAGATCTCCTTCAGTCTCGACAAAGCCAAAGTGGAAGTCGAAGATATGATCTTCAACAGCCTGGAAACAGACTAGACCTTCTCCTGCATGGGCGGCACAATCCGTGGATACAGCAGAATATAGAGTAGGTTTGCTTATTACCGCAGCGGGGCTTAGCACACGCATGGGGGGCACCGCCAAAAAAGAGTACCTCCCAATAGAAGACCGCCCGGTGTTTATTCATACCCTCATACCCTTTCTCACAACTCTCTCCCTCGAAGAGGTAGTAATTACCGTGCCGCCGGGAGACGAAGGGGATGTAAAAAAGATGCTCCACACCCATCTGCCCGAATCTCTCTCCCCTCTTGGAAGCGCCTCTTCTAAAGGACCCATCCGCCTGCAGCCGGGGGGAGAATCCCGCCGGGAGTCGGTGTTTCTCGGACTACAAGCCTTTACCGCGGCAATAGACTACGTGCTTATTCACGATGGAGCCAGGCCGAGGATTCAAGCAGAAACCATTAAAGAAGTACTCCGGGACTGTATTGTCCATAACGCCTCTATACCGGTAATTCCCGTAACCGACGCCCTTAAAAGGATCGACCTGGACGGTTTTATCGAAGAGCATCTCTCCAGGAGCAAAACCATGGGCGCCCAGACCCCCCAGGCCTTCGCCTTTCCGGCAATACTCGATGCTCATCGGCAGGCCGCCTGCGACGGGTCTTTGTACGTGGACGACTCGGAAATATACTCCCGCTACGCGGGACCGGTCCACACGGTGCCGGGAGACCCGGACAATATAAAAATCACCTTTCCCGGGGATCTGCAAAAACTGCATAAAAAACAGAAGCTGCACGAGGGGCTCGGAAAATGAGAACCGGTTTTGGGTGGGATCTTCACCGCCTTGTTCCAGGCAGGCCTCTTGTGCTCGGGGGAATCCACGTTCCCTCAGACTCGGGCGAGGATGCCCATTCCGACGGAGATGTACTTATCCACGCACTTATCGACGCTCTCCTCGGGGCACTTGCCCTCGGTGACATAGGCAGTCACTTCCCCCCCTCCGACCCCCGGTGGAAAGACGCCAAAAGCACCATACTATTGGAGAAAGTGGTAGAGATGCTGCACAAAAACGAATACCGCGCCGTCAATATAGATACCACCGTAGTCCTCCAGTCTCCCAAATTGGGCCCCCATATAGAGGAAATTCGCAGCAGCCTCGCGCAACTGCTGTATATAGATATACAGAACGTCTCCGTTAAGGCAAAAACCCACGAGAAAGTGGGCCCCATAGGAGAGGGCAAAGCAGTAGAGGCCTACGCTTCTGTCCTCATCGAGGAAGCAGACCCCTCGGTGTGGGTATAACGATTATGGAGAATACTGGTCCTGCAACTTCCACCACTGGCACCTCCGGCTCCACTGACACCTCCGGAGCCTCCGGCACTCCCGCCCCCCCCGCCGCCGAGTGGGTCGTGCCCCTTGTAGAAAAGGCGGTAGAAAAAACTCACATACCCTCGGTCTCCGAGGTTGCGGGAACCGGGAAAGACCCCTATAAAATACTCATCTCCACGGTAATCTCCCTGCGCACGAAGGACGAGGTAACCCTAGAGGCATCGAAGCGCCTCTTCGCAAGGGCGGGGGATCCCGAAACGATGCTCCGGCTCCCAAAAAATACAGTGGAAGAGTTGATCTATCCCGCAGGCTTCTACAGGGTAAAGGCGGGTAACATACTGGAAATATCACGAATTATCCTGGAGACCCACGCAGGAGTAGTCCCCGACGACCGGGAGACTCTGTTAAAACTTCCCGGGGTGGGACTCAAAACAGCCAATCTTACCCTGAGCATAGGCTACGGCCTCCCGTATATCTGTGTAGACACCCACGTCCACCGCATCTCGAACCGCCTTGGCTGGGTATCCACAGACACACCGGAGAAAACGGAACAGGCCCTCATGAAAGTTCTTCCACTGCCCTACCGAATCCCTATTAACGAACTCTTTGTCCGTTTCGGCCAGGCCGTCTGCTCACCCCTCTCTCCCCGCTGCTCCCTGTGCCCTCTCTCGGAAAGGTGCCCAAAGATCGGGGTAAAAAAAAGCCGGTAGACCCCCAGGCCACCGGCTTCTCTTTGCCGCGCCCGGCAGGGCACAGCTACTTGGCATCTTCACAAACCCTCTAACCCTCGGCGATAAGGAGGGTCTTTGGATCGAGCTGAAGGTTCATATCCTTCGCCTCTATATCTTCATGATCCTTGACCAACTCGAGATGCACATGGTCTCTCACATGATGCAGATTGATAATAACGTCTATCAAATCGACATAAGGCTCGAGTATCTTCGGTATATCCTGCGGAGTAAACATCTCTTCTCCGTTATCCCGGAGGGAAACGGAGAACCAGATCTCCAGCTTCAATCTCTCCGCAAACTCCCTAAGTGCCTTAAAATCTTCTCCGGTCTCGCTGCCGACCCTGTATCCGTCGAAGATAATGGTGTTTGCCTCGAATTTACCGTCTTTTATAAGGGCTTCGAGACTCTGGAGAACCTGAGCGGTCTCCACCCCCTCCTGGTTAAAATTCATGATTACCCGGTTTTTTACGATCTCGTCATGAACCTCCACCGCGTGTTCGAGCTCCCGCTTCTTTGCAATTTCCTGAAAAATATCCTCGTACCAGGTAATTATATGATCGACATTGGAAGCAAAGGACACATGAATTATCCGCTGATTCTGAAAAAGTTTATCCACCGCTATATGGGTAAGACATGCGGTTTTCCCGACTCCTTTTCTGGACGCTATAATGCCGATATGACCAGTTCCCACACCGCCGTGAATCGATTGTTCGAACACGCGAAGGGGACTCCGTTTTATTAACTCAGCTTTTACCATACAGAATAATCCTCCTGATTTATTTTACGACTATTGCCGACACACACCCTCGACAATAACAGTATAACCTATACAGCGTCAAAAACCAGACGGTACATACAGGTTACCTGCAATTCTCTTAATTCTGCCTGCCCTTTATTCGGCCTGCTCTTTTTTCCGCTTGTCCTGATACTCTTTTATCAGCTCCTCGGCAATACTCTGGGGAACCTTGCCGTACTTCAAAAATTCCATGGTGTACTCCGCTTTGCCCTGGGTAAGGGAGCGTATATTGGTGGAGTAACCGAACATCTCGCTCAAGGGAACCTCCGCCTCTACGTTAAAGAAGGAACCCTCCTCTACTGTACTTACGATAATACCGCGGCGCTGGTTTATACTGGCAAAAATATTGCCCTGAAACTCCGTTGGTCCTTCCACGGAGACCTTCATAATCGGCTCGAGAATGACAGGATTCGCCTTTGGATAGGTCTGCCGAAAAGCCATGAAAGAGGCGGTCTGAAAAGCCATCTCCGAGGAGTCCACCGCGTGGAACTGTCCGTCGTTGAGGACTACCCGCACACCGACAATGGGAAAGCCGATAAGAGACCCCTTCTCCAGGGCATTCTGGAACCCCTTGTCGCAGGCGGGAATGTACTCCGAGGGAATAACCCCTCCCTTTATCTCGTTCACAAACTCGTAGTTCTTCTCTTCGGTCTCCAGAGGCTCTATCCGGCCGACAACCCGCCCAAACTGTCCGGCACCACCGGTCTGCTTCTTGTGGGTGTAATCGAAGTTGACTGGCTCGCTTATAGCCTCGCGGTACGCTACCTGGGGCATCCCCGTCTCCACCAGCGCGTTGTACTCTCGCTTCATCCGGGTAACGTACACATCGAGGTGCAGCTCCCCCATACCCTGGATAATCGTCTGGTTCGACTCGGGATCCACATAGGTACGAAAGGTGGGATCCTCCTTGGAAAACCTGTTAAGGGCTTTTGCCATATTGTCGGCGGACTTTTTGTCCTTGGGGGTTACCGCAAGGTCAATAACCGGATTAGGCACGTACATACTCGTCATGGAGTAGTTGAGACCGTCGCCGGTAAAAGTATCTCCCGAGGCGCAGTCTATTCCAAAGAGCGCCGCGATTTCACCTGCACCGGCATCCTTTATCTCCTCCATGTGGTCGGCGTGCATCTTTATAAGCCGTCCGACCTTGAACTTCTTTCGTGAGCGTACATTGTACAGCTCGTCTCCCTTCTTCACCTCACCCTGATAAATTCTGATGTAGGTAAGCTGACCGTATTGGCTGTCCTCGAGCTTAAAGGCGAGGGCAACCGTAGGTTTGTCCGGATCCGCGACAAGCTCTACCGGCTCCTCGTCCCTGTCGAGGTCGAGGGCGGTAGTCTTCATCTCCGTGGGATTGGGCAGGTAGCGTATAACCGCATCGAGGAGCGTCTGAACCCCCTTGTTTTTGTAGGCGGAACCCATGTATACGGCGGTTATCTCCTGGGTAAGAGTTGCCCGTCGGACCGCCTCGTGGATCATATCCTCGGTAATGTCTCCCTCGAGCATCGCCTCCATCAGTTCATCGGAGTACATGGAAACCGCGTCGAGCATTATCTCCCGCCTCTCCTCAGCCTCCTGCAGGAGGTGGGAGGGGATCTCCTCCTCCACTATCTCCTCTCCGGAGTCTCCCCGGAAATAGATAGCCTTCATCTTTACCAAGTCCACAACACCCTCGTGTTTGTCCTCCAGACCGATGGGAATCTGCATGAGGATGGCGTTGTGGTCCAGTTTCTCCTCGAGCTGGTCCCTCACCCTGTAGGGATTCGCCCCCGCACGGTCGCACTTGTTTATAAACGCGAGGCGCGGCACCTTGTACCGCTTCATCTGCCTGTCTACCGTAAGAGACTGGGACTGCACGCCTCCAACCGAACAGAGCACAAGGATGGCCCCGTCAAGAACCCGCAGAGCCCTCTCTACCTCTATGGTAAAGTCGACGTGTCCGGGTGTGTCGATTATATTAATCGGGTGGTCTTTCCACTTTACGTTGGTAGCCGCGGAAGCGATGGTAATTCCCCGCTCCTTCTCGAGCTCCATAGAATCCATGGTGGCGCCCACCCCGTCCTTTCCGCGAACCTCATGAATAGCGTGGATCCGCTTGGAATAGAAAAGAATACGCTCGGTAAGGGTGGTCTTACCGGAATCGATATGCGCGCTTATTCCTATATTCCTCAGTTTTGTAATGTCGGGAGTACTCATTATCTCTCTCCTATCTCCTGTTTATGCTTATAGTTCTCTATTTTCATATTTTGGACGTCTTCACTTTTTGCCAATGAGACGAACCGGACTAGCGGTATAATCCTGATGCTGGATAACTTAAAGTGCTAAGGTGGACACAATCTATCCGTAAGCCGTATGAGTGCTCTATTTTAGAGTATTTGAAAAATAAAATCAACACGCCCCGGGGCGGGGGGGCGGCTCCCCCCGGAGGCCGGGCCTCCGGCGGGACCGGGCTTTCCGCTGCAATGGCCTCTCCCCGGCTTCCTCTCCCGGCTTGCTCCGCGCCGCCGGGAAGCCGGGGGCCATTTCCGCTTCAATCCCTGCCGCGGAGCTCAGACTTGTGCGTCCCCCATCATTTTTATTTTTTCTTCGAAAATTGCTGAAGCAGCGGCTCCCTTAAGCCTGTATTAATGGGTAAAACCATCTT
>JBKHFZ010000167.1:0-5968 GCA_046539925.1 Spirochaetaceae bacterium
GAGGCGGAGCTCGAGGGGGGGCTTTCACAGTTTTCTCTCTGGGATTTTCTCAGAATGTTTCTGGTCCTCGGAGGGGTTATCGCCGCTATTTACGGGATATTCTTTGTGCTTAAGCGGATGGGAAATCCCGGCTTTCAGGGTAACTCCCTTATCTCTCTCATTTCCACGCAAAATCTTCAGGGAAACAGGGCTCTGCACCTTGTAGAGGTGGGGAACGAGGTTTTTCTTGTAGGCTCCTCCGAGGGAGGGGTCGAACTGGTCGGCAAAATAGAAGACCGGGAGACCCTTGATCAGGTCCGCCTTCATCGTTCGGAGATGAAGGCGGGGGGCCAGACCTTTCAGCGTTCCTTAAGGGATATTTTTTCACGGGGCAAAGGTGCAGCCGACGATATCTCGGGTTCAGAAAGCAGCCCTGGGAGAAATCCGGAGAGAACCTCGGAGAGAGGTGAGAATACCGGAGCCTCGGCATTCTTTATGCAGAAACAGCGGGAACGGTTGAAGAACCTGTAGGGAGGGGATAGAGATGAAAAAGAGATTGTGTATCCTTCTTCCCGCTGTTCTCCTCTTCCTGCTCCTCTCTTCCGCCGTGGGCGCCCAGGAGAGGGTCGAGAGCGAAGTGAGGGAGGAGCAGAACACTTTAAATGTTCCCTTTGTCGATCTTTCGGTAAGAGAATCCAATTCTAACGAAGAAGTAGCTTTGAGCCTTCAGCTTATTCTTCTCCTGGGAGTTTTGGCTCTCTCTCCGTCCATTATAATTCTTACCACGAGCTTTCTGCGGATAGCAATTGTGTTCGATTTTATCAGACGCTCGTTATCGCTGCAGCAGGTTCCTCCCAACCAGGTAATGATGGGAATAGCCCTTTTTCTTACCCTTTTTATTATGTGGCCGACCTTCACGACTATGTACGAAGACTCTTTTGAGCCCTTTGCCCAGGGAGAGATGGGAATAGAGGAGATGTCCGAGGGGGCTATAGGACCGATGAGAATGTTTATGTTTCGGCAGATGGAGAATGACCACGAGATGATCCAGCTCTTTATGAGGATGCAGAATTTGGAGAAGCCGGAAAACTTCTCACAGGTGCCGACCCATGTCCTCATTCCCGCCTACGTGCTTCATGAGCTTACAGTGGCATTCAAGATAGGTATACTCCTGTTTATTCCCTTCATCGTAATAGATATGGTTGTCGCTTCGACACTCATGTCTATGGGAATGATAATGCTGCCGCCGATTATGATATCTCTGCCGTTCAAGATCATTCTTTTTGTTCTTGTCGACGGCTGGGGCATGATAACGCAGCAGCTTATTCAGAGTTTTAATTGAGGAGAGGTATATGAATTTAGCAATGGCTTCGAGGATAGTACAGAGCGGTGTGCTCCAGATACTCATTTTGGCGGGACCGGTTCTTATAATCGGTGTGTCGGTAGGTCTTATAATCTCGATTTTTCAGGCGACCACCAGTATCCAGGAGCAGACCTTGACCTTCGTGCCGAAGATAATCGCAATACTCGGTACAGTAGGAATCTTCGGACCATGGATGTTGGCGATGATGCAGCAGTACACCAGAAATCTTATCTCGATGATCTCACAGATGGGAGGATAGAGAGAGGTGAACCTCGATCTAATGATCGAAAACGGACAGCTCCTACTCATTCTCTTTGCCAGAATCTTTGCATTGCTGCGTGTGGCGCCTCTGCTCTCCTCGAGTTCGATACCGAGTATTGCCAGAGTCGGTCTGGCGCTGTTTACCTCCTTTGCAGTGTTTCCGTGGGTGTACGAGGCGGGATACCCGGTTCCCGCGGAGGGTCTCTCCTACGGGCTCATTCTTGTGGGAGAGGCGCTTATCGGTATTATCCTCGGGTTTACCCTCAACCTGATATACACGGCCTTTATTCTTGCCGGACAGTACTTCTCCTTTCAAATGGGCTTTGGGGCTTCCCAGGTCTACGATCCAATGGCACAGGTTCAGATACCGATTATGGGGCAATTCCTTAACTTGATAGCGATGCTGGTCTTTGTAATAAACGGCGGTTTCCAAAAGCTGTTTCTCATAGGTGTGCTGCGTTCCTTCGAAACTACCCAGGCTTCCGAGCTTGCCCTGAGAAGAGGAGATATGATGGAGATGATAGCCTCCAGTATTGGCCTCATGTTTGAGCATGCCCTTATTCTCTCGTTCCCCGTTCTCGGAACCCTCCTCCTTGTCTCCGTCTCCATGGGTCTGCTTGCAAAGGCGGCACCTCAGATGAACCTGCTTATGCTCGGTTTTCCCATTAAAATCGGAATCGCCTTTCTTATGCTCATGCTTGCGATACCCCTTCTTATGGAGGGTTTCTCACGCCTTATAGACGAAAGCTTCCTGATAATTCTCGAATTTCTCGCGGAAGGGGGGACAGGGTGACGGTAGTCGAAGACGTACACACACACCATTATACCTTAATGCCGCCCCTCGATGAGTCTGTATTCGGAGTCCATCTACAGTGGTTTGCCGCCGAGGATGAGGGCAGGACCGAAGATCCTACGGAGCAGAAAATTCGCAAATCCCGGGAGGAGGGAAAGGTTGCAAAAAGCTCCGAGGTAAGTTCCGCGGTAACCCTTCTATTTCCCATAATTGCCGTGGGTATACTCGCCCCCTGGATGCTGGAGACTATGGAGGATATGCTCGCCTACTACTTTACCGTATCCACCAGTCTGGATGTTCAGTCGGACAGCGGAATCGCGGGAACCTTTTTCTCGTTTTTTCTCAAGCTCTTTTTGCCGCCGGCGCTTATTGCCTTTGCCGCGGCTTTTTTTGGAAACGTCCTGCAGGTGGGTTTTCTCTTTAGCACAAAACCCATAACTCCGGACCTTTCAAAAATCACCCCAAATTTTGGAAAGTTCTTCCAACGCTCATTTTTCTCCATGGAGGCTCTCTTTAATTTTTGGAAATCTATTATGAAGGTTTTGGTAATCGGTATTATCGCCTATATAAATATAAGAATGGAGATCGATAAACTTGTTACCTTTGTAAATGTGCCTTTCAGACTCTCCTTTGTTACTACCGCATCGATAGCTTTCCGCATACTGGTGGAAGCGGCGGTTGCGATGCTGCTTATGTCGTTGCCGGATTATTTTTTCCAGAGGCATCAGCACAGGGAATCGATAAAGATGACCAAGCAGGAAGTAAAGGAGGAGCGAAAAACCACCGAAGGAGACCCGCTTATAAAGAGCAGACTCCGGGAGAGAATGCGCGAGATGCTGAGCCAGAGCATGCTGGAAAATGTTCCCGAAGCCGACGTGGTGGTTACAAACCCGACCCACTTTGCGGTAGGTTTGGAGTTTAAACACGAGCGGATGGTAGCTCCTATGGTTATTGCAAAGGGGCAGGATAATATGGCTTTTAGAATACGGGAAATTGCCAAAAAAAATGAAGTGCCTATTGTGGAGAACAAACCTCTTGCCAGGGCTCTTTACGCGGAAGTTGAGGTGGGTGATATAATTCCCGAAAAGTATTACGAAGTTATGGCGATGATACTCGGAGAGATCTACAGGATGAACGAGAAGGAGAATGTATCTTGAAAGCGAAAGGTGCTGTAAGAGGAGAAGGAGCGGCTTATGTCTGATTTTCGGGGTGGAATACGCGGAACGCTGCTGAGCGACAGGAGTGACATCCTAGTTGCCATAGGTGTAATTGTTGTCGTATCCATGCTCATTATTCCTCTGCCCTCGGTAATACTCGACCTCTTTATGGCGACAAACCTGGTATTGAGTCTTCTTGTAATACTCATAGTTCTCTACACAAAGAGAGCCCTTGATTTTTCCATTTTTCCCACTATTCTTCTTATGTCCACTGTCTTCAGCCTTGCCTTGAATGTGAGCTCCACACGGCTCATTCTCTCTAAGGGGGCGGAGTTCGACGGAAAAATCGTCCAGGCCTTCGCAACTTTTGTGGTAGGAACCGAGGGAATGGAGGGGCTCGTTATAGGATTTATAATCTTTATAATTCTTATAGCGGTACAGTTTATTGTAATTACAAAAGGTGCTACCCGTGTAGCCGAGGTGGCCGCGCGGTTTACCCTGGATGCGCTGCCGGGAAAACAGATGGCAATAGATGCCGCGTATAACGCGGGGAGTCTTACCGAAGAGGAGGCTACTACAAAACGGAACGAGCTGCAGCGGGAGGCGGATTTCTACGGTGCAATGGACGGTGCAAGCAAGTTTGTATCGGGCAACGTAAAGGTGGGCATCCTGATAACGGCTATAAACGTTATCGGCGGGCTTATAGTCGGGGTTACCATTCACGGCGAAAGTTTTGCCCTTGCCGCAAACACCTACGTCTCTCTCACCGTCGGAGACGGTCTGGTCACTCAGTTCCCGGCTCTCCTTATTGCAACATCTACCGGTCTTATCGTAACACGGGCAATCTCCGACGGAACCTTCGGACACGATGTGTCCAAACAGTTCAGTCGATACGCCCGGGTCTACTGGATCGCAACGGGTTTTCTCTTCTTCATCTCTTTTCTTCCGGGCTTTCCCTGGTATGTGCTTATACCGCTGGGAGCGGTAACGGGTATTGTCGCATACAGACTCTCCAAACGGGAGGTTGCCGAGCGGCAAGAAATTGCCGAAGCGGGAGAGAGGGAAAAGGCCAGGGAGGAACAGCCGGAAGAGGTCTCCCCGGTGGTACCGCTGGACCCGCTCTCGCTGGAGCTCGGATACGGATTAATACCACTGGTCGATAAGGATCAGGGGGCGGAGCTTCTGGACCGTATAACACGGATAAGACGCGAGTCGGCACTGGAGATGGGGTTGGTAGTCCCGAGAATTCGAATTATCGATAATATGCGTCTGGACCCCAACGAGTACAGTGTAAAGATCAGGGGCGTGGAAATAGGAAGGGGTGTCTTGAAGTCCGGACATTATCTGGCCATTAACCCGGGAGATGTATCGGAGGAGATAGAGGGGGAGAAAACAACCGACCCGGCCTTTGGACTGCCTGCTCTCTGGATTTCCGAAGGGCAGAGAGAGGAAGCGGAGAGAGGCGGGTACACTGTTGTCGACAGCCCCTCCATTATCGCCACCCATCTTACAGAGATAATAAAGAAACACGCCCACGAGATGCTCGGACGGCAGGAAGTAAAATCGATGCTCGACACCTTGCGGGAGAATTATCCAGCGGTGGTGGATGAGGTTCTCAAAACTCTCTCCCTCGGGGAGGTGGAAAAGGTGCTGCAGGGCTTGTTGATGGAAAGGGTCTCTATCCGTAATATAGTACCTATTCTCGAGACGGTTGCAGATTATGCTCCTGTTTCGAAGGAGACAAGCTTCCTGGTGGAAAAAGCGCGCCAGACCCTCGGACGGCAGATATGTCTCCAGTACGCCGACGAGGAGAGAGTGCTTCATGTGCTCACAATAGAGCCTTCGCTGGAGCAGAAGATAATTGACTCGAGGGTGGATACGACTCAGGGACCAATTGCCGCATTAGAGCCGGATGAGCACAGGGCGTGGATTAATGCGGTAATGAACGCCGTAGCCCAAGTCCAGAGGATGGGGTATCTGCCTATAATCCTCTGTTCCGAGGCGGCGCGGAGGCCGGTGCGCCAAAGCATAGAGCGGGACGTTCCCGATGTAGGAGTAATATCCGTACCCGAAGTGGTCTCGGATATTAAAACAGAAGGGCTGGGAGAGATAAATCTCTCCGAAGCGAATAGCCGGACTGAAGCAGCAGCGGTATCCGGTGAATAAAGGTACTAGAAAAGGTAGAGGTTAAAAAATGCAGTACTTTACCGAGCAGGCTCACACCCACAGAGAGGCTATTCAAAAAATACGCTCTAAGTACGGGGAGAGGGCAAAAGTTCTTACCCATCGTACCATAAGGCTTGGAGGTGTTTTTGGACTTTTTACCAAAGAAGGGGTAGAGCTTTCCGGATATCTCTCTCCCGAGGAGTATGGAAAGCAGAAATCCAGACCTCCGGAAAAGACCCAGGATCGACC
>JBKHFZ010000168.1:0-5901 GCA_046539925.1 Spirochaetaceae bacterium
TCTCCAAAAACATGCTTCCGAAAATTACAGAGAGCGTCGATAAAATCGAACCCGATGTTGATATTATTGTAATAGATGAACACGGCTCAAGCCTCCAGGAATTGCGGGAGACAGCGGGAGAAGGGTTCTCTCAAATTCAGCTTTTCCGGGAAATTCTTCTAGACGGATACCGAATGCTCGAGGATATGCAGATTGCCCTGGAGCGAATAGAAGAGGAGATCCTGGAGAACGATGTAGTTACCATTTCCTATACCTCCGGCACAACCGGAGACCCAAAGGGTATAATGCTGACCCATCTCAACTACTGGGTCAACTGCCACGACTCTGTGGATATGTTTGGGGTTCCCCCGGCAGAGTTCAGCACCCTTATTATACTGCCCTGCGACCACTCCTTTGCACACTCGGTGGGCATATATTCCGCCCTTGTACGCGGAATAACTCTCTACTTTGTAGACTCCCGGGGCGGCGGGATGGCTATGCTGCGGAATATTCCGTCAAACCTCAAAGAGACGGAACCGGTATTTCTTCTTACCGTTCCTGCTCTTACCGAAAATTTTCTTAAAAAAATTCAAGCGGGAATTAACAGCAGGGGAAAAAAGATACAACGGCTTTTTTATAGCGGGATAGAAGCGGGAATTCGCTACCACGGGGACGGTTATAACAGCTCCACCTTCCAGCGGGACCTTAAAACATCGATGCTCTACCATGGGGCCGACAAAATTGTCTTCCGTAAAATCAGGCGCATGTTCGGCAGAAACCTTAAATTCTTTGTAGGAGGGGGAGCCCTGCTCAATATATATCAGCAGCAGTTTTTCAAGGCCCTCGGAATACCCGTGTATCAGGGCTACGGTTTAACCGAAGCCGCGCCGGTAATCTCCTCAAACACTCCCAAGGCCCATAAGCTAGGCACCTCCGGTCTCATTGCCCCTTCTGTAACATGCAAAATTATAGACGATAACGGGGAAGAGCTGCCTGCAGGAGAGAAGGGAGAAATTGTTATACAGGGCGATAACGTAATGAAGGGGTATTACAAGAATCCCGAATCTACCCGGGAGACAATAATCGACGGTTGGCTTAGAACCGGAGACATCGGCTTTCTCGACGAAGACGGGTTTTTAACGGTAAGCGGCCGGCGAAAAGCTCTTCTTATCTCAAGAGATGGAGAAAAGTACAGCCCGGAATCGATAGAAGCGGCTATAGAAACCTCATCGGATTACATAAAACAGGTAATGCTCTATAACGATCACAACATGTACACCGTTGCCCTTGTGGTTCCGGAAACGGAGACGGTTCGTTCCTATATTCATACAAACGGTATAGTGAGCGGAAAGGAGCTTCTGGACTTTTTGAAAGACCAGCTCCACGCTTTTCGCGACGATGAAGAGTATAAAAACTTGTTTCCCCCCTTTTGGCTGCCCTATACCTATCAAATTATAGAAGAACCCTTCTCGGAGGAGAATAAAATGATCAACTCCTCCATGAAGATGGTGCGCCACAAAATTGTCCGGGAGTACAAAGAGAGAATCGATTATATGTACACAGACGAGGGCAAACAGTGCTATAACCCTAAAAACCTCGATTCGGCGAAGAGTCTCTTCCCGGAAATTCTCGGATGACCTGCACATGGAGCATGTAATGGGTGTTCCGATAAATTTGTATTTGTTAAACAATTGACATAAATCATCACACGTTTTATTATGACTAAACTGAGAATATTTATAAAAGTATCCGTTAATGCGCTAAATACAGTTTTTTTGTGAAGAGGAGTACATATGGAGACTACAAAAATCATTATTCTTGGAGGGGGGTACGGAGGAATTGCCGCGGCAAAGAAACTCCATAAACGCTTCAAGAAACAGAAGAATGTCGAAATTACCCTTATCGACAAGAACCCCTACCATACATTGATGACCGAGCTGCACGAGGTTGCCGGGTCGAGGGTAGAGCCGGATGCGGTAAAGATCAGCTTCGAACGTATTTTTTCCGGTACAAGCGTAAAGCTCGTAACCGATACAATTACGGACTTTCGCTTCGACGAGAACTTTCTCGCCTCCGACTACGGCAAATACGAGTACGATTATCTGGTAATAGGCGCCGGCGGTGCGCCGGAGTTCTTCGACATACCGGGGGTACAGGAAAACTCTCTTACAATCTGGTCTTTTGAAGACGCGATGCGGCTAAAAAACCATATAGACACCTGTTTTCGAAGAGCGGCTCAGGAGCCGGACAAGGAAAAGCGGAAAAGACTGCTTACCTTTACCGTTGCAGGAGCGGGGTTTACCGGTGCCGAGATGGCTGGAGAGCTCCTCGAACGGAAAAAGACTCTGTGCCGAGAGTTTCATATAGATGAAAACGAGGTAAGAGTTATTATTGTAGAAGCTCTCGGCTGCATTTTACCCATTCTGCCCAAAAAAATGCAGGACAAGGCGGAAAAATACCTCAAGAAAAAGGGCGCGGAGATAATGACAGGCACCCCGGTTACGGGAGCCGAAGAGGGTAAAGTTACCCTTACAGAAGGTCGGGAGATCGAAACGGATACCTTTATCTGGACCTGCGGTATCCACGGATCCGAGTTTACCAGCAAAATGTCCTTGACTCTCGGACAAACAGCCAAAGGCGAATGCTCTTACGCCTCTTCCGAAGGAATCCATGGAATGTCCGGGTGCCGTTTTGAGGAAGACGAGACCTACATTGTCGGAGAAAGGGGCCGTGTCCTTGTCGACGAGCACATGAAATCGGTAGATCACAGTAATGTATATCTTGTAGGCGATATTATTTGGTATCTGAATGAAGAGAAGGTGGTACCACAAATAGTTGAGACGGCGCTGCAGTCCGGGGAGACAGCTGCTCACAACGTTATTGCCGATATAGAGAATAAAGAAAAGGCGAAGTTCTCCCCCAGCTACCACGGCTTTATGATCAGCCTCGGCAGCCGCTACGGTGTTGCTCACGTGGTGGGTATGTCCCTCAGCGGAATATTCGCCATGGGCATGAAACACCTTATTAACCTGCACTACCTCTTTTCGGTAGCGGGTTTTAACGCTGTGTGGGGATATCTGCAGCACGAAATACTGGATATAAAGGAAAGACGCTCCTTTTTGGGAGAACTTTTTGCCTACAAAATTCCCAACTACTGGTCCGTACCCCTTAGAATCTTTCTTGGTGCCAAATGGCTCTACGAAGGGGTAAAACATATTACAGATGGCTGGCTGGACCCGGGCTCGGGGGGTCTTTCCGATGTATCCGCGGAGGCGGTGCGGCTTCCTGGAGTCAGCTTTAATGGAGCCGACGGGGGTTCTTCCGCTACAGGTGCAGCGGCCGATGGGGCCTCCAACGCTACCGGTGCAGCAGCCGATACCGCATCCGAGGCTACCGGTGCAGCAGCCGATGCCACATCCGAGGCTACCGCGGCAGCTGCCGAAGGGGCAAGCGAATATGGAGAGCCCCTTATAGAGGCGCTCGATATATACAACTGGTTTGCAGAAACCATTCTAGGTGCCTCCCCGCTTCTGGCTTTTCTCGCTCAGGCGAGCGTTGTTCTTGGGCAGGTAGCTATAGGGCTGGCCCTTATAGCCGGGCTTTTCACCTTCCCCGCAGCGGTGGTGTCTATCGGATTTAGTGTTATGTTTATAGCCTCCGGATGGGGTAATCCCGAACTTCTCTGGTACATAATGGCCTCTTTTGTAATGTTAGGCGGGGCCGGAAGAGGACTGGGACTCGACCACTGGGTAATGCCCTGGATAAAAGATCGTTGGAACAGCACTAGCCTTGCAAAGAAAACATATCTCTACGACGGTGAACCCATAGATTAACACAGTCTCCCCTCCCCCCACACGGGGAGGGGCAGTCTTTTTATGCCGGAGAATATACAAGTGCATACCACTATTTCCACACTTTACAAGAGAATTGAGCTCGCGGAAGAATTACAGACAGTACGTGGAATAATAAGCGCAGAGATACGCGGCGGATACCCTTTTATAGAAGAAGCCCTGCAGAAGTTTATCAGCACCGACGGCAAACTACTGCGCCCGGCGCTGCTTCTTCTCTCCTCCCGTTTTGGAGAAAAATCGGATTCCGCACTTTATCTGGCCGCAGCGGTGGAAATTCTTCACATGGCAACGCTTGTTCACGACGACATCATAGACCGCTCCTCTACAAGAAGGGGTAAACCTACCCTAAACGCTCTCTACGGAGAGAAGAAGGCGGTCCTTCTCGGGGACTATCTTTTTAGCAGGAGCTTCTCTCTGGCATCCACGCACACGGACACGCACACCGGCGGATTTGTCGCGGGTTGCGTCGGCTCCATTTGCGACAGCGAGATAAGACAGAACGCAGGAAGCTACGATTTTTCGATCGGGTTTAAGGAATACCACCGTCGGATTATGGGGAAAACCGCCGCTCTTTTTGCCGTTTCTACTTATCTGGGGGCAAAAACCTCAGGTTTGGACGAGAGAGACGCAGCACGTCTGAGAAAAATCGGGTATAATTTCGGCGCAGCCTTTCAGATAGTAGACGATATACTCGACTGCACGGTGAACGACGGCAGAACAGGAAAGACCTCCGGCACCGATATTCGCGAAGGGGTAATCAACCTGCCCCTGTTATGTGCTTTACACAACGATAATGGAACACTCAGAAAACTTATTCTCAAAAAGCACCGTTCCGAGGGGAAAGTAAAGAGGGTTTTACTCCTTATAAGGGAACTCGGAGGGGTGGAAAAAGCGAGGTCCATAGCGGACCGCTACATGGACAAAGCTCAGGAATCCATTAACCTCTTGCCGGAGTCCGACGCAAAAAACCACATAGCCGAGCTCGCGGGCTTTCTTCTTAAACGAACCTACTAAACACCTATTCTGTCGAGGAAAAACTCTCCTCGAGCCCCGCTGTTAAGCGGATGGAGTCATCCTCAGTATAAAAAACGGCCTCAATCTCTTCCATATTTTCCGCCATGTCAACACCCTCCTCGAGTCCAAGAGTAAAGAACAGCGTGGACAGTGCATCAGCGTCTAGAGAGCTCTCTGCAATTACGGTTACACTGGACAGATTGTTTTCTACCGGATATCCGTCATTTGTTCCGAGGATATGGTGATACTTTACTCCATCCTTCTCGAAAAACCTTTCGTACTTTCCCGATGTAACCACCGTCTTGTCGGTAACCTCGACAATGCCCAGGTACTCTCCTCTTGTTCCTTCAGGCTTCTGCACGCCTATTTTCCAGGGAGTCTCTCCGTATTTCTCTCCAAAGGCGTAGACATTTCCACCGAAATTGACAATGCCGTACTCCACCCCATGCTCTTTAAGATATTGAACGGAGAGATCCGCGGCATAACCCTTTGCAATACCCCCGAGGTCTATACCCATTCCCTCTTCTTCAAGAAACACGGTAGATGCATCGGAATCGAGGTCGACTTTAGTATAGTCTATTTTGTTCAGAGCTCCGCCTATCTCCTCTTCGGAGGGTATCCGCTGATTATCAGTGCCTATGCCCCAGAGATCTATAAGCGGCTTTATGGTCAGATCGAACCGGCCCTTCGAGAGCTCGGAATAGTCCATAGCCTTCTCGACCACGGTAAAGGTATCTTCGCTTACCTCTACAGCTTCTCTTCCGGCCATCGAATTAATCCGGCTTATCTCAGAATCCTTTACCTTTACGCTCATTTTATCTTCTATATCCTGCAAGATATCGAAGACCGGTTCGAATTTATCTTTATGTTCGTCCCCGTATAGCTGTACTGTGCAGGTTGTGCCCAAAAAAAAGTCGGTCTCGCTTATCATCTTAGGCTCTTTTTTATCCGCGCAGCCGGCAATACCCGCGAGAAGGGCCGGAACAATTATCATCTTTGCCGTTGTGTGTACTCTTCTCTTCTTTTTCATATCCGTGGAAAAGATACAGGAATTTTG
>JBKHFZ010000169.1:0-5848 GCA_046539925.1 Spirochaetaceae bacterium
TTTAATCCTGTGATGAACCTCCTGCAGCAGCTTCTCCTTCTCCTCTATCAGCCTCATATTCTGTTGCTCTATTTTCCTGCGTTCGGTTACATCCTGGACGGCACCGTACATTTTGACCGGAGTACCCGTTTTGTCGTGGACCGTCATACCCTGAGAATAGATAACCCTTTCTATGTGGTCTTCCTCCCGAATTATTCGATGTTCACACTCATAATAGCCCTCACCCCTCAGGGCCTCCTCGAAGCGGCTCTTAACCTCCTGCAGATCATCAGGATGTACCTTCCTGTCCATCTCCTCGATCGATGCCCGTCTCTTGTGGATGCCGAACACCCTTTGGCAGCCCCGAGAGAGCTCGAACTCTCCCTTTACCAGGTCCTTTTCCCAAGAGCCTATATCCGTCAGCTTCTCGGCCTGCTCCGCAAGAGTCTGATTCTTCTTCAGCGTATTCTCGAGCCTCTTTCTCTCGCTTATATCTTCCAGCGTTACGAGAACTTGAACATCTCCGAAGGCCTTGATAAGGGAGGCGGAAACCATAAAGGTGATACCCCCCTCTTCCTGTGCAGTATCCAGCCGTGCAGGATGTATCGGCAGTGTGACCTCTACCTGAGTGCGGCTGCGCCCATCGGAGAAAGTATCTAAAATCACACCCCTCAACTCACAGGTTTTGCATTCCGGCCCGTAGCCGCAGCCGAGGGGATTATTGAGATGGTTGATACAGTTCAGGGCAGCCCCGATTCGAGTCTCCGGATATTTCTCGATCCCCCTTCCCATATAGGTACCGGCCGAGCTGTTATACCTCCTCACATTCCTCTCTTTATCGAGGAGGAGCATCATTACGGGGTTCTTCCTGTACAATTGAGAGTAAAACTCCCTCTCCAGCCGAGCCTCTTGATGGGTATCAAAGAGACGCAGCGCCGTATGGATCGACTCCATGAGGATTGCTCTTCCGGTATGCTTGAGGATATAGCCGTAGTTGGGTATTCCTCGAGCCCTCTCCACAGTCTCTGTATCGGAGTAGGAGGACAAAAAGAGAATGGGTACATCCCGATGGGAGAGTATTGCCTGTGCCGCCTCGTATCCGTCCATGCCGGAGCCCAGGTCGATATCCATGAGAACAAGATCCACTTTCCCGTCTTTTTCCACGATTTTGACCGCTTCCGCCCCCTTACCTGTAGTCTCTACTTCAAACCCGCCGCTTCGCACCTGTCCGGCTTCGTCCAGAGCTACTGCGGGGTTGTCTTCTACGAGAAGTATCTTCTTCGGTTGCGGGTGTTTTATACCTGTCTGCACTTTTGCATCCTGTATGTACTCATTTTGAACATTAAGAGCTTCAAAAACCCTCGCTTTCGAAAGCGCCAGTTTCTTTACACATACATTATCAATCAATACAAATACTGTCAATTAATTAATTAATTAATTTTTTTGGATATTTTTGGGCTGTTCACAAGGGTTTTTTAGAGGTGTTTTCATGGATTTTACCAAGTGCGAGCATCTATGGTACCTTTTCTCTTACTAGGGATACAAAGGAGGGTGCATGAACGGGGAAGATGATGAGATAGTCTACTCGAGCGAGGCGGGAGACCTGCGCAAGAGCGGAAGAAGAAAGAAAGATAGCGGACGCAACCGCAGCTCGGGCGGTATACACCCGGATGCCGACGGAGCGGCAAAGGTACGACGAGAGAAGAAGGGCCGGGGCGGGAAAACGGTAACCGCTGTGTACGGTATCCCCCTGGCAGGGGATGAGCTCAAGGAGCTAGAGAAGAAACTCAAGCAGTCCTGCGGTTCGGGAGGTTCGGTTAAGGGGGGAGTAATAGAAATTCAGGGGGACGAAGTGGATAAGGTTATAGACCTGCTGAAAAAGGAGGGCTTTTCCGCAAAAAAGGCCGGAGGTTGATTAGCCCGGCCCCCCTCGGCCAAGCAGCCTCCGACCCTCGGCCAAGCAGCCTCCGACCCTCGTCGGCTCAAGACAGAGCATGCCCAGGGGTAAAGCCGGATTGATGGTAAAACCCGGTTCCCCCAGGCTCAGGCTTAAAAGCCCATTTCTACTCCGCCGCTCACGCCGAAATTCCACGAGCCATACCCCGTGTTGTAGAACGTCCTCCCCCCGGAGAGACCCAGGGTAAAATAGACCCGGTCGTTCGGTGTCCAGTCCAGATCTATATTCCCGCCGGCGTTTACCTCGTAGAGAGAGTCCGTAGAGGCATTTTCAGCAGGATCCGTAGTACGGTCGGAGTAGCGGCGTATGTCGGAATAGAGCAGCGAGGATAAGCGCAGCGATCTGGCAGGGCTCCAGGAGAAAGAGCCTTCCAGGCCTCCGAATAGCGAGCTGTTGCCGAGATCCTTTTTCTCTTCTTCGGTTAAAAGCTCATCGTCGTTCGACAATCTCGCCCCTCCGTCTATAGTTACCGCCCAGTCTGCAAAATATCCGGCAAGCCCGTTTATCTCCGCCTCGGCGTCTATAAGCACATCCCGCCTCGTCCCGTCGGTTTTTATAGTGTAAGCCTCGAGCCCTTCCAGATATTCTGAATAGTCCTTCTCCCAGAGCTCCAGAGTCGCGGAGGTTTCGAGTCGATACCCTCTTTTTATCGAAGGGTCATACGAGAGGCCCAGGGAAGCGGTGTGGGCTGCCCTGTCGTCGCTTCCCTGCTCCTGATACAGATAGTAGCCCGAGTAGCCGATAAAGGGCTGAACATCCCTCCGCGAACCGGGAGAGTAGGTATACTCGCCGCTCCAAGTGGGTCTAATGCTCGTGCCGTAGTCTAGATCGTTGATGCTCGAAGAATTACCCGCCTTGAGCACGACCCTTCCTCCAGGCGCCGGCAGCCCGAGGGTCCCCTCGATGTACTCTTTGTCCTGGATATTCTCTGCGGCGGCGGTACCGTCGCTTACATCCTTTTCAAAGACAACATTTCCGTTTAGGGCAGCGTAGCCCCCCTTTTCGAAGGTGGTTCTCCAGCTGCCCAAGCCGTAGAGGTCCAGCCAAATCTCGTGTGTGCCGGTTCCGTCTACTGTGGTAGAGGTAAAAGTGTTTTCCGCCGAACTTCCCGCTACAAAGGAGGGAGAGAAAGCGGAGACCGGGAAAACCGTAAAGCCAGCACCTAGTACCGCTAAAAGGAAAAGCTTTTTACTCTTTCCCCGCCTTTCTGTAGACCAATCTCCAGAATGTGTCCTGTTCTTCATTTTCTTCATCTTAATCATTCTAGTATCCTCTCCTCGATTTGTTCGATGCTGTCGGCACTCGTTAGTTGTTCAACTAACCGTTCTGAAAGGACCTCGGGTCTCATCCTCTCTCTTTGCGCTTTTCGATAGAGCTCCAGTACCCCTTCGTACTCCTCGGAGGGTATAGAAGAGTATACAAGGGCGGCGGTAACGTCCAGGGTCTCCTCTTTAGAAAGCCCCCATTTTGTAAGAGAGACGTAGAGAATAGTCGAATGCCGGAATGCCTCCGGCTTCTCCCTGCATATATAGGCAAGACTCTGTATCTCCTCGTCGTCCATACCCGCGGCGCGCATGTTCGCCGCACGCTGCCACTGCTCCCTCTTACCTACAAGTGCGTCCCCCCCCTCCACTTCTTCGAGGAGGTTCCGTGCTACCCGCAGGTTGTCGATGTCCCGTTCCAATGCAGAAGCCAGTCGGCCGGCAGCTACGCCCTTTGCCGCCCCCTCCTGTACTCTTGACATTAGAAGCTCCAGAGGGATTTTCTCCGACTCTGCCTGCGCATACACATCCAGCACTTTCTGTACATCTTCCGGCGAATATCCGGTTTCTTTAAGACTCTCCTTCACCCTTTCTGCAGCCTCCGCGGAGGAGGTCCCGGAAAAACCTTCCTTTTCGTCTGCTCCCAGAGGATTAGACACCCACAGCAGGAGCACCAGCATTGCAGCAAGGAAAATAATTATAGGGGAGAAAAACCGCAGGGTCCGCTTGAGCGGCCCCGCGGCGGAAAATAATTTGTAATCTGTCTTGTCGCTTATACCGGTGTTATTCATAGACAATCTTTATCTGTTCGGCCCAGGGGTGTTCGGAATTTCTCCAGGGGAGGAACCGTCTCTCTCTTTATCGCCTCGGTCTTTGCCGGCGCCTTTTGGACCTCCAGCTCTGCCCCTTGCACGGGACTGTCTGTCCATTGCATCGTTCATTCTTTTGTGAATTTCCTGCTGCACCCGCTCCTGTACTTCCTCGCGGACAGCTTCTCCCTCAACTGCTCCTTCTTCGGCCCGAATCCGCTCCATATCCTGTACCGCGGCTCGAGTTCCTTCAAACGCGGCCCTGGATATCTCGTTTTTACCGAATCCCGATCGCTCCATGTTCCGGGCCATTGCCGCAAGCTCCAGTGCCAGCTCCGCGTTCTCCGCGCCCTCGAGCTCCTCTCTATCCTGGTTGGCCAACTGAAGAGCCATGGCAACCACCTCCGGCTCCGCGTCTTCGGCATCTTCCCACTCTCTCTCCTCCGCGGCCGCTCTAAAATCTTCGAGCTGCTCTTCGCTCCAGCCATCCTGCCGGAGCAGTTCTATAGTCTCCCTGACAAACTCCGGCATCTCATCTTCCGTCTCCTGGGCACCTATAGAGGCTCCCGTCCACAGTAAGGATATTATCCCCACCAGTAAAATCGTTTTCTTTCTTATCTCCATCGTAATCCTCCTAAATATTGAGTATCGAGTTGGTTCCGCCGAATCCGTCCTCCACCTGCAACGGTGCGTTCGGATCGGGAATCCACTTCTCTCCGTTTACAAGAAACTGATATTTGTACTCTCCTCCCCGCTCCACCTTTAGCTGCAGCTCCCAAATACCGTCTCCATTTTTATCGCTCATAAGATGGCTGTCGGTATTCCAGTCGTTCCAGTCCCCTACAACCGCTACGCTTTTTGCTGACGGTGCCTCCAGTGTGAGGTGTATAGTTACCACCTCCTGTTCCGGTATTTCTTTCTCTTCACTCGTCTCTTTGGCTGCAACGTTTTCCACTCCGGCGTTGTGCCCGCCGGGGCCGCCTATGCCGGGGCCGTTTCCGCTCACCATCAGTGTGACTGTAACCGATACCGCCACCAGAAGGATCGCTGCAGCCGCAAGAGAAGCAGCCCGCCTAAAGCCGAAGGAGTGTGTAATAACCTTGGGTGTAGAGTCTTTGGGCTGATCGACGTGTTGATCAACGGGTTGATCGATAACCGACGCCGCCACTCGCTCGGCCAAGCCCGCGGGAGGCTCTACATGCATAGCGTTTTCCTCTAAAGTGAGTCTGAGGGCCTCCGCAAGAGATGCACAACCGGTGCATTTTTTCAGATGTTGTCGCACTTCCTTCGGCAGCAGGAACGCCTCCGGTGTATTTTCCGCATAGTGTGTATTTCCCCCGTAGGTATTATCCGCTATATCTCTTTTGTCCACCGCATCTGCGTTTTTCTCCACCGCATCATCTGTTTTGTCCGCGGCATCTTCTGCAATCGAAAAAAGTATCTCTCTGCACTCCCTGCATCTCATCTCTTTTTCCCTCTACCTCTATATACGCATTTTCTCCGCCCGGGTTTCAGTCCCAGCCGAATTTTTTCATCTCTTCTACAAGTTTCTTTCGAGCCCGGCGTAGATACGTCTTTACAGTATTTTCCGGAATGTCGAGTATACGGGCGGCCTCCTTGCCGGAGACTCCCTCCACCATTCTGAGGACAAACACCTCTCTGTAGACAGGTTCGAGCCGGTTCAGAGCCAGCTGAGCCAGGCGCTCTCCATCCCGTTTTACCGCTACCTCCTCCGGTGCCTCGCCGGCATCATCTCTCTTGATAGATTCGCTTTCGGTATCGTCGTAGGAGATATCCGGGGGCACCCCCCTTTTTTTCTTTCTGTTGAGCGAGCGGAGATG
>JBKHFZ010000170.1:0-5827 GCA_046539925.1 Spirochaetaceae bacterium
CGCCGGTTCTGCGCCAGCATATATTCAAGGACCTGATGGGTGCTTTTATGGTTAAGTAAGCCGGTTAAACCGTCGCGCATGGCCGTATCTTTAAGTCTCTCTTCTCTTTCGTAGACACTTCTTACCATATTATTAAAATGGTCTATTAAGGTATTGAGCTCGGTAACAATTGTTCCTTTTGTCTCAATGGGTTTTGTGTGTTTCCCCTGCATTAACGCAAGGCTCGCCTCTGTAAGCTGTTCCAGGGGTCCAAACAAAAGCCGGCTAATAATAAAACTCACCATAAGGGAGAGGGTTACGAGCAGAGAGGCGAGAAAGAACATACCGCTCTGTATATGCTCTAGAGGCTGCAAAAGTATGCTGTAGTTAAACTCGGTTACCAGGCCGATATTAAGCGACTCATTCCAGGCATACGAACCGATAACCCTGTTGCCGGTCTCGTCCAGGTAGATATCTGTTCCGCTTTCTCTCTCCACTATAGCAGCCAAAGGCAGGTACCCAGGCTCCTCTTTTCTCTGATCTTTCTGCTTTTCCGTAAAAAGCGTCTCATCTGAAGAGAAGAGTTCACTATACGGTTCCCTCACGCGACAGCCCTTATGGGTAACCAGATAGATGTCACTCATCTCCTCCCCGGGAAAATCCTCGAAGAGCGCTACAATTTTTTCCAGGGAACTTACCCCTGCCAATACGTAATCCGGCTTGGACCCGACTGGCAACGCTATGGTTATAATGGGAATATCCCGCTGGATGCTGGGAAAAAAGCCGGTAACCACGGTATTTCCCCCTAGTGCCTGTGTAAAATAGTCCCGTTCGGATAGATCAATTCCCCGCTCATACACATCGGGAAGCAGGGCGTTTACGAGCATTCCCCTATTATCGATAAGCAGCAGATCGACAAAGAGGTTCTCCTCTTCGCCTGCCTTTCTAAATATGGTGTTGTGCCTGGACGATCGGGCCTGCTCGGGACTTATATCTTCAAGATAGTACGTATGCTGTTCGAGAAGGGAGATCCCGTCGGTCTGCCAATGGTCCAGGGAAAAGAGCAAACGGTTACGATAACTCTCTACAAACTGCTTTTGTGTCTTTTCTATGGTGTTACGGAACCTGGTTGTCAGAACAACGGTGCTCACCAGGATTATAACAATAATCAACAGTGCGTGTGAGAGGAAAAACAGTCTGAACATTTTGCTTTTGAGATACTTTCTCATCTTGATTGACCTTATACCATTATAATAGTTATAGAGGAAAATTCAAATAATGGATATACTCTGTGGTATAGGGAGGATTATTATGGCACTGCCGAAGGAGTACGAACGATACAGCTGGGATGAATACCGATCCTGGCCGGAAGATGAACGGTGGGAACTTATTGAGGGAGTTGCCTGGGACATGAGTCCCGCTCCCTCGCGGAACCACCAGCAGATACTGGTAGAAATTGTGCGGCAATTTGCCAATGCTACGTGGAGCTCCGACTGTGAGGTGTTCGCCGCCCCCTTCGATGTAAAACTCTCCGAGGAGAAGGAAGATGCCGCCCCAACGGTGGTACAGCCCGATGTGGTACTCTGCTGCGATGGGGACAAACTCACCGAGTGGGGCATGCAGGGACCACCGGATCTGATAATTGAGATAGTCTCTCCTGCTTCCGGAAGAAAAGACAGAAAACAGAAATTTTCCCTCTACGAACGCTATGATGTAGGTGAATACTGGATAGTAGATCCGGAAGAGCAGGTAGTGGAGATCTACCACAACAAGGGAAAACGCTTCGATCGCATCGGCGCGTATGGACCTGAAGACAGACCAGGGGTAGAGGCACTCCCCGGTTTCGAGCTTAACCTGGCAGAGACATTTCGCACGGAGAGATGAAGTCGAAATGAGTCCTGTTTTATACGAATCCTCCCCAAGGCCATCCAAACGTTTGAGTTATCCGATTAGCCACCCCGGAATTCCTCACTTGACACTCAAGCCTAAAACAGCTAACTTGTATGTACAGTTTTCGGGGCAGGGTGCATTTCCATGGTGGAAATAATTCCCGACCGGCGGTAAAAGTCCGCGAACCTTGGGTTATTCAGGGTTGAACCGGTGTAATTCCGGTACCGACGGTAGAGTCCGGATGAGAGAAAGCTACAGAGATAGACAGATAGGAGAGGGATAAGCTCTTATTCTCCTGTTTATCCTGAGTACCTGCATGAAGCAAAGCCCCGAGTCTTAACGGCTCGGGTTTTTTTGTGTCTTCATTCCATTCTTTTCATCCAGCCTGTTAGAGCATCCCGCACCCCGAAAGGGGGTATTATGCTATCGAGCCAGGATCGAACATTTCTCTCATTCGCCCTTTCTCTCTCCCGTAAGGGAGGCGGCGCAGTGCGGCCGAACCCGCAGGTGGGGGCGGTAATAGTACAAGAGGGCAAAATTGTCTCGGAGGGCTACCATGCAAAATATGGCGGCCCCCACGCCGAAGCGGTTGCTCTGGAGAAAGCCGGAGAGCAGGCGCGGGGAGCGACTTTGTACTGCACCCTGGAACCGTGCTCGTTTTTCGCTGCAGACAAACACAACGAACCGTGCACGGGAAAAATAATCAGGGCGGGAGTTCGAAGGGTTGTGATTGCTCAGCTCGATCCGAACAGTCGGGTACGGGGGAGGGGAGCGCGCCAACTGCGAGAGGCGGGAATAGAGGTTGAAACAGCATCGGATGACCCGCTCGGCCGCAGAGTGTGGTATCAGAACGCGCAGTTTAATACCGCCCACGCCTTAAACCGCCCATTTGTAACACTAAAACTCGCCCAGTCCCTGGATGGTAAAATTGCAGCCTCCGGAGGCGACTCAAAATGGATTACCGACGAGGCGGCCCGCTCGGATGTACATTACCGGAGGTCCGGGCATGACGCTGTCCTGGTAGGAGTGGAAACGGTACTCAACGATGACCCCCGTCTGGATGTGCGCCTTGTTCCGGCCTCCGAGGGTACAAAGGAGAGGCAGCCCCGGGCGGTGGTTCTCGATACGCTGGCCCGAATCCCCCTCTCTTCCACCCTGGTACAGGGGCGTTCGGATAAGCTCATAGTGTACGCAGGTGATGAATCGGCACTTTCCGGTATGTCCGAGCAGGAGCGCATGGACTTTGAAGGCCGGCTTTCCCGCTTGCACGCTGCCGGAGCCTCTATTGGGAGGGTAGCAGTGGAGACGGACGGAAAGCTTTCCCTTGGCCGAGTCCTGGAAGATCTGCAGCACCGGAAAATACAGTCGGTAATGGTGGAAGGGGGAGCGCGAGTGGCCACTTCTTTTGTAAAACAAGCCCTCTTCGACGCACTGCATATCTATATTGCCCCCATACTGATTGGGGGAGACGGCCGGGGATTGGGAGAATTGCACACGGAGAAGATCTCTGGGGCTGTGCAGTTTGAGTGGGTTCAGAGCACAACAATAGGGGACCAGACAGTGGTCTCGGGCTTTCGAAAGGGCTGGCTCGAAGAGGTCAAATCTTCTCTAGAGGAGGAGCTTCATGTTTACGGGACTTGTTGAAGAGGCCGGCAGGGTTGAGAGTGTAGACCGGCGCGGCGGGTATCAGTTGCTCACGATAGAGGCACACAAGGTTTTGGAAGATCTCAAGCACGGCGACTCTATTGCGGTAAACGGTGTCTGTCTCACGGTAACCGAAATGGATAAGGGGAGATTCTCGGTAGAGACCCTGGAGGTGTCGTTACGGAAAACGAGTTTGGGCACTTTAAAAAAAGGCTCACGGGTAAACCTCGAACGGGCACTTATGGCGGGATCCCGGATGGGCGGCCATGTCGTGCAGGGGCACGTAGACGGTGTGGGGAGAATTCTCTCGGTACGGCGCAGAGACGAGAATATATATCTCGAAGTACTCCTCCCACAGGAGCTTACGCGATTTTGTGTGGCTGGGGGATCCATTGCTATCGAGGGAATCAGCCTTACAATTGCGGAATTGAGGGGAAGCCGAATCATTCTAAATATTATTCCTACCACATGGCGGGACACCGTTCTTTCGGACCGCAGGCAGGGAGAACTAGTGAACATAGAAGTCGATATTATGGCGCGTTACGTTGCCGGATTGATTGAGACGCAAAAACAGACTACAGGAGTTCAGTATGAATAGTTTTGAACGTACAAGAGACGCACTGGAGGCATTAAAAAGGGGAGAGATGGTAGTTGTAGTAGACGATTTTGATCGGGAGAACGAAGGAGATCTAGTTGCAGCGGCAGAGGTAGCCGGCCCCGAGACCATCAATTTTATGGCTACATACGGGCGGGGGCTTGTGTGCCAACCGATCACATCGGAGCGTGCCTCAGAGTTGGATCTCCCCCTTATGACGCGGGAAAACAGCGACCCCCACGGGACCGCCTTTACCGTAAGTGTTGACCACGTGGGCACAACTACCGGAATCTCAGCGCACGAACGAGCTAAAACGGTTAATGCCCTCGCCGACCCGAGCTCCATCTCTTCAGACTTTAATCGCCCAGGCCATATCTTCCCCTTGATAGCAAAGGACGGAGGGGTCTTCGAACGCAAGGGCCACACAGAAGCCGCGGTGGATCTATCCCGTTTAGCCGGCTACAGTGCAAGCGGAGTAATATGCGAGATTATGAATGACGACGGAACTATGGCCAGGCTGCCCGATCTGGAGCGTTTTGCCGAAACGCATCGCCTGCCGATTGTTTCGGTAGAGGATCTGCTTCGCTATCGGGACGCAATAGGAGATGTAAATGTGGTTCTTGAGAGCGAGAGCGCCCTGCCGACTGTATATGGAGATTTTCGGATAATTACCTATACCAGCGAAGATCCGGCGGTGGGCGAGGTGGTGGTGCTCGAAAAAGAGACCTTGTCGGAACACCCTTTGGTGCGCATCCACTCGGAGTGCGCCACAGGAGAGGCCTTTGGAAGTGTACGCTGCGAGTGCGGACCACAGTTACATACCGCTCTTGAGCGGATTGGTAAGGAGGGAGGGGCCGTGGTGTATCTGAAGCAGGAGGGCCGGGGCATTGGGCTTATAGAAAAGATAAAAGCCTATGCACTCCAGGATGAGGGGGCCGATACCGTAGAGGCCAATCTCGCCCTCGGTCATGAAGCCGACTCCCGCCGTTTTGGAGCCGCGGCAGCGGTACTCAAGCAGCGTGGTTATACATCGGTCCGGCTGCTTACCAATAACCCCAAAAAAGAGCAGGCCGTAAGAGATATAGGTATACAAATAAAAACACGGGAAAAGCTTGTGGTTGGAGTGTGCAGTGAGAACCTCGGCTACCTCAACACAAAAATAGAGAAATTCGGACACATTTTAGAAGGAGTTCACCTATGAAAATAAAAGAGATCGAAGGAAAACTGAATGGAGAGAACAGAAAGGTAGCCGTGGTACTGAGCCGGTTTAACTCTTTTGTTACCGAGCGCTTACTGGAAGGCGCGGTCGACTGTTTTGTTCGTCACGGGATGAGGGAAGAGGACATCACCGCGATTCGCGTTCCCGGAGCCTGGGAAATTCCGGTAGCCGCTAAAATGGCTGTTGAGGCCGGCTCATACGATGGTGTTCTCTGTCTGGGAGCTGTTATTCGCGGCGAGACGCCCCACTTCGACTACGTGGCTGCGGAGGTGAGCAAGGGCATTGCCTCTCTTTCGCTGTCGACCAATACTCCCGTGGGTTACGGAATTCTCACTACCGATACGGTTGACCAGGCGGTGGACAGGGCAGGGACTAAAGCGGGCAACAAGGGGTGGGACACAGCACTCGGCGTCCTCGAAATGGTCGATGTGCTTGAGAGAATAGAATAGCGAGGGTTTTGCCCTTCGGTGAATACTACTGTGCTATACTGAGGGTATGCC
>JBKHFZ010000171.1:0-5822 GCA_046539925.1 Spirochaetaceae bacterium
CCCCATATATCCGTGGTTTGGATAATCTTCAGACACATCAGCCCCCACCTCGGACACAGGAATTACCTCAATCCGTGTACAAACAGACCTAAAAACTTCTTCTAGCCTGTTACGACGTGAGAGCTTATACCGGGCCTATTAACTGAGCTCGAGAACCGGGTCTATTATCTGCTGTTTCATCACATCTATAAAACCCCGGTCGGTGACCGCGTACTCGGGAATAGCCGCGAGGCAGATAAACGAGAGAAACATGAAGGGGATTGGTATTTTAGAACCAAGCTCGTGTACATGGCGGACCAGCTCCTTTTTTTCAGCGGCAAGTTCCTCTGCAGGCAGGTCGGACAGAAGCCCGAGAACAGGAAGGGGAACCTCCTTGAGCACCTTGCCTTTATCGACCACCAGCTGACCACCCTGGAGTTCCGCAATACGGTTTACCGCAAGGGCCATGTCCTCAAAGTTTGTGCCGAGTACAATGATGTTGTGGTTATCATGACCGATGGACGAGGCAATGGCCCCTGATTTTAGATTAAAACCTCCCATAAAGGCTTTTCCGATATTACCGTTCTTGCCGTATCGCTCCACCTGGGCTATATAGAGAGCGTCCTGTTCCACATCGGCGCGTACTACTCCCTCCTGCACCGGCAGCGTAACCTCTTCGCCGTAGGTAATGGGAATCCAGTCGAGGGTACGCATAAGCTGTACCCGGGCGGAGCCGCTCTCCTGTGGAACCCGGATCATAAAATCCTCCGGAACCACCTCTTTTTTGAGTCTTACCGTGTTCAGAAGTATCGGTGCATGGGGTGCCTTTGTATAAGGGCGAAGTGATTCTCCTTCCTTTACTACTATTCTTCCGTCGGAAATTACGGTCTCTACATGAAAACTCTCGTCCGCTCCTCTCCCTAAAAGGATATCCCCTCGGCGCCCCGGAGCGAGGGACCCTATTTCTCTGTCGAGGTTGAATGCCCGCGCCGCGTTGAGGGTAACCATCTGCACGGCGGTCACGAAGTCGATACCGCTTTTTACGGCGGTCCGCAGAGCATCATCGAGATGACCACGGTCAACCGCATCTATTGTATGGAGGTCGTCGGTCACAATGGAGCTTGTACCCGGGTCAAGACCCCTCTCAGTAATAGCCTTTACACATTCGCTTAGGTTTCTCGCCGCGGAACCTTCCCGCATCATCAGGTGGGCCCCCGCACGTATTCTTTCAACAGCATCCTCTGTGCCCAGTGACTCGTGGTCGGTGGATACTCCCGCGGCCATACAGGCGTTCAAAGCCGGACCTTTCATCTCGGGTAAGTGGCCCTGCAGGCTTTTGCCCATTTTCTTTGCAATATCTATAGCCTTTCCAAGCTCCTCGTCTCCTGAAAGAAGATAGGGGCCTACAATTTCCGACAATCCCACTGCATCCTCTCGCAAGAGAGCCTTCTCGATGGTATTACTATCAAACAAGCCTCCCGAGGTTTCCAATCCCGGTGAAAAGGGCACATGCGAGGGAACTACAAAGTAGATTTTCAGGTCTGTCTGTTTCCCCTCTTCGAGTACAGCCTCTATAGCTTCGAGACCGGCAACTACCCCCACCTCATGCATGTCCGCCATCACTGTAGTGGTACCGTGCCGGAGGACGATGTCGGCAAAAGCGCCTATACTGAGGTTTGCACTCTCGGGGTGTATGTGACCGTCAATAAAGCCGGGAAGTATAAGCCTGTCCCGCGCATCTATCACCTCAGTGTTCTCTCCAATACAGTAGTCCACATCCCCCACTGCAACTATGCGCGTGCCGCTTACTGCGACACCCCCCGGGTAAATTTCTTTTGAATACACATTTACCACTCTGCCCTTGGTTATCACCAAATCTGCAGGTGTTGTCCCTAATGCGGTTTCCATTATTTTTTCCTCCATTCTATATCTATAACGTGGCAGTCGGGAAGCGGTCCGGAATCCGGATCCCCGCCCGTTCTATAATAGATTTAGCCCGCCCTTTCGCCTCTTCCAGTATTTCCCCTTCATCTACAGTCAGAATCCTTTTATCCCGCATAACCCACTCACCGTTGCACATAACCGACTCGACATTGGATGAGTGCATGGATGTTACGAGGTTTGCAACAGGGTCGTTGAGCGGAAGCATAGCGGCGGAGTCGGGATTGATGATGATAAGATCCGCTTTTTTCCCCTTTTCCAAGCTGCCTATTTCATCAGACCACCCAACAGCCCTGGCACCGTCCCGGGTCACCATCTCGAGGATTTTTTCCGCGGGCATCACTGAGGGGTCCCCTGTCCTCCCCTTGTGAATGAGCGATGTAAGCCACATCTCATCGATGAGGGTCATACGGTTATTTGATGGGGCCCCGTCCGTACCAATGGAGACGGTAATACCTCGGTCAATCATCTCGGGAATTTTTGCAAAGCCCAGGACCCGCATTGCTGCCGCGGGATTATGGGAAACCTTCACATCATGATCGGCAAAGATATCCAGTTCACGGTCGCTTAGCCAGACGGTATGGACTGCAAGAAAGTTGGAATCCAACACTCCCAAGTTTCGCAGATGTTCAACCGTAGTGGCACCCCGTGTTTCTTTTGCAAATTTAACCTCATCCTCAATTTCGGCTACGTGCATATGAACACCGGTCTTGTAACGGTCGGCAAGCTTCTTTGTCTCTACTATGAGTTCATCGGAATTGTTAAAAATGGTGCGCAGGCCGAACCATACTCTAATTCTTCCATCAGCTTTTCCATCCCATGTTTCGTAATTTTCTACCTGAGTTTGGAGTTCCTCATTCTTCGTGCGCTGCCATACCTCCGGGAGACCCTCGCCACAGTCCATAGCCGACTTTGCCAGAATACCGCGTATACCAATTTCAGAGACCCCCCGGCCCATTCCCTGTACATGTTGTCCCCCCGGTTCGGCGAAGGTTGTAACACCGGAGCGTATCTGCTCTATGCAGGTAAGTAGAGTGGAGACATAGGAGTCCCCCTCGGTGAGGGTGCTCTCGTAGGGAAAGGTCCTTTCATGGAGCCAGGTAAGGAGCGGTACATCATCGCCGATACCGCGACCTAACTGTTGAGATGTGTGAACATGCGAATTGATGAGCCCCGGCATTACGATTTTTCCATGCGCATCAATTACCTCTATGGGCTCATCCATATTCTCCTGCCCCACCATTCCTGCCGCTGTTACCTTGTCTCCATCAATAAGCAGGCTCCCGTTTTTCCACACTCTCCGCTCATTGTCCATAGTAAGAAGAAGTGCATTTTTAATAAGTGTCTTTCCCATAATAGCTCCTCAGAAAACAATCCAGCTTTTTCTATTAAGAAAATAGCCTTCGGCTATTTTCGTCGTTTCGGTTGCCGCGAAGCGGCATGCGAAAACTAATTAAGGTTTTGGAAAATCTATTTACCCACATAAAGCTTACTCCTGCAGCACCTTAAACAGGCCATGGGAGTTGCATGGTGGGTGAAATATTATCAAAAAACAAAAAATAGTAACAGTAGCGAACACTTTTGTCAAAGAAGGTAATCGAAGAGACCTCGCGCATCGGTGTGTGCCACCGCCCGCTCGAGGGTGATACTAACTAGACTTACTAGTCAAAAAAAGTGCTTCGAGTTAAAGCCGACGTTTTATCATCCAGGGCCCATTTCCAGGCAGGAATAATCTCCACTTCCCCCACTTCCGACCGAAACATCTCCTCTTGTGAATAGGTGATAATCAGGCCACGATCAAGAGTAAATCTTTCCATAGCCTTGTACAGCCCTCGCAGTTCTCTCCGACGGTTTTCCTCGTTGATTTCGTAACTCGTCTGTACCGCCCCAACAATGCGGACCCCGTCATGCACAAGAAAATCGGTCTCGAACCCGTTTGAATGAAAAAACACAGTATACCCTCTTTTAAGCAGCTCCAACAACACAAAGGTTTCGAGGTACCACCCCATATCGAGAGCGCTCGAAAATCGATATGCGCTTAACACACATGGATCGTTTACGTAGACTTTCTTCGAAGACTGCTCCTGTTTTGCAGAAGAATCGTGATATTTTGCCAAGCTTATTACGGCAAACGAATCCTCGAAGTGCCCGAGCATATCGTAAAGAGTGTTCTTGCCGACGCTGATACCTCTTGATTTGAGATCCTTGTAATATTTGTGTACAGAAAAACTCTTTGCGTTTCCCGATATGAGCCGTTTCATCATGTCCTTTACCAGGTGCACTTTCCCTAGTCCGTGACGTTCAATAATATCACGGTAGAGCATCACATCCACATAGGATTGCATTGTTTTAATTCGCATCCGGTCTTCCAGATTGAACATTTCCGGAAATCCACCCCACCGGAGAAACGTATCGAAGTGGGTAATGAGTATGTTTTTCTCTCGTGTCGCATATTTCTCTTCCGGATTCACACCATGATATCGAAGGAATTCACGAAATGAGAAGGGTAAGAGCGTAAAAGAGAGAGCCCTTCCGCGCAGAGAGGATGCAATTTCCTTTCCCATCAATCGCGAAGAAGACCCGGTAATCCAAATTTTACTACTCACCGTATCGTGTACTCTGCGGATAAACTTCTCCCACCCCTCTACTTCCTGTATCTCATCGAAAAAGAAGTAGACCTCCGACAAATCCACTGAAGGATAGAGTTGCTGGTAGGCATCGATAATCTTGTGGAAATCTTTCTTCTCAATGTCTATACGTTCGTCCTCGAAATTGATGTATACAATTTTTGTGGGGTCCACCCTATCTCGTAGTCTATCGATGAGCGAGTACAAATACCACGTCTTCCCGGTTCTGCGGGGCCCGATTATCGATATAATCTTCCCGCTTTCGAAGGGGACGGTGAGATCCCGGGGAGTTATCGGTCCGGGAAGCTTCCATTGATGAAAATCGGCAATTATTGTCTTGAAAAGGTCCTGCATAGCCACATTATACCATAATATTTCTTTCTCATAAAGAAATATTACTTCTTAATTTCTTCTCAAAAAAGAAACTTATTTCAGATACCCTCCTATAAGTAACTCCACCCGGGCCCGCGTTGTGGGGGCTATTTTTTCCGGCTTGGTTATGAGGGCCCCCTTTAGAGCTGAATGAGCCGAAAATTCCGCCTCTTCGTCTATCCGCTCCACCGCCCGTTCTATGGATTTTTGGGCATGCTCAATATTTTTGGTAAAAGTCTCGATTACCATCTCGGTGCTCACCGGCTCCTCGTGCCACACATCGTAGTCGGTTACATGGGCCATTGTGGCGTAGCTTATTTCCGCCTCCCGGGCAAGGTAGGCCTCCGGGCTGGTGGTCATGCCGATAATATCCAGACCCCATTGGCGGAAGAGGGTGCTTTCGCCCTTGGTGCTGAACCGCGGCCCCTCGATAGTGACAAAGGTTCCCCCGGCATGCACGGTCTTTTGATCGAAAGCGGCCGCCTCGTGAAGGATTTTCGAGAGATCCGGACAGAAAGGCTGATCGGAGGCGATGTGCACTACGATACCCCCGTCGAAAAAGCTCATCTCCCGTTTCCCCTTGGTAAAGTCGAAGAGTTGATCCGGAATTACGATATCCCCGGGAGCGTAATCTTCCCGAAGGCTGCCGCAGGCGCTGATCCCTATTATAAAGCGCACCCCCAGCGACTTGAGGGCGTAGATATTTGCCCGGTAGTTTACCTCGCTGGGATTCTTTACGTGTCCTTCCCCGTGGCGGGCCAAAAAAGCCACGCGCTTTCCGGCAAGCTTTCCAACTACAACGGGTCCGGAAGGCTCGCCAAAGGGAGTCGAAACGTACTCCGTCGAAACCTCGCTCAAGCTGTCCATCTTGTACAAGCCGCTGCCGCCGATAATGCCTATTTT
>JBKHFZ010000172.1:0-5783 GCA_046539925.1 Spirochaetaceae bacterium
TGCTATAGGCATTGCTCCCATACTGGTACTCGAGATACACAGCTCCGAGTAGGCCCCGGCTATTATTTTTCTCTTCTCTATCTTTTCGAAGCGGACATCTATACCCTTACTGTAGGCTATTTCCAATAGATGCTTCCGAGTAACCCCAAACAGGACATCCTCCTCCGCAGTTATCAGTTCTCCTCCGGGGGTAAACCCAAAGAGATTGCTCCTCGTACCCTCGGTAACCATACCCTTACGGTCCACCAACAGCGCCTCGAGAGCACCCTTTCGGGCGGCTTCTCTGCCCGCCATGTAGTTGAGAAGCAGACAGTTGCTCTTCGCTCTCGGAAGGACACGCTCCCCCGGGTAGGTAATTACCTTTATACCTCCGCTGTACTGCTCCGGAGAGTATTTTTCCAGGGGGGATGTGTACACAAGGTACAGGGGCTCTTCTCCTCCTACCAGCAGAAGCTTAACCGTCCCCTCTTCCACAGAGTCAGCCTTAACCAGTGCTTCTATGCTCTCCTCTATCGCTTTTGAAGAAAAGGGGTGGGAAAGCTCCAGAATGCCGGCGGAATCGAAAAAGCGCTCTATGTGGTCCCCTACAAACAGAGGGGTCCCCCCTATAACCTTTAGACTCTCGTACACGCTAAAGTTGAAGAAGACCTCCCTCCTCGTAACGGGGAGAACCGCCTCCTCCTCTCTTATAAGGGCGCCGTTGCGTACTGCATGCCTCATGGTTAAAAACGGCCCAAAGGTACAGGTATACCGGCGGTGTCCACCGCCGTCTCAAGCAGATCCACTGCGAGACAGGAGTGGACGGGTATTATGCCCAGCAGGCCTCCCGGCGAGAGAGACTCGAGGAGCTCTTTGCTGCATTTGACCACACCGTGCTCCTGGCTCACCTTTCGTACATAAGAACCGGCATCTATTGCTCCCCATCCGGCTCTGCTGCGCTCCCCGCAGTCGTATGATTCTGCAAGGGGCACAGCGTATCCGTACATCTTCTCCCCGTCTCCATACTGCTCCGACTGAGCGGAGAGGTGGACCGCTCCTCCGTATACAATGCACTCACCCCGTTCCGGGTGGACGGCTACTACAGGACATGCCACCACGGCGGCTATCTCGCTCTCCCCGCACGAACCGATATGGTACTGCTGAGCGTCGAAGTAGACAAAGTTACCGGGGCGTATCTCGTCCACCCCCCTAAAGTGTTCCACCGCTGTTGCCGTGGGAGTATCCCCTACCGAAATCTCACACTCCGCTATACCCGCCCCGCGGAGGGCGTCGCGAAGAGTATTCAAACGCCCGGCGGTTTCGTCAAACAGTTCTCTTCTGGAAGCTGCCGAAGGCATGTGATAGCTATGCCCCGCATGGGCGAGAAGCCCACGGAATTCCAGCCTCTCCAGAGAGGTTATATGTACGGCAAGGTCCACCACCGCCGCTGGATCGTCCCAGGGAAGACCGGTACGTCCGTAGCCGGTATCGATCTTTATAAAGACACCCACCGGTGCACGCACTATGCGGTTAACCTCTTCGGCTACGGAGGGATCGAGAAGCAGGATAGACAGGTCCGTATCTTCCGAAAGTGATGCGAGGGCATCCGCCTCCCTTGTGTTGACGGGGAAGGCAACAGTAATGTCCTTCCATCCGAAATCGGCAAAATACCCAGCCATAGAGAGGGAGGAGACCGTTATGGACTGCACCCCATGCTCGCGAAACCACTCTCCCGCCTCTCCGCTCTGAATGGTTTTGAAGTGGGGGCGGAACCTTACACCTTCCTGTCGGGCTTTTTCGGCCATTCGGCGGATGTTTTCCTGTGCCCTCCCTCTATCGATAAGAAGAGTGGGCTTTTTAATACTGTCGTAACAATTCATTACCCTATCGATACCACGGAAGCCCACGCTGGTCAAGCTGAGAAGAGAGCAGGGGAAGGAGGCGAGCTGCCGCCCGACAGAACAGAACCCCCTAGGGAGGTTCTTCAAAATGATAATTTTGAAAGAGGCTCACTGCTTACTATTCTAGTCATATTAAATAACAAATAGTAGTTATCAGGCACTTTAAAAACACTAACAGAACTTTTTCTGCTTTTAACTGTGTTTTTTATCACAACAAAAAAAAATATTCATATTATGTAATATTGTTATTGAGAAAAAATGCACAATATAATATAGTGGGGTAAAAATAAACTCTATTGCAAGGAGGTTTCATAACCGTGAGTGACGAAAACACTACAGGGACAGCGTCCTCCGGAGGAAGCAGTATTCGCCGCTCTTCCCGCTCGCGAGGCAGGAAGAAAAAAAAGAAGAACCAGCTTCCTATCGGTATAGCTTTATTGGTTATTGTGGTGGCCTTCGGGATTTTTCTCGCCGGCTTTCACGAAATGATGGGATTCTACTGGATTACAGGGCTTGCTTTTGGATACATACTCCAGAGAGCGCGTTTCTGTTTTACCGCCGCTATGAGAGACCCCTATCTTACGGGGGGGACGGATCTGTCGAAGGCAATTCTTATTGCATTGGCCGTTACCTCTCTGGGATTCATAGCTATCAAGTACGGAGCACATCTCCGCGGCCTTCCGATACCGGGACAGAGTTACGTTGTACCGGTGAGCCTTGCTACTCTGGCGGGGGGCTTTATCTTCGGAATAGGCATGGTTATCTCCGGGGGATGCGCCTCCGGAACTCTAATGAGAGTAGGCGAAGGTTTTACCATGCAGCTTATCTCTCTATTCTTCTTTATCGTCGGTTCCCTTTGGGGCGCCTACGATTTCGGCTGGTGGAAACTCAACGTAATACTGAAGGGTCGGGAAGTTTTCCTGCCCGATGTATTCGGTTGGATTGGTGCAGTTGTTATTCAGCTGCTTATTATCGCTTTTCTCTGGATTGCCGCAGACAAATGGGCAAAGAGAAAAACCCAGGAAGCCCAATCTTGAGTTGGGTCACACAATATTTTTTTATAAAGGAGCACTAATATGGCACAGGAAGTAGAACTGGATTGTTATGGAGAGGCTTGTCCGGTACCCCTCGTAAAGGCACAGAACAAACTGAAGGAGCTCGAAGTAGGCGACGTCCTTATCGTTCAAATCGACCATAGCTGCGCAATGAAAAACGTTCCCGACTGGGCCCGTAAAGAGGGCCACAACGTCGAAGTCGAGGAGATCGACGACGGCGAATGGGAAGTTATAATCGAAAAAACCAAGTAGAAAGCGGAGGTCCGTTTTGGCAATAAAAGATAACGAGTACTATAAATCGTGGATTAAGGGAGCGTGGCCGTATGTAACCGGCGCAGTGCTTCTCTCCACATTTCAGATAGTAACCCTTGCCGTAACCGGCAATCCCTGGGGAGTCTCCGGTGTCCTGGCCAACTGGGGCGCCTGGATATGGGAGGCCTTTGGAGGAACCGTAGACAAATGGTACTACTTCTCCAGCGAAGGAGCCCAATCCACCCTGGAGGGCGGCTTTTTCCGTCATGGAGGGAGCATACGAAACCTCGGAATTATTATCGGAGCCCTGCTGGCGGTACTCCTCGCATCCGGCTTCAAGCTCAAAAAGCTCAAATCCAAAAAGCAGCTCATTGCCGCTATTCTTGGAGGACTCCTTATGGGCTACGGCGCTCGAATAGGCTTTGGCTGTAATATCGGCGCCTTCTACAGCGGCATAGCCTCTTTCTCCCTCTCCGGTTGGGTCTTCGGTATAGCACTCTTCCTCGGAGCGATTGTGGGAAGCAAGCTGCTGGTGAAATTTTTTATGTAGGTGGGCTTCTGAGGTTCTTGCAAAATTTAATTTTGCAAGAACCTCTGCATCGGGTTTCATCTATAAAATCAGGAGGAACAGATTTAAATGCGCGAGAAAAAACGTGAAGAGTACGATGTAGTGATAATAGGCGGGGGAGCTGCCGGGCTCACAGCCGGTATATATTCCGGCCGTGCCCGCCTCAAAACCCTCATTATAGAGAAAGCTTTGGTAGGAGGGCTTGCTACCTACACCAACGAGATAGAGAACTACCCCGGTTTTCCCGAAGGAAACACCGGGCTGGGTCTTATGGAACTTTTCAAGAAGCAGGCCGAGAAGTTTGGAGTAACCTTCAAGCTTACCGATGTAAAAAAGGTGGATTTTTCGGAAGAGACAAAGATAGTGGAAACCTTCCGCAACATCTACCAAGCAAAGGCGGTTATTGTTGCAAGCGGGGGGCGACCGAGGACTACAAAAGCAAAGAACGAGGAGACTTATCTCTTTGACAAGGGTATCTCCTTCTGCGCTACCTGCGACGCCGCCGCCAATACCGACAAAACGGTTATGGTAATAGGAAGCGGCGACGCGGCAATCGAAGAGGGGATGTTCCTCTCGAAGTTTGCGAAGAAAATTATTGTCTCGGTAATTCACGACGAAGGGAAAATGGACTGCAACGAAATTGCCCGTGACCAGGCGCTCAACAATCCCGTAATGGAGTTTAAGTGGAACACCATTGTAGACTCCTTTGAAGGAAAGGAAAACCTCAAAGAGGGGGAGGAGGATCATCTTCAGAAGGTGGTTCTCAAAAATCTCAAAACCGGCGACCTGGAGCCGGTGGAAGTAGAGACCTGTTTTGAGTTTATCGGATACGAGCCCAATACAGAGATATTTCAGGATGTGCTCACCCTCAACAAACAGGGCTACGTAGAGACCGACGAGAATATGGAGACCGGCATTAGCGGGGTATTTGCCGCCGGCGATGTAAGGGACAAGTACCTCAAGCAGGTTGCCACCGCCGTAGGCGACGGTTCTATTGCTGCTGTAAGAGCGGAGAAACATATCACCGAGACCGAAGTATTCCACAACCAGATTATGCAGAAAGAGAAGATCGGTCTTATCTACGTGTACTCGGCAATAGACGCCCCAAGCCGGGAACTGCTGCCCACCATGCAGGAGATAGAAGAGGAGTACGACGGAGAGGTCAAGCTCAATGTAATAGACCTCTACAAGGGAAGGACCCTCTGCGACCGTTTGAGCTGCGATGTAGAGCCTATGACAATATTCTATACAAAGGACGGCGAAGTTGCCGCAATGAGCACCGACTGCTCGGTCCCGGCTGTGAAGAAAAAACTGAACGAACTCATAGAAGAGAAGAAGAAAGAACAGAAATAGGAGCCGGAATATCTCTGCTTTACCCTTACCGGCGAATTATGTGTACGAAAGGCGCTTCCCCTGCCCGGGGGTAAGCGCCTTATTTATGCCCTCTCCACTTTTAGCGGAATATATGGTATAACCCACAGAAAGAGCCGGTTTAGTTACTCACTAGAAAAACAGCCCACAGGAGAAGAGCGTGAAATCCGATATTCGAGTAGACATACACATACACACCCGTGCCTCCGACGGCGTGTGGACACCCGAAGAGCTTGCAGAGGAGGCGGAAAAAGAGGGAATCGAACTCTTTGCCGCCACCGACCACAACTCCACGGGGAGCGTTGCCCGCGCTCGGGAGGAGGCGGTAAAAAGGGAGCTCTATTTTCTCGAGGCCGTGGAGATAGATACCACCCTGGAGGGAAGCATCTATCATATCCTCGGGTACGATATAGATACGGAAGACCGAAGTGTACAGGAACTGCTGGCATACAACAAAGAACTGCAGCAGAGCCGGGACATACACACCCTGGAGGACCTGGAAAAGAGAGGTTTTCCCATAGACTGGGAGGATTACCGCCGCTACGAGCACGACCCTTCGAGGGGAGGGTGGAAACTGCTCAACTTCTGTATAGACCGGGGCTTCTGCGATAACAGCCCATACTCCTTTAGCAGACTTTTTGACGCCGAACACCCCAT
>JBKHFZ010000173.1:0-5733 GCA_046539925.1 Spirochaetaceae bacterium
CTATCTTCGGCTGCGATATCCTCCTTGTCGGGAGCCTCCTCGGCTTCTTCTCTATCCTCGGAGGATTTGTCGTCTGTCTGCCTGGAAGTAGAGGCGTCTGCGGAGGAGTGTTCTCTATCTACTGCAGGGTCGCAGCTGCGGGAAAGCTGTAAAATACCAAGGCCGAGGACCAGGAGCAGCAGCACAAGAAAAACAGGAAGGAGGCTTTTTCTGCTGCGTATATACTTCCTCACGGAGAGATCTTTGGAGGCCCAGAGTTTTCCGTTGACCTTTAGTGCAAGGTGTACTGCGTACTCTCCGTCGAATGTGCCGGAGAGAAGGAGTCTCGGTTCCCCCGCTCTTTGACGAGGAATGGGAAAGACGGAGAAGGTGTGAAAAAGCTGCTTTTTTCCCTTATAGACAATATATATTTTTACTTCCGCTTTTTTCTGGTTATCCACCAGGGTAGTAAGATTGAGTTCTCCCTTGTCTTTACTGTCCAGGGGGAGAAACCTCGCGTAACGGTTATGTTCTATTTCTACAACTAAATACTTGTTCACACGGTAATTCTAACGCATTCGAGCGGATAATCCAAGCTGTTTTTCTCAATGCCGTCAATGGGGCTCTTTCAATCCCAGGGCCTCTTGCAGAATCCTGCCTGCTTCTCCGGCTTTACGGGGAATATGAATGTCTGTTATGTCCTCCGTATAGTTTGAGGGCTGGGGGTTGATCTCTATTATAGTCGCCCCCCTGCGGGAAGCTTCAAAGGGAATCATTGCCGCCGGATACACCTCTCCCGTGGTTCCTATAAGAATCATGCAATCGGTTTTTTCCACCACCTTGCCTGATTCTTCTAAAGCTTCGAAAGGAATGGACTCGCCGAAAAAGATAAAGTCGGGCTTGTAGATTCCTCCGCATTCGCACGTGGGAGGGTTGGCAGAGATTATCTCCTCGGAGACGGCACTCTTTTTGCCGCAGGAGGTGCACACTAACTGCCTGGAGTTTCCGTGGTATTCCACAACGTTGCGGCTGCCGGCGCGATAGTGAAGATCGTCTATGTTCTGGGTAATCAGAGTCCTTAGAATGCCCTCTTTTTCCATTTTTGCAAGTAGAAGATGTGCCTCGTTGGGTTGGGCCTTTGTAAAGTGCCTATAAAAAATTTCCTTTATTACGGGCCAACTCTTCTCGGGGTTTTTGTAAAAGTAATCCAGTTCGAGAATGGATGGGTCGTATGTGTTCCATAAACCGTTCTCTCCCCGAAAAGGAGGAACCCCGCTTTCTACCGAAATACCTGCCCCGGTAAAGGCGGTGCACCAGGCAGCTTCGGAAATTATGTTTACCGCTTGTTCGATAACACTGTCCATACTTCACTGTAACATCTACTTCCCTAAAAATAAACAGGCTTGCACATAACGCATTTTAGTGTTAGATAAGTTTTATGGACAAAAATATTATGCAGCTGCTTGACATCATCTTCTTTACCCCTCTTAAGGTGGGGGTTGTCGATCTTCCATTTACACTCTTTTCGCTTATTCTCGAATTGATACTGCCTCTTTTTATTCTTGGGCTGTTGTACAGGTTGTTGCTGGGAGGGTGCTCTCGCCTGGTAAACAAAACAAAGCTTCAAGACGAGATAAAGGAGAAGGTAAAGAGGTGGTTTCGACTGTGCATGCGGGTTCTCTATTTTTTTGCAATCCTGGTGTTGATCGGCAGACTCTTCGGTGCAAAGATACTCGAATATCTGGGTATTGCCTATTCAGTGCTCAACCAGCCGCTTATAGAGTCGGGATCGACTAAGGTAACCTTTTTAACGATTCTCTTTACCATACCTGTATTCTACCTTGCCAGCTGGGCCGGTAAGGCTTCCAGAAGAATTATTAACCGCTCCCTTCTAAGTCGTATGGGTTTGGATGAGGCCCAGCAGTTCTCCGTTTCCAGCCTTCTGCGTTATACGGTAATGGTCTTGGTGCTGATTATCGGTTTGTCGATTATAGGGCTCAACCTGTCCGCACTTACAGTTGTCTTTGGTGTCCTTGGAATCGGACTCGGATTTGGCCTTCAGAACGTAATCTCCAACTTTTTTGCCGGTTTGATTATCATCATCACCAGGCCGGTAAAAGAGGGGGACAGAATACTTGTAAACGGGCTGGAAGGAGATATCATACAGATCCGCATGATCTCCACGGTTATAAACACTATTAGAAACGAGAGTATCATAATTCCCAATTCCCACTTGGTGGGAGATGTTGTTCACAACCTTTCGTATTACGACCCCTCAATTATTATAACCAACGAGATTGGAGTCTCCTATTCGAGTGATGTGGATCAGGTTTTGTCCGTACTTGTCGGGGTAGCCGAGAGAAATCCCTATAGAGTTCCCTCTAAACAACCCTCCGTGCGCCTGGATGCGTTCGGGGATTCGAGCATTAACTTTGTGGTGTTTACCTGGGTCCGGGGGAATATAGATAAGTTTGAGGCCCGACACTGGAACAACGTGGAGATATGGCGTGCTTTAAAGGAGAACGGCATCGAGATACCCTTCCCGCAGCGGGATGTTCACATGCGGTCTTGAGCCTGATATTAGCCGCTGTGAATCCAGGTTAGGTAATTAAAGCAAAAAGTCAGGACCAATCGGGTACTTTCTTTCTGCCTTCTACAATATCTTCCAGGGTTACCTGTTCAAAATAGCGTCTGAAAAGGGAGTAGGTGTATTCCCAGAACTTGTGTGCAGGGCACACCTCTTCTCTGCCGCAGGGACCCTCGTTCTCCTCTGTGCAGGGGCTGAAGTGTAGTTCTTCCCCTACGGCTTCAAACAGATCCGCCACGGTTATCTCCGAAAGCGGGTGTTTTATCATAAAACCGCCTCCGGGTCCCCTTGTGGAGCTGATGAGGTCGCTCTTTCTCATCCGGAAAAAAATCTGTTCCAGAAACTCGGGGGAGATGTCCTCCATTTCCGACAACACCCGAATAGAGACGGGTCTCTCATGGTTTTCCCGTGCAAGTCTTAATACAGCCCGGAGCGCGTATCTGCCTTTTGTAGTTATTCTCATTTCTTATATACCTGCCCTTTGTGTATAATATAACATTCTTTCTGTTTTGACAAACTTCTTTCTATTAAAAGTGTGTAAACCCTCATTTTTATACTTGCTACCTGCCGCCGTAGTGAAAAAGCATTATTCGGTTGCCCTTGTGCTTTTTACTGAACTTGAGAGTAAAGTTTTTTTCTCCTTTAGAAAAGGGGTGTAAGTCGGAGCTTTTTCCTATTATCAGCAACTCCCCCCTCTGGGCAAGCAGACTCACGGCGGCCTCCCATATAGCGGCTTCCCTTGTTACCGAGGGTATATGTTCCAGAGGGATAATTATCCGTTCGTATTTCTCCCTTTGCCGCACTTGCGCCGCTGCTGCGGTTTCCGTTAAATCCGCTGCGGGAAACACCTCGGTATCTGTTTTAAAAAGCAGGTTATGGGCGGATGCGGCCAGGGCAAGGGTGTCTCTTCCGGAAAGATCGAGGATGCGGAGTCTGTTTTTCCACAAATTGAGGCTTATAGAGGAGATATGCCCCTGCCCGGGGTTCCAGACAAGCAGGGTCTCTACTGCTTCCGCCTTTACCGCCCATTGTGCATAGAGCTGGATAAGAAAACCGGGGGTATCGAAATTCTTTAAGCCCCACACCGTGTCGAGGGTGTAAGAGATCCCGTGTAACGACGGGGAGATGGAAGCGCGAAAGTAGGCGCGGGGCAGGCTGTATTGTGCAGGATGTTCGAGACTGGGGGGGGCATCGGTGGCTTTTGCGTAGGTGGTTTTGGGGGAGATGGTGGAGTTTTGAGCCGGTGTTTTTTCGGTGTGTCCGGAGGGGCGGGAGAAAAAGTAGACGGTATACTCCTTTGTGGACTCGCTGTAGATAATCTCTCCACCCTTATCGGTTATCATCGCCCCGAACTCCTTCTTTAGCGGGTCTACTACAACCGCAGCCGCGGTGCCCTCATTGCCGCCGGACAGGCGGGCTGTCATGTGTTCCGCTATATGCTCGAGTACCGGTGCCCCCGCTTTTGCGGGGATGTTGGAGGCAATAATGTCGTACCTGTTTTCGGGAAGGCGGAGAAAGGCAATATCCGCAGTAACCGAGCAGTTTTCCACCCCGTTAAGACGTGCGTTTGCCCGGGTAAATGCCGCCGCCATTGCGTCCCTGTCCTGCAGATAGGCCCGAATGTGGGGATATCGCTTTGCGATCGACAAGCCGATTACGCCGACGCCGCAGCCGATATCGAGGATTGTTCGGCACCGGGAGAAATCGATCCTCTGAGCCATTGTTTTGAGGAGCAGCTTGGTTCCCGCATCAATATCGTAACTGCTAAAGAGAGCGAGGGAGAGGTCAAACAGGAGATCGGCCCCGCTAAACCTGAAGGAGACCCTCTTATTGCTGTATCTTTCAACCAAAGGCGGAGTTGACTCGTTACCGAAGGAGGCTTCCATGCTGCAGAAGAACTTTACTGGTTAACCCGTTCTACGTACTCTTTTGTCTCGGTGTTTACCAGGATCTTCTCCCCCTCTTTTATAAAAATGGGAACTTTGACTTTGAGGCCTGTTTCCACTTCTACAACTTTGGTGGCACCGGTTACCGTGTCTCCCTTAACCGCGTCTTCCGCCTTGGTGACGGTGTAAACTATTTTGAAGGGCAGTTTGATGTCCAGGGGGCGGCTTTCCCACATTATGAGGGTGTAGGTGTCTCCCTCTCTCATCAACTCCTGGTATTCGGGAAAAGTTGAAACAGGTATCTCAAACTGTTCGTAGGTCTCGGTGTCCATAAAGTGGTAATTCTCTCCGTCCGAGTACAGGTATTGAAAATCCTTGTCCTCTACCAGAATCTCCTCTATCTGGTCCTGGGTTTTCATGGTCTCTCGCAGAACCTGTCCGCTGTTCGGGTTTTTGAGTTTTGCCTTTACAAAGGCAGAACCCTTTCCCGGTTTAACAAACTCCCTCTCCACTACTATAAAGGGCTGTCCCTTTACCAGGATTGCCATTCCTTTTTCGAGCGATCCAGCTTTTGCCATACTATTGTACCTCTATGAATTGAGTAGTCTTCTCTGTGGTGGTTTACTTCCCCTGGAGTATATCAGAAAAGGGAAAGAGAATCACCCCCTCCAGGGAGGTTCGCCCTGTAAGCAGCATTACAAGCCTGTCCACCCCCATGGCGGTGCCGGAACAATCGGGAAAGGAAGCGGTATACGGCTTTTCTGCTCTGCTTGGGGCGTTTTTATGTACTCCGCCGTTCCCTCCTGCCTTTTCTCCCTCGAAGAGAGAGAGAAATTCTTCGTCCATCTCCGGCATGACCCGGGCACCGGCAGCTTTTACAGCGTACTCCTTCTCGCAGAAAGAGCGGATTCGCCGGGGGTCCGTCTCTTCGGTGTAGCAGTTGGCCAACTCCACCTCGCCGAGGTAGAGCTCCCACCTCTCGAGCCAGGGGCCGTCGCTGCAGGGCTTTGCAAGTGCCGGAATTTGTGCGGGATAGTCGTAGAGTACCGTAGGAGTGTCCGAGGGCAGCGAGGGCTCCACGTAGCCGAGGAGGAGGCGGTTAAAGAGCTGCTCCCAACTTTCGTCGGGATCGGGACGACAGAGGCCCTTTTGTTCCACCGTATGCAATAGTGTCTTGCGGTTTTGGTTTTCAAGGAGGTCTACTCCGGCGTATCGGATACACGCCTCGCGAACACTCATGGTTCGAAAGGGAGGACGGAGTCTATCGGAGGCCGGGGAGGG
>JBKHFZ010000174.1:0-5643 GCA_046539925.1 Spirochaetaceae bacterium
AAAAACCGGGTAAAGGGTGGATTAAACCTTGTGGTCAGGCACATTGTGTTGTAGAATGTTGCAATATTCACGTGGTGGAATATACACATGGGGGAGTTGAGCGCCAATGAAGGACGGCAGAACAACGAAGGACGGCAAAACAACGGTATTTAGAAACGACGCGGCCGCAAAGGTAACCGGCAGGGCAAAGTACACCGACGACATGTATTTTTACGGGATGGTTCATGTAGTACCCGTTTATTCAAACTACGTCCACGCGGATAACCTGAGGGTGGAGACCGGGGAAGCGGAAAAGATGCCCGGGGTACTGCGGGTTATCACGGCAAAGGATATACCCGGTAGTGTGCGCTTCGGCCAGATAGACAAGGATTACTGCATCCTCGCCGAGAAGAAGATCAACTTCGAGGGGGATGTGGTCGCCCTTGTGGCCGCCGAGACCCGTTCCCAGGCAATGGAGGCGGCAGCCGCCGTAAAAGTGGAGGCGGACCCCCTTACGCCGGTAATAGACCCCGAAGAAGCCCTTACACCGGAGAGCCCGGCGGTGCGGGAGATATCCGAAAGCAACCTGGTAAACCATCATAAAATGCGCAGGGGAGACGCCGAGGCGCAGATGCGGGAGTGCGAAATAGTGGTGGAGGAGAAGTTCTCCACCCAGGCCGTGGAGCACGCCTACATGGAGCCGGAGTCGGCTGTCTGCGTGCCCCGCCAGGACGGGGTAATAGAAGTCTACGGGAGCATGCAGCACCCCTTCAGCACCCGCCGGTTTGTCGGCGCCATTCTCGGAGAGCCCCTCTCCAACATAGAGGTGTATCAGCCTCCCGTGGGGGGCGGTTTCGGCGGAAAGGACGACACCGCCGCGCTGGTATGCGCCCGGGCGGCCCTGGTCGCACGTCTTTTGGGCAGGCCGGCCAAGCTTACCTATACCCGGGAGTGGTCTATCCGGGAGAGCTATAAACGCCACGCCTACCGGCTCCACTATCGCTGGGGGCTGGACAAAAGCGGCCGGCTCAGAGCCGCGGAGATAAGGATGGTAGCCGATTCCGGCCCCTATCTCTCGGTAACCCCCTGGGTCAACTGGCGTTCCACCGCCCAGTGCTGCGGCCCCTACACCCTCGACCATGTAAAGGCCGACGTTCTCAGCGCAGCCACAAACAACCCCATAGGCGGGGCGATGAGGGGCTTCGGCGCCCCGCAGGTCAATTTTGCGGTGGAGCAGCTCGCGGATATCTGCGCGGAAAAAGCGGGAATAAGCCCCCTGGAGTTTCGCCACCTCAATATGGTGCAGCAGGGGGGGGAGACGGTTACCGGACAGGTGCTCGACACCCACACGGTAAGCCTCGGGGCGGTAATGGACAGAGTTGCCGGGGAGATAGGCTTCGAGGAGAAGCTCGAGCGCTGCAGCTACGGCGCCGCACACAAAAGCGCCGACGGTGACTCCGGCCCCGCCGCCGAAGCCGAGGGCGACCCTGGCCCAGAAAGCCCCGACGAACTCTACGGAATCGGGCTGGCCACCAGCTACCGGGGTTCGAGCCTCGGCGCCGAGGGGATGGATTTCTGTTCGGCAATTGTCAACTGCCAGTTCGACGGCTCGATCCTCCTGGAGACGGCGATCCACGAGAACGGCCAGGGCGCCGAGTCGGTAATGATGCTAATCCTCGCCGAGGAGCTGGGAATTTCCCTGGACAGAATACGCTATAAAAGACCCTCCACCAGCAACATCCCCGACGGGGGCACTACGGTGGCCACCCGGGGTACAATTATGGGGGGCAGCGCCGTTACCATAGCCGCGCAAAAGTTGAAAAAACTCATGGCCGAGCACCTCTGCGACGAGCTCGGCTGCAGCGCCGAAGAAGTCGAGTTCAAAAACGACGGCCTCGAAAGCCCCGAGAGCCGCGAGCGGATGAGCTGGGACGAGGCGATGGGGGCGCTCTTTCTCAAGAGAGTCTATCCCTACGCCTTCGGCGCCTTTCAGGCGCCGGATGTCTCCTGGGACGAGGAGATAGGCCAGGGGGACGCCTACTTTACCTACGTTTACAGCTGTCAGGCGGTGGAGCTTACCGTCAACAAGAAGAGCGGCAGGGTAAAGCTGCGGAATATCGTCGCCGCCCACGACGTGGGAAAGGCGGTTAACCGCGCAATGGTACTGGGACAGATGTACGGCGGAATAGCCCAGGGAGTGGGGATGGCCCTCTTCGAAGACCTCAAACTGGAGGAGGGGAGAATAGGCGCAAAGAGCCTCAACTCCTACCGCATACCCAAGGCAATGGATATGCCCGAGATAACGGGGATTATTGTAGAGAACTACGACCCCCAGTCCGCCTTTGGCGCCAAGGGAATCGGAGAGCCCGCCCTCGAGATAATCGCCCCGGCAATTGCCAACGCACTCTACCGGGCCACGGGGAAACGCTTTACCACGCTTCCCATACACATCAAGCCGGAGGATCTGGAGTAATGAAGGCGGATAAAAACATGCACACAAAAACAGAAGAGCCGCAGGAACTCATAGTAAACGGAACTGCCAGGGCGGTCGAAAAAGAGGACCTCGAAATCTCCCTGCTCGAATACCTGCGGGAACGACTCGAACTGACAGGTACAAAAAACGGCTGCGGTACCGGCGCCTGCGGAGCGTGTACCGTCCTCATCGACGGCAAGGCAAAACGCTCGTGCATAACAAAAGTCTCCGCGCTCCTCGGCAAAGAGATAACCACCATCGAGGGTTTGGAAGGCCCCGACGGCACACTCCACCCCATCCAGCAGGCCTTTATAGACGCGGGGGCAATCCAATGCGGCTTCTGCACCCCCGGCATGGTGCTTGCCGCCTACTCCCTCCTTCAGAAAAACCCGACCCCCACCCGCGAGCAGATCCGCAAGGGAATCCAGACCAACCTCTGCCGCTGCACCGGCTACCAGCAAATTGTCGACGCAATAGAGCTCGCCTCAGGCAGAATGTAAAGTCACATACGTCTCTTTACCCGGGCGGGGGAGGGCCCCCGCGCTCCATAGCCGCCGTGGCCCAGACTGGGGCTCCCCGGGGCGGCCTTCGCCCTGGGTCAAAATTAATTGCCGAAAGGAGGGGTCAAAACTGCTTGTCATTCCCACCGCCCGCCGGCTCCGCTCCTCCGCTCCGCCGGCCCCCGGGGGCGGGCTATTGCGCTCCCCCCTTTGGGGAAAAAGAAATTTGTGAGGCACGGATACGTTTACTTTAATACTGCATCATCTAATAATAGGGTCCACAAGTTCGACAATCCGTTCTTTTACAAACTCCCACGACCAGCCGTTTAAGAGCAGCGGGTCCGGTTCTTTCTCCGCGTCTTCAAACCACAACAGGCTGCGGAGGGCAAGCAGCTTGTTCCCGTTATATTTATCCGAGAAATGTTGAAGACTATCGGCAATGGAGATTCCTATTGTATGCAGAAGGTAGAGGTCGATAAAATCTTTTTTTGAACCCCGGTTTGTAACCGCGTTTATCTTCATCCCTGAGATATCAGGCAGTGATAAAAACCTGAATTGTCCGCCGCTGTCTATTTCCTGCAGCAGTTTAAAAGGGTGATAGAAGAATTCAATCTTGATATCCCGCGCAACCAGGCAGAGGCTGCCTGTAGTCCGGTTTAGAATTTGAGACCCCGGAAACAGCTCAAAGAAATTGCTCTGCAGAACATTTGTATCAAACTTCTGCTCGGAGAAGAAGTCCAGGTCATCAGAAGAGCGATGACCGAAACGAAGGGAGAGTGAAGTTCCACCCCCGAGCACAAAGGTCTCCAGTTTCGACTGCCCCATCACGCAGCCGAGCAGGTCTATCAAAGCCGGGTCAACACTATCGGGGTGTTTGATTAGTGTCATGTATATACCGCTTTAGAAAATTTTTTGCTTTAGGATCAACCCTTAATCTCTCAAATTCTTTCCGCATTTCTTCTTTTGTAACACTATTTTTTAGGATTACCCAATCCTGATAATCTCCTTTTTCCAGAATCCTTTCAATTATCCAGCGAATGTGTTTTTCGGGATCTACAGAATTGCGGTCTACATCCCAGAAGAGTATATTCGACAATTTATCTACCCATGCCGCCCTTGCCATTAAAAATATTATAGACCTCACATTCTATGAGTACAATCTCTTTTTTCTTTAGGCCACAACGGTTAATCCAGTTAGTTTACGTCATGTCGCTGTGAGGCAACCGAAACGGCAAAAATTGTGTAACCGGCTATTTTCTCAATAGTATACTTAAGGTTTTTTATACCGCACTAAAAAACGGCTGTCCACAGCCCTTGCAGGCTGTAAAGATAGGGGAGCTTGATGTTTGCCGATTTTTGAGCCGGGTTTTTCCAATTTTCCGGGCCCCGCCTTGAGCACTTCGACTATTTTCACTACCATTATTTGAAATGAATGCCGTGTATAGGCTATATTTAAGCATGCCGACACATCTGGCTGCGAGGGTTTTTTTTATGTGCTTCTCCGGCCTCCTGTTTCTCCACCCCCTCTCGGCCGAACCACCGGAACTCAGCAGCCGGGACATAGCACGTATATCTAATGCCCTGGAGAATACTTCCCTAAAACCTGCATTAGAGGAGTTAAAGGATTTTAACCAGGAACCGGAGCATTGTCTGCTTATTACAGAGCCCTCTGCCCGCGGCGCCGCTGCAAAGACGGAACTGCAGGAGGCTCTTTTCCGTTATGCCACTTTTTACGGTCCTCCTATTCCAGAAACACTACACGCCCTCTCTCAAGTCTCCCTGCATGACCGGACTCTTGCGGTAAATCTCTTTCTTTCCAGTAGTGATTCTCCCGGAGATACGCGGCCGAAGGGTACGGTGGTTATAGTGCATGGGTATCTGGAACACGGTCTCACCAACCTCCGGCTTATCCGCTTTCTACGACAAAAGGGCTACCAAGTTGCCGCCGTCGATCTGCCGGGTCACGGATTATCTTCCGGCCCCCGTGCGGATATACAAAGCTTCTCCCACTACAGCATGAGCCTTGAGGTTCTGACACACATGCTAAGAGCAGTGCCTGAATTAACCCCGGCTCCATATATTGCAATTGGTCACAGTACAGGCTGCAGTGCCATCCTGGATACCCTCATGAAGGAAGAACAGCTGTTCGACAAGGCTATTCTTATTGCACCGTTGGTGCGTTCCTACCTTTGGCATCTGTCACAATTCGGAATGACTCTTATTCGGCCGTTTACCTCTACAATTTTCAGAAGATCCGGCGGATCGAGCAGAGACAAAGACTACATCAAACTCATGAGAGAAGACCCCCTGCAGCCGGAGGAGGTACCATTTAGCTGGGTAGATGCACTAAAGGCATGGAAACAGCAGTTCGAAGAGTATGCGGAAAAGCGCTCTTCCCAGTCTCTCGCATCATCCAGTGAGACTACACCAGGCCGGAAAGAAGGAGAAAGTACGGACATTCACGTTATTCAGGGGACCGAGGACACGGTAGTAGACTGGAAATACAGTATACCTTTAATAGAAAAAGCCTTCAGCCGGACAAAGGTCCACTTCATAGAAGACGGTTATCATCACCTGCTCAATGACCTGCCACGGGTTAGAGATGAAGTGTTTGCCTTAATTGACGTCATTCTTTATGGCTCGTAACACAAATTTGAACAGAAAGAAATAAAGAAACATATGCTAACTTCT
>JBKHFZ010000175.1:0-5589 GCA_046539925.1 Spirochaetaceae bacterium
TCCCCTTGTGGAGGGGGAGTGCCTCGCGGGAGTGCTGCTGCAGTTTCCCTACAGTTTTCACTACACCCGGGAGAACAGAACATATCTTGCCGAGCTCTGCAGCCGACTCGCCAACAGAGGCAGCAGTCTTGCCCGCGGAAGCGGCGGGGCAACCGAAGGCTCTCCCACCTCCGCCGAAGCCCACACCCTTCCCCTCTTCACAGAATTCAGAAACGCCGAGTGGATAAAGGAGTCGGTCCGGGAGGAACTGGCAGACCGAAGTATCGGATTTGTAATTACCGACACTCCAAAACTCCGCAACCTCCCACAACCCGAGAACACGGTTACCTCGGAATACGCCTATCTGCGCCTGCACGGCAGAAACGAAGATAACTGGTGGACCGGGGACAACACAAGCCGCTACGACTACCTCTACAGCAGACAGGAGCTGCAGGAGTTTCTTCCCCTCCTCCGGAGTATACTCAATGGGAGCACCAGGCTCTTTATAGCCTTTAACAACCATCACAAAGGGCAGGCCGTAAAAAACGCCCTTATGCTGAGGGAGATGATAGATGAAGCCCCGGACAACAAACCCGATGGAGTTTCCAATGGTATCTAACGCGCAAGATTACCGCACACTCCTGCGACTCTTCAGGATAAACTGCAGTTCCGGGAGCTCCCAAACCAGGGGGGAGCAGCTCTGTGAAACCGCCGCGGGAATAAGCAATTCCGATTCCGCCGCCCTCTACCTCTTCCCGAAAAAAAGCACCAATAAAAACGGCGGAAGGGCAACATGGCTTACCTTCTCCGCCGGAAGAGGTGGTACAGCTCTGCCCCGCAGGATCCCCGCCACGGGAAGCTGCATGGAAATCCTTTTGGACAACGACAGGGCGGCGGTTCAGCTTACCCCGAAGGGCCCCTTTCCGGAACTTCTTATAGACCCGTCGAGCGTATCCGCCCTTGCAATATATACGGAAACATCACCTGGTGAGCGGGGAATACTGGTACTCAACAGTCGTCTCCCTTACCACTACAGCGGAACTCATATCGAACTTATAGAAGAACTTGCCGCCCTTATCCGTGCAAATCGAGGAGGAGACTGATGGAAAACTACTACACCCTTGCCGATTCCCTTAATGCATACTGGATCACGGCAGCCGCCTCAGTTGCGGCTCTGCTGCTTTTACTTATCCTGTATCGCCATATTACCGGCAAAAAAATTGACAAAGAGGCCAGGGCATGCGCCGAGCTTCACCCGGCCTTTAGATCTTCCTGCTCGTTTAAAGTTTCCAAGAGGCTTCTGTCTCTACACTTCAGACGCTTAAAAAACCTCTCCCAGAGATACGGCATAAATTTTGTCGTAATCTCCAATCTAGACGACTACTGGATAGATAAGCTTACGAGAAAACCGACTAGACGTCTGTTCAAGAGATGCCTCTCCTACTCTCCGGAAAAGAGTCTCTTTCCCTGCTTCCGAATCTCCCTGAAGAGAAAGCAGTTCCGCCCGCTTTTAAGAGAATGGATGGAAAAGAGCGGGGAGTTTATGATCATGAGAAGCATAGCCCGCTCCTGCGGGGGAAGCCCCTTTGACGGGCAGATGGCCCTCGAGGCGTATGGAGATCTAAAAGAGGAACTCTACGAGATGACCGGAGACCAGGAATGGACAAGCAGATGGTTTGCATACAGGATCCTTGTGCATGATTCCGATGAGAGATCGGTTCGTTCGCTCTGGGAGTCCTTCTCCGACACATCCTATAGGGTGAGGGAAAATGGAGCACAACTCTTTTGTCCACCTGAGGCAAAAACACAAGCAGAGGCAGAAGATGCAGACTCCGCGGAAACCGGTAAGGAGACAGGCAGCGAGGTAAGAGAGAGGCTCTACCACGCAATTTCATCTCTACTCCTCGACGATCCGGAGTACCATGTAAGAAAGAGCGCACGGATGCGCCTGGAAAGGGATTTTTCCGATATGTACTCCATTCCCAGCAGTCTCACCTATGTTCAGAAACTTCACCTTGCCGAACTCTTAAACCCCGCCATCGAGGAGGACAGACTATTTGCCTTTACCCTTCTCGACTCCGGCGATGAAGAGCTTACCATGGAGGCGGCAAGACTTCTCTCCAAAGCAGGCTCTCTCACACAGCTCTTCGTGGATGTGTTTCACGAAGACAGTACATCCCTGGACAGAGCCAATGAGCTCCTGCTCAGGGCGGCAAAGGTTCACTGCACCGGCTTTCTCTCCGCCCTGGAAGGGACCTCCAATCCCGGAACCCTTACTCTTGCCGCAAAGATTCTTTCGAAATACGGCGACAGAAAACACATCACTACCCTCATACAAAAAGTGCGAAATTTCGAAGAGAGACAGAAAAATACCGCTCCCTTAAGGGAGGTGTATAAAAACGCCCTTCTCTGCGCCTGTACTCGCGGAGATGATACCGCGCTCCATCTCGTAGCACACGAACTCTCCGAGAGGAGGGGAGACACGGGAATGCACAAGGAGATCCTCGATAACCTGCCCACAGGGCGGGCCCACGTGTTTATCTCCACTCTTATCGATTTTCTCTCTACCCCCGCCTACTCTTCCAAGGAATCCCTCAGGGCTCTGCTTGCCAGAATCGATCCGTCCTTTACCCTGCCCTATCTTTTCGAAATTATCAAAACAAAAACCGATACAGTCCACCCCGTAGTTCAGGAGGAGGCCTTAAAAGTTCTCTGTGAGCTCAAGCTGCCCTACACGATGCAGCACCTCCTCGAACACCTCCCCCTGCTTTCGATATCCCAGGCCCACAGGTATGCACAGCTTATTTCGTCCAACAACAGAGAGACCTACATAGATCGGGTGGAGTTTCTCCTTTCCAGCAGCGACTCGAGAATACGTTCCCGTATCATCTCCTCTCTTCCCCGGGAGTATTTCTCCCGCTTTAGGGAACAGTTAATTACGGCCCTGGGAGACCCGGACCCGGAAGTCCGCAGCGCCTGCGCCTGGAAACTGGTTACCTTCGGCTCGAAGGAGGACCATCGTTCGGTCCTCTCCCTGCTCCACGATCCGGTGCACAGGGTACGGGTCCACACCGCAAGGGCTATTGCCGCGCATGCAGCCTCCGAACTGGGAACATCGGTGGAAGAGCTTCTCGAGGATACATCGGAGCTGCCTCCTGTAAAGATATCCGCCCTGGAGGGGCTCGCAGAAAGCAGGGACATTAAATCGGTGGATATACTTGTTTCCGTTCTAAAAAACCAGGAGGAACTGGAAAACGAGACAGTTAAGGCAATTGCCAAAAAGAACAGTACCTCGATGATAAAGCAGATCCTCTCCCACATTAAAAAAGAGGACAGCCGTGTGAGAAATCTCCTCGTGCAGGCACTCAAATCCATGGGAGAGTCTTCCGAGACAGTACTCGAATCGCTCGTTTTCGACCTCGACTCCTCTCTAAGAGACGTAACCATAGAGATTCTCGAACACATCGGCTCGGTGGATAACCGGATCCGTCATCTGAACAACAGAGACGCCTCTGTACGACGCGAAGCTGCGGCCTTTCTCTCCCATGTGGGTACAAAAAACGCCTACCGCGGGCTCGTACTTGCCGCCAAGGATCCCGACGGGGACGTCCGCTCCTATGTAATAAAAGCCCTGGACAAGCTCGACTCGGACAAGGGGATGGAACTGCTCGAAGAGCTGCGCAACGACCCGGACCGCCGCGTTCGGAACCTCACCGAGTGGGCAATAGAGCGCCACCGGGCAAGGAGGCTTTAGCCCTATAGCGCTGAGGAAAAACGGAAAAATAGTTGACACCGTCCCACACCCTATTAGACTTAATAGCAGGTGAAATATGGAAAAGTAAGTTGGATTCTCCCTTTATCCCTCCTCATTACCGCTGCCGCGGGTTTGGCAGTATATAACGCGGGTGCACTGCAAAAGGCATTAACAGAAAAAGATCCTCCGGCTTCCCCTGCTCTTGTAGAACGCAGTGTCCGGTCGATCCTCGAACTTCCCACATACGAACACATCTACCACAACATTATCTATATAGGCGAGGAAGCTCGTTTTCTCTGGATAAAGCATCTCGACAAAAGACTTCTCTTCTCTATCGATATTACCGTCCAGGCGGGAATCGACCTCACAAAAGGAGTTACCGTCACCCCCGCTGCCGCAGGTGGAATGAGAATAGGCCTCCCCCCTCCTGAGATTCTCCTCGTAGACGCCGAGGAATCCTCCATCCGCCAATATATTTCCAGGGAGTTTGGGGGACGTTTTTCCCGTCTCGAGTTCTACGACGAAATAGACCACAGCAAGGAGCAGACCCTTCAGGATGCACTGGAGAACGGCATTCTCGACATATCCGCCGCCCGTGCTCAAGCCCTTGTAGAAAACATCCTCAGCTCCCTGGAAATCGACGGAGGATATGTCTATTTTCGAGATCCGAAGGAGGAGGATTAGCGTGTTTTCGGGTATTCCGAAGAAAATTCTAATCTCTGTCGCGCCGCCGCTGCTCGCCGCGACTCTTATTGCGGGTATAGCAGCCGCGGGGGCCTCTCTAATACCGGGCTTCTCCATCCCCCTACTGCCGGAGTTCTCCCTCGGCACAAAAAAGACTACCTCCGAATCCCGCTCACTCCTCCGGGAGGTAAGGCCTGTCTTTCTCTTCTCCACTGTAGAGTACACCTACAGAACCGTTTTCCCCTACGACTTTTTTCCGGCGGATACCGACTATAACCGCCTGCACTCCCTCTCCCGGTCTGCCGAAGAGCTTGAAGACGGAGAGCCCGAAAAGCCTGAAGGGGCAGAAGAGGTCGAACTCTACCGCCTGTGCGTGGAGATGGGGATGGATGTGGGCCCCGAATCCCGGGACTTTGCAGTTATTACCACCCGCATAAAGGCCGGATTCAACCTGGAAGAGTCCCCCTGGGACCCCGCTTCCGGGGCAGACTCCACGGAACAGCCGCCAATCAGGATAATAACGGAGAGGAGGTCCGGCAAAAAAAGTGTTGTCGTATCTCTACCGGAAACAGAAATAACAGAGTTTATCCTTCAGGATGAGACCTCCGAAGAGTACAACTATCCGGACCTGGAGGTTACCGCCTCCGAGTGGAGGGGGATAACACGCTACGTAGAGAGCAGGATTCGCCCCCGGGTTATCGAAGAGGGTATACTCAAAAGAGCCGAGGAGAGGGCCCGCAGCTATATCCGCTCCCTGCTCTCCGAAGGGGGCTACGAAGAGATAGTGTTTGAAAGAAGCCCCATTATGGGAGATAATGTGAATGAGCCGGCAGAAGCCTTTTAAGCTCCCTCTCCGTCCCCAAGAATTTCCCGATGTACTCTTTTGAGCTCTTCGTACTCCGACTTGAGGATCGGGAGAAGCCGGTGTGCCTCTTCGCTGTCTCCGTCGGACCCCGCTTCTTCCATGTCCGCGGCGGTAAGCCCGAGGCGGCGGATCTCCAGGTTAAGGGAGCCCCCCTTTATCGAGTGGGCGTATTCCCTTACCTCTTCCATTTTTCCACTCTTCAAGGATTCCTCCAAAGCAGAAAGGTGCCCTTCTATTTTTGTAATATGCCCCTCGACCACTTTCCGCACCACATCCTTCTTACCCATAAAAGTTTCCACCGCCGTCT